>JAEYOM010000151.1 GCA_023411715.1 Bacillota bacterium | reverse complement strand
AAAAAGCTCAGCGACGCGGCACACAGCAAAACTATTTCACACAGGACGAGGGGCTTGTTCAAATGCAAAGGCTCATTCCGCACCGATTTGGTCGTCAGATACAGTACGGAAAACAAAGCCAGGACAGCAAGGAATGCGTATGTGTCGTAACTGAAATAAAGGCCGCGGAATAGCGGCGAAACAGAAATCAGAACAATGATCCCGAAAATTGCTGTTTTTTTCATTTATAACCTTTCCGGCACCATATATAAGCTAACGGTACCAAAAATTTGCAGACTATCAAAATTATCATAATAATGTAGTTGCATCTTGTCAATATGTGATGTAAAATACTAACATACTTGAGACATACTTATATTCTTATTGGCAGGAAATTACTACAAGAGGTCACTGATGAAGATAAAAGAAGGTTTTATACTTCGCGATATAGCTGGATCTTGGGTGGTCGTCCCTCTTGGGAAAAAAGTCGTTGAATTCAATGGTATGATGACTCTGAACGAAAGCGGAGCCTTACTGTGGAAAAAACTCCAGGACGGAGCGGAAATCGACGAACTGATATCCTCTCTGCTGGATGAATATATAATCGACGAACCGACCGCCAGAGCTGATGTGCAGGAATTTGTGAATTCAATCAAGTCTCGGGGGTTGTTAGAGTAATGAGTAACTCCTGGAATGACACAAATGAAATGCTCACAAGGCATGCGGTTAAAAACCGCGTACCATTTATGGGGACCTTCGAATTGACACCGCGCTGCAATCTTCAGTGCAAGATGTGTTACATCCGTCAAAATACAAATGATGAAATCGCTCTCTCTAAAGAACTGCCCGCCAAGGAATGGATTAGGATCGGCGAAGAAGCCAGGGACGCAGGAATGCTGCATCTGCTTCTGACCGGAGGCGAAGTTTTAGTCAGGCAGGACTTCAGAGAGATCTATGAAGCCCTATCCAGGATGGGCTTTTTTATTCAGATCGCAACAAATGCAACACTGGTCACGCTTGAGATCGCCAAATGGCTCGGCGGCAACCCTCCGGCAAAGGTGGATGTGACATTGTACGGCGCCTCTCCCGAAATGTACGGCAAAATTTGCGGATATGAAGGCGGGTACAGAAAAGCTGTCGAAGGGATCGACCTGTTATTGCGCGAAGGGATCTCGGTAAACCTCAGGACCACCGCCATAAGGGAAAACGCCGGTGACTTTGATGCGCTTGCCGGCTTTGCCGATGAAAAGGGACTGGAATTTGCCGTAGTTGATTACATACAGCCGAGGCGCGAAGGCTCGGGCACCGACCCTGTCGGCGAAAGATTGTCTCCGTCGGAGTCTGTAGAGTACATGTGTCATGTGAAGGATCATTTTGATAAAAAATACGGTAAACCCAAAATAGTTTTTGATCCTGAAAAACAGAACGCTACAGACGTTTATGAGATCGAAGAGGATACGGCTTTCGGGTGCGCATCAGGGAAATGCTCCTTCTGGCTGGCATGGGACGGCAGAATGCTTCCCTGCGGAGATTGTGTCAGCCCGTATGCAGCAATATCGGATGGCTCATTTGTACACTGCTGGAAGCAGCTTCAAAAGAAAGTTTTAGCCGTGCCGAAATGCAAAGAATGTATGGAATGCCAGCTCAGGGATTACTGTAAGGCATGTCCTGCCAGACTTAAAAATGAAACCGGCTATTTCGATAAACCTGCACAATATTTGTGCGATATCGCATTGTTATCCGAGAAAAGCGATCTGGGGGGGTGAACTTTTTGAAAAAGTACATGAAACCGACATTCGAGTATGTAGAGCTCAGACCTGAAGAAAGGCTTGCATGCCGCTGCACTGTTACAGGAAAATGCGTTGAAGGACAGACCTGGTATTCGTACGAGTTTGGCCGGCATGGTTGGAGAAAAATATCTCACACATGTCATCGCAACAGTCAAAGCTAAAACTCTGCTTCAGGCTGCATAGCTTATAACGTTATGCAGCCTGTATGTATGAAAAGGGGTCTTTCCGCAATAATGCTGACATTGAATGTAGCGGGTGCAAAAATACAAATTGAATGTAAATATCACTATATACTAAACGAATTCAGGACCTTCAAAACGGACAATGAAAATAACCCGGATTTGAAGGTAAAAATATACAGGAACGAAAATATAACTCTGCCTGATACCGAACTACTCCTTGACGGCGATATAAAGTGGTGCAGATCAAAGTCATCAAACGGTTATGAGGTTTTTTTCGGAAAATATGAATCAAATGCCGCTGCCCTTCTGACAGTTGACAATGACTGGTCTTCGGCCTCCATACAATTAACGTCCGGGGATAAGGTCCAAATCAGATCCACCATAAAAGCTTTTATGGAATTATTGTTCCGTAACCTGATACTGCTGAGAGAAGGGATAGTTATACATGCTTCGGCAGTCAAATGGCAGGAGAGAGGCATACTTTTCACAGCGCCTTCCGGGACAGGAAAATCCACACAGGCAGAGCTATGGAAAAGCTATATGGGCGCTGAGATCTTAAACGGTGACCGACCGGCGATAAAACTGACAAAAGAAGGCCCTGCGGCCTGTGGAACGCCCTGGAGCGGACTGACGCCCGTATTTGCAAATAAGGAAGCTTTACTGTCCGCAATAATAATTCTGGAACAGGCTCCTGAAAACAGCATAAGGCGTCTTGATCCTGCAAACTCCGTTTCCTTGCTGCTCCCACGTTGCTTTTTACCATATTTTGACGATAATATGATGGAAACGGCAATAACTACTATCGAAAAAATTCTGAATCGTGTTCCCATTTATCTGCTAAAATGCAGACCGGACAAGGGAGCTGTGGAATTGGTGCATGAATGCGTGAAATAGTAACTGTCAAATCGAACGAGCTTTTTCCTATAGTCAGGGAAATATTCGACCATAACGGCACTGCGAAAATAAGAGTCACAGGGATGAGCATGCTGCCCTTTCTCAGGCATGAACGGGATTTTGTCGAGCTATCGGCAACCGGCGCCAAGGAGCTGCATAAAGGAGATATCGTCCTGGTAGTCAGGGATAGCAGTGAATATGTACTTCACAGGGTAATAAAAATCAGCAGCGCCGGGATATACATCAACGGGGATTCCCAATGCTGGACTGAAGGGCCGATCAGACCCGACCAGCTTGCAGCAAAGGTCATCAGTATCTGGCGCGATAACAGACAGATAAAATGCGACAACCTCTTCTGGAGGCTGTTATCACATGTCTGGTTATTGCTGTTTCCTGTCAGACCGATACTTTTAAGATTTTACTACCACTTTACCGCATCAGGCAGAAAAACTATAAATGGAGATAAAGTGAATTGAAGAATAGTATATTTGCCGCCAAATGGTTGCTTCGTCAAATCAAGCCATATTTATTCCCAATAATCATGATTATTTTATGCGGCGCCGCTTTATCTCTGGTGGAAGTAGGTATGGCTTTTGCGTCGAAAGGTCTTATAGATGCCGCTTCAGATCTGAGAAACGGCAGTATTATCAGACCGGCAGTTATGATCATAGCACTCGTCATTCTGGATATAGTAATCACAGCCTGGAATTCATACCTGACAATACGTTCATCCGAGTCCTTGTCAAACTCCATGTGTGAAAACCTGTTCGGGCTGATATCGCGCACCAAGTGGCTGAACATTTCCAGATATCACAGCGATGATATCATGACCCGTTTGACAAGCGACGTCGATATAGTAGTAAACACTGTCATGTCGACCTTGCCCTCCGTTATATCGCTTTCGATATTGTTGGTTACTTCTTTTATATCTCTGTTCATTTTCGATCCGATACTTGCCGTACTGGCATTTTTACTGGGGCCTGTCTCTGTCCTCCTGGGCAGATTCTACACGAAAAAAATAGGAATACTTTACGGGGAGGCGCAGGAAGCCGAAGCCATATCCAGAGGATTTATACATGAAGCACTTCAGAACATCATAGTTATAAAGGCATTCCGGCTCGAAAAGAGAAGTCTGTCAACCGTCTGCAAACTGCAGAATGATAAGCTTAAACTTGTGGTGCAAAGGAATAAACTAAGCATATTTTCAAACATACTGCTGTCATTGGGATACTGGGCCGGATATTTTCTTGCATTCGGCTGGGGCACGTACAGACTCACTGAAGGTATGATCACCTTCGGCACCCTTGTAGCCTTCCTCCAGTTGGTCGGAAATGTACAATCGCCATTTTCCGGGCTTGCCGGCGCATTCCCGCAGGTAATTTCATGTGCGGCATCGGCTAAAAGACTTATCGAGATCGAAGCACTCAGGCAGGAAAACTACGAAGGTACAGCGCCCAAATGGGATAAATGCGGCATAAAGCTCGAAAATGTCAGTTTCGGGTATGATAATGATAAACCGATACTTAAGGATATCTCATTTGAAATTAAACCCGGAGAAATGGTATGTCTGATGGGACCCTCGGGCGAAGGCAAAACAACTGTTTTAAGACTGATAATGGCGCTCCTGGAACCTGACGGCGGTCATATATATCTTAAAGATGAAGACGGTGCAGCTATAACAGCCGAAGCTTCAGGCCGAACCCTTATATCGTATGTACCCCAGGGCAATACTTTGTTTTCGGGAACAATAGCGGACAATATGCGTTCGGGCGACGAAAACGCCTCCGACGCCGAGCTTGAGGCTGCGGCCTGCAGTGCTGAAGCATTGTCATTTATCAAGAAACTCGATGACGGCCTGAACACTGAAATAGGAGAACGCGGGACAGGACTTTCCGAAGGACAGGCACAGAGGATCGCAATTGCCAGGGCCCTGCTTAATAAAACGCCTATATTGCTGCTCGATGAAGCCACTTCTTCACTTGATGTCAGGGCGGAAAAAGAAATATTGAAAAGCATCAAATCCCAGAACCCTGCAAGGACATGCATAGTGGTCACTCACAGGATATCCGCCGCCGAGATGTGCGACAGGATATTGATGCTGGAAGATGGCAAAATCAGAACTTTTGCTTCTTCTTTTTAAATCTTTTGACTTCGGATTCGCCGCCGGAATGATAATTGTAATATTTGTAATACGTCTGATAGTCGCTCTTTTCTATCTTGTTAAGAACGACGCCCAGTATCCTGGCATTCGCCTTTTCCAACTGCTGTTTTACCCGCAATATCTTACGGAAGTCAACTGTTTTCCTTTTGACGACCAGAACCACTCCATCCGTCTGATTGGCTATGATAGCACAGTCTATTACGCTTCCGAGTGGCGGTGTATCGACGATGACAAAATCGAATTTCCCTGCCGCTTCAGTCAGGAATTCCCTGAATGTATGGGTTCCCAAAAGTTCGGCGGCATTCGGCGGTTTGACGCCGCAGGAAACCATATAAAGATTTTTTACATTCGTTTCTTTTACGATACTTTGGAAATCAGCCATATGAGAAAGGTAATTTGATAACCCGCTGCTGGCCCTATGTGCAAAATCTTTCATCGATATCGATTTGCGCATGTCAGCGTCTACATAAAGAACTTTTTTGCCGTCCTTGGCTGCGGCTATAGCCAGATTTATGCATGTTGTCGTCTTTCCCTCGCCTGAGAACGTGCTTGTCATCGCAATCGTTTTCAGATTGCCGTCAAGCGTACAAAACTGTATATTCGTGCGAAGCACCTTGTAAGCTTCCTCAGCGGGTGTATTAAGCTTATCAACTATGTCAAATTCTCTAATACTCATTTCGGTTCCCCCTATTTTAATCTAAGATCAGGAATAGTGCCCAATACGGTCAACCCAAGGCGGTTTTCAACGTCATCTGACGTTTTGATGGTATTATCGAGGTATTCCACCGCGAGGATCAGCCCTCCGGCAAGTATAAGGGCGACCAATACCGCCATCGCAGTATTTCTTGCCTTTTGAGGTCCGATCGGGTATTCGGGCAGTCGAGCCGTATCTATTATGTTAACATTCAATACATTCATCAACTCGACGGCTTTTCTGGAAAAGACCTTGGCAACACTGTTTGCAATATCCATTGCCAGTTTCGGATCAGTATCTGTTACGGATATCTCAATGATGCGCGTTTCGTTCCTCGCGCTTACATCGATCATGCTTCCCACCGTTTCTACATCGTAATCCTTAAGCTGAAGATCCTTTATAACTCCCTCGGCTATTGTACGGCTCTTCATAAGCTCCGTATAATCGGCAATGAGCTGTGTATTGGCCAGAATCTGATCATAGGCTATTCCGTAATTCGGGTCAACCTGATCCTTATCGTTTACAAATATAGTCGCTGTTGCCTGATAAACCGGTGCATATACGTAATAGTTCATATAAAACGCAATTCCGCCGGTAACAACCGCAAAAATGACAAAAACCCACCATCTGCGCAAAATCAAATTGATAATTTGATTTATATCCATTGATACACCTTCAATTGTTTATTTTTTAGGAAACCAATGATATTAGTTTATAATAGTTCCAGTTTTTAGTCAATAAGTCCAAGTTTTTTCAGTAAAAGTCCACGGTTTGAATATATCCCGGATGGCGAGGCGGAAGTGAATATTGTAAGTTTCTCTGTGAAATCTATATCTCTGCGGATAAAGCAATAAAAAAACCGATGTATCCAGGCAAATGGAAGCAAAAAATTATATTTCTTCGCATATGCATACCGGACATCCAGTTTTTTTGCTTTCGGGAACAAAAGCTCCAAATAAATGTGCAGCTTTTCAGGAAGTGTTTTTGCATTGCATCCTCCTGAATAATAAAGCATCCTGTTGGCAGTTATCCTATCATTATTGCTTTTCCCGAAAATTCCTCCGTCGAAAATGTCCTTTATCAGGCTTTCAACCGGCAGATCAGAAACATCTCCGGCAAACAGGCAAGTTGATTTCAGATCAAATAATCGCCGACATACTGCAAATAATACCCGCGCAAACTTTTCCAGTCCAAGTTTGTTTAAAGCTGAAACAAACTCTTTACAATCTATCTTCCCCTCGCTATCTTCGGCAAGCAGGACGAAATCACACAGCTGCCTAAGGCCGAAACCGTTTCCGATCATATGTGACGCCATATGTATCAGTTGATAGATCATCCTGTCGAGGTTATCCAGGGATAATACCCCGGCGCCGCTTACAATTACCGGAACCGAATGCCCCCATGCCTGATCTTCGAATTCCGTATAATTCTCATATAAACCAGCCGGCGCCATGGATCTGTGTATTTCGACAGTGGGCAAACAGGGATGGAAATAAACGGCGTGTTTGCCCTTATCGAAACCCGTTTCATATCCGCTCTTCACCAGAAGCGCGCCTGCCTTATCAACATCACATGGTTTTACCAGGACATCAAAATCGTGCATGGTGCGTAGGGCCGGATCCGGGTATAGCTCCCTTAAAACAAGTCCCTTAAGTACAATTACCGGTATGCCCGCAGATGCGAAATCAGCCAGTATACTGCCGAATGCTATATAATTGCGCTCCTGCTCCATTCCTTCGTAAAGGACATTCTCGCGCAGTCTATTCATAAGCTTATCAGAGATCTGCAGCCTGCCGGCATTTTCAGCCATAGGCCGGTATATTAGTGTAATGACCTGATGCCTGCCTGCTTCATCTATCAATGCCTGCCAATCCACATTGCTGTCATTTTCGGCAGCAAAAGGCTTATTTCGGATGCCGGCCAACAATAAAGATATAAGCATACTTTGTTTCTCATCAAGCATTTCGATCATAAATACTTCTTTACTCCTGATACAACCCAAGTCAGAGATTAACTGCCCCGGATTTCCATTCAGAGATTAACTGCCCCGGATTTCCATTCAGAGATCAACTGCCCTGGACTTCCAAACCTGAGAGCAATCCATGGCAAACTTTATTTATATCGTCCACCGTAATATATGGATGCATCGGCAGCGATAGCACAGTGTCGCAGAGTTTATCGGTTATGGCGTAATCCTTTTCATTGAACTCCGGCCCTCTGAATGCCACCTGCTTGTGCATTGGCTTTTCATAATAGATCATGCTAGGAATACCCTGTTCCTTCAGCTTCAGCTGCAATCTGTCACGCTGTTCCCTATCCTTAAGCTTGATAGTGTATTGTGCAAAGCTGGATCTGAAACCTTCCGGAATGACAGGCGTCGCAACAATATCTTTAAGCTTTTCGTTATATTCGCTGTAAACCCTGTTCACGTCGTCGAGTTCATGTTCAATCAGTGCAGTCAGCTTAACATTCAATACAGCCGCTTGTACCGTGTCGAGCCTGGAATTGAGGCCGATCCTTACATTGTCGTACTTATTCTCACCTTTGCCATGGACTTTGTAGGAATTCAGCAACAGTGCCAGTTGATCGTCATTTGTGAAAATCGCGCCCCCGTCGCCGTAGCAGCCTAATGGCTTTGCCGGAAAGAACGAGGTTGTCGCCGCGTCGCCGAAGCTGCAGGCCATCCTTCCGTTGATGCTGCCTCCGAAGCCCTGCGCGCCGTCCTCCAATACCATAAGGTTATACTTACGGGCGATACTTGCAACCTCATGATGATTTGCCGGAAGCCCGAACAGATCCACAGGGATAATGACCTTAGGTATCAGTTTGCCTTCCAGCAGCACGCGTTGGACTGCAGCCTCGAGCTTGGCAGTGTCTATATTGAATGTATCACGGTCAACATCCACAAATACAGGCGTTGCCCCCCTGAAGGCAACGATCTCACCGGTTGAGAAGAACGTAAAGTCCGGGACGAACACCGCGTCCCCCTCTTTTATATTCCAGGACATCATGACGAGCGTCATTGCATCAGTACCGTTTGCACACGAGATACAGTGTTTGACTCCGACGTACCCCGCCAGTCTTTCCTCAAGGGCTTTCACTTCAGCGCCGCCGATAAAATCGGCTTTATCCAGCACCTTTTGAATAGCCATATCTATTTCATCTTTATATCTTTTGTATTGTGCCTTCAGATCCCTGAATTCCATACCCTTTGCTCCCTGTATTTACTTTAATGAATATTTTCCATGTTACTCCGTTTCAGTATCAATAGCTTACCAAATAAATCCTGCCCGCCTATTTATCGAACCTGCCCTTAAAATCCAGCGTACTGCAATTATTCAAAGGGAACCTTACGCTACTGCCTTCCGCCGCCGATTTGTAAATGGCTAGCACAAGCTCAAGCGCACGCCTGCCGTCTTCTGCTGAAACATAAGGCTTTCTGTTATTTTTTACGGCGTCAATAACGTCGGCATAAAGCGGACCGTGGCCAAAGCCGTAAACATTCGGAGGATTTTCATGGTATTTGCGTTTAATTTCCTCAGGGTCTTCCAGACCGTCTGCGAAACGCCACTCTTCAATGATATTGACCGACTTGCCGCCCGCTTTGACCGTGCCTTTTTCACCGAATATATAGAGTGTTTCTTCCAGATTGTTCGGATAAATGTCGGTTGTTCCCTCGATTATACCGTAGCTCCCGTTAGCAAACCGCACGAGGGCTATGCCGAGATCCTCGGCGTCGATATAATCATGCGTCAGTTTGTCGGTCATACCGACGACTTCGGTTATCTCATTTCCCATCATCCATCTCAGAAGATCGATATTATGGATGCACTGGTTCATAAGCGCGCCGCCGTCCTGCTCCCAGGTCCCTCTCCATGGCGCCTGCCTGTAGTAGTCCTCTCCCCTGTTCCATCTTATGTGCGCCGTACCGTACAGCAGACGTCCGAACCTTTTTTCCTCGACCGCCTCGCGAATCTTCTGTATGGATTTGTTGAACCTGTTCTGGTGGCAGGCGCTGACCTTGACCTTCTTTTCTTCAGCCCTTTTGATTATTTTATCCGCTTCAGCCAGCGACAGAGCTATGGGCTTTTCAATGATAACATTGCAGCCGGCGTCTATACAGTCGAGCGCGATCTGTCCATGCCTGCCGCTCTCTGTGCAAATGGCAACGAGCTCAGGTTTCTCTTTATCCAGCATTTCCTTGTAGTCTGTATATTTCCTCATACTTTTTGAGAGGTTGAATTTAACAACGGATTTGTCCATTTTGGACTCTTCCATGTCGCATATCGCCGTGATATCAAGTTTATTTTCCAAGGCTGCCGCAATATGGTTGGGAGATATCCTCCCGCAGCCTATAAGCGCGTATTTAAGACTCAAAACGATTCCCCCTACAGCAACTCTATGTTGTCTCTGTTTTCAATATTTTTCATAACATTCTTTGTATCGAATATCATCCTGGCATGCTTCTGAACAAAAGCATAATCGATATTCGTATGCGCTGTCGTTATAACTACCAGGTCCATATCGGCAAGCAGTCCGGGCGTCAGCGCGGGCTCCCCTTTGTGTACCTGCCCGTGTTCACGGAACTCGGGTACATACGGGTCGAAATAGACAACGTCCGCTCCCTCTCTTTTAAGGCCTTCGATCACTTTTATAGCCGGGCTTTCACGGTAGTCGTCTATATCCTGCTTGTATGCCACTCCAAGAACCAAAATTCTGGATCCGTTCAACGCCTTTTTGAAGCGGTTCAGTATCTTGCTGGCCCTTTCGACGCAGTAATCGGGCATATTATCATTGATCATCATGGACGATTCTATCATGGACGTATGGAATCCGTATTCGCGGGCTTTCCATGAGAGGTAGTAGGGATCGAGAGGTATGCAGTGGCCGCCGAGTCCGGGTCCCGGATAAAAAGCCTGAAAGCCGTAGGGTTTTGATTTGGCGGCATCGATGACCTCCCAGAAATTGATGCCCATCCTGTTGCACAGCATCGCTAGCTCATTGACGAGACCTATATTTACATTTCGGTAAGTATTTTCGAGTATCTTCTCCATCTCTGCGATTGCAGGAGATGATACCTTGTGTATCGGCGCCTGCAGCACGCTTTCATACAATGCTGCCGCTATCTCGGTGCATTCCGGTGTGACGCCGCCTACCACCTTGGGTGTGTTCTTTGTCTTGTAAATTAGGTTGCCCGGATCGACACGCTCGGGTGAAAACGCCAGATAGAAATCCTCACCGCACTTTAAGCCGGAGGATTCAAGTATAGGCTTGAGCAGTTCTTCAGTCGTTCCGGGATAAGTAGTGGATTCAAGTACTATCAGCATATCCCTGTGCATATACGGAACTATACTCTCGGCCGATGACTTGACATAGCTGATATCCGGCTGCTGATGCTCGTCCAGCGGCGTTGGTACGCAAATGCATATGCAGTCCGCTTGCGCTACTCTTCCGAAGTCCGAAGTCGCCGAAAGCAGGCCCGATCTGACAATGGCCTCAAGGTCTTCATTTACAACATCGCCGATATAGTTTTTACCTGAGTTGACCAGCTCCACCTTGGAAGCCTGTACATCGAACCCTATCGTCTTATACCCGGCCTTCGCCTTCTCAACAGCAAGAGGAAGCCCCACATAGCCCAGGCCAACGACCCCGAGTACTGCAGTTTTGTTCAATAACTTTTGCTTTAAGTTGCTCATTGATTCTATCTCCATATAAAGATGTTCACATTATTTGGATTCTTAGTATTCTTTAATAATATCGGCAAAAGTCATAAGCTATTTAGGAACATACACCTAAAGTAATTCAAGTTTCCAAGATTAAAGTAAGTATTGTTTTTGGCAAGTATCGACGTCAGAACACTCTGAGTCTTACTAGGCCGTTTGAATTCCGATGGGTATGATCTTATCATTATTGATTTCCATTATTCGTTTATGTCTTCCATGGCGTTCTAGTCAATTAACCTATTCTCGCTTATCAACTGAAGAAATGTGGTTACTGATTTTTGATTAGAAGAAATATATTTTTTTGCATTATTATTAATACGCTTTAGCAATTCAACATTTGACATAACTAATATCATGGCTTTACCTAATGCTTCAGGGGTTTTATCCACTATAATTCCATTATCCCCATCTTCAACTTGCTCAAAAATTGATTCAAAATCAGTAGAAATGACAGGTGTCCCACAAATTAAAGCTTCATCCACAACTATCGGAGCTCCTTCATAATCAGAACTCAAAACAAAAACATCTGCATTTCTATAATATGGATAGGGATTTTCCTTTCTCCCTTCAAAATGACAATAACGACTGATTTCTAAATCTATACTCAATTGAATACTCGTTTGCAAATCAGGACCGTCCCCAACTAAATAGAATTCAAAATTATCTTTTCCGCTATCGACTACAAATCTAATAGCCTGTAAAAGACGGTCTATGCGCTTGCTTTGATTATACATCCTACATACTGTTAAGAATTTAAATTTTCCATTTTGTTCAAATGGGGACTGCTCAAAACTTTTCTTTAATATATTATCGACAGAATAACAATTTTTTAGTACCAATGCCTTTTCATTTATGTCAGAACATACTTTCAGAAAACTATTCAAAACGTTTTTACTCACACATAATATTTTATCAAACGAATAATATAGTCTGATAGTTTTCGCTTTATTAATTTTGAATATTGAATAATCGTTATGCAGCCATGCAATTTTCCTAATATTCCCTCCGTAATTCCGAACAAATGCATCTGGTAGAAAAGGCTTACCATCATAAGTACACATTACATCCGCATTAATTTCTTTATAAACCTTATTAAAAAGGAGCAAAGCAACTAGCTTTTCACAATTCATTTTCCAAAGTAGCCCAAATATCAGCTTAAAGAAAATGCCTCCAACTCCGTATTTGCAAAAAACATTTTTCTTATTAGTGTTCATTATCAAACAAATCCTAGATGAGAGTTTTGGCACAAACTTAATTTTAATCTCTTTTGGAATCTCTGAAATTAACAGTGCATTTTCTTTGTTTTCTAAGATGCATAATTCGATTTCTACATTTCTTTTAACCAACTCCTCACAAAAGCTTTTCAGTGCACGCTGTACGCCTCCCATATTCATATTCTGTATTACAATAAAAATCTTCATCTTATAAACCTCGCATCTATTTTAATAATGTTTTTACTCTCCGGATATTTGACACCAAATAATCTCTGTTAAAAAGATAGTTTACCAATAACAGAATCGTTAAAATTGCTAATAATAAAATGCCTGTACTCAATATCATTGTAATCCACGTTCTCGTATTCAAAATATTTATACTTTGAATCAATAAAATAAATACTATAGTTATCAGCAAATCCAACACAATCATTCCAACCTGCTTTTTTATGACATTTCTGATGATATATTTATTTGTAAAAAGAATAATATCAACAGTTCTATATAAAAACGAGCATATCGTTCCAATTAGCACACCATAAATACCTATAAATTGAACACAGACTATAGAAACCGTTATGTTAATCACGGCTTCAAGAATAGCCCGATTTTTTGTTTTCTCAAAAAAACCGGCTGCATTAATAATACTATTAGACGGAATTCTGATACAGTTTGAAATGCCGATCACAACAAAAAATAACGGAAGGTATTCCATTCTATAATTAATATCTGTCACCGACACTGTATAAAGATCAATAAAAGGAACAATCATCAAATATGCAACACTATACACAGAAAAAGTCATAATGTAAAAGCCATTAGCTAAATCCAAAAATACTTTTCTTAACTCTTTTTCATCATTTCGAACCATATAATGACCAAAGCTAGGAGTAGCTGAATTTGAAAACTGCCACATAAAAGTCGATAAAGCAGAAAAAACTATTGAATATACAGAATAAATGCTCGCATATTTTAAGCCAAGAAAAGTACTAATTACTATGGCATCAGTTCCATTTACCACCAACCCAGCTATTTGATGAACTAAATTAGCATTTTTCTGTTTTAGTGCTTCTTTATCCGGATTCACCTTCAAATTTAACCATTTATATCTCTTGTCGTAGTATGACTTCAATAAGATTATCTTACAAGCTGTAAAAATAATAAAAGCACTCTGAACAAGTATATAAGATACATTCATTTTTATCAGAAAAATTCTACATACTCCTGTAATAATAAGCGTTACAGCATTATAAACATTTATTATAAATACGTCCTGATCGGCGGTAAGCATTATTCGTATTTTCCCTTGAAATAAATAGTCCATCAAGGTTGGAACTGCTAGAATCACCATCATTAAAAAAATATGGCTTCTCGGTATATCTGTACTAAGTACATTGGTTAAAACAGCACCTACAAAAACAATGCATATAGCATAAGCCACTGCGGTTTTATTATAATAATTCGTTGCCGCTTTTAAAATTGTATTAACTTTATCATAGTCTTGAATTGCCATTGGCTTATACAGAGCTTGTATAGCAGTTACACCCAGGCCAGCTTCAAGTAAAGCTATATATCCCTGAATCTGATTCAATGTGGATACCAATCCATTTACTTCCGAACCATATTGTCGTAAAAACAAATTTAATACTACTATATTGACTAATATGGTACAGGCTTGGTAAATCACCGTACCTATTAGGTTTTTTAGTACATTTTTTGTTTTGCTGGTTTCTGGCATTATGGATATCTCCTTCTGTAACTGTCTAATACGGTATGAGCCTAGCAAAAATATCCACGGCAAAAACTATTTAGCCCATCGTTTTCCGAACGGAATACACAAAAAATAAAATCTAATCGCTTTGTAAAACTCAACAAAAAGTCTTTACAACCTATACACACCATCCAAATCACAAATATGTCTAGTATCCAGAATAACCTTGTTCTTCAGCTTGTCTATATTTTCCTTGATTTCATTGTGTCCAACTAGCAACACAACCAGATCAACAGACGCAAGGAATTCATCAAGGTCATGCATCTGATTAGGGACTACATTATTCTCTATAAACGGGTCATAAACCCTTACAAGGTTTCCGCATAAATGTCTCTCCATAGACTCCAGCATCTGTAGTGTCGGCGATTCACGCATATCATCTACGTTCTCCTTGTATGTCATTCCATACAAGCCAACTCTACTAATATCCTGCATGCCGTTTTCTTTCATAATTTCATAGACACGGTTAAGGACAAAGTCAGGCATACTATCATTAGTCTTCATAGATTCATCAATAACCTTTGCAAGGCTCGGATAATCACCCACAAGGAACCACGGATCAACCGAGATGCAATGTCCACCGACACCAGGACCAGGTTGAAGAATATTCACACGAGGATGCATATTGCAAATTTTGATTATTTCATACACATCCATGTTATCATGGCGACATATTTTTGCCAGCTCATTTGCAAAAGCAATGTTTACTGCACGGAAGGTATTCTCTATAACCTTTGTCATCTCAGCTGTTCTGACGTCGGTAACAATGATTTCTCCTTGACAGAAAGAAGCATAGAGTGCCTTTACCTTTTCGCCGATTGCCGGATCATCTGCACCGATTGTCCGATTGTTATGTAAAAGCTCATAAACCATGTTCCCAGGGATGATTCTTTCTGGAGCATGTACGAGGTTGATGTCCTCACCAATGTGGAACCCTTTTGCCTCAATGACAGGCCGAACGAACTTATCAATTGTGCCCGGTGAAACGGTTGATTCGATAACCACTGTTGCACCTTTCGGACAGACCTCCATCACGTTCATAACAGCAGCAACGACATAATAGGCATCAACCTTCTTAGAGAACTTATCATACGGAGTCGGAACGGATACAATGTAACAATCAGTCACCTGATACTCTGTACTGAACTTAATGCCGGCAATAACAGCTTCATTAAACAGTTCATCCAAACCTTTCTCTTTGAACGTGGTTCTTCCAGCATTAAGTGTATTTACAAGTTCCTTATTATAATCCGTACCGATAACCTCTTCGCCATGGGATGCCATCATTAAAGCGGTAGGAAGTCCGATGTAGCCTAAGCCAATTACGTTAATCATTTGTTTTTTCTCCTTAATACTTTATTAACATGTCCCATATTCCCACGAAACCACTAATTTCTCTACTATATCCATTAAAGATTTACCAGCTGCACCACCTCGGACATATACATTTTGTTTCATTTCCCAAGGAAAAACTGTTCTATTTTTCGTTATTATCATTTATTTCATCTCCTTTTTCTCGCCTAATCAAACTTGGTAATATCGGGATTTTATGGATGAGTAACAGAGCTTTATTACTATCGCAAGCCAGACTAATGATGTGATCCATGTAGAGAATATATACTGACTTCCGCCTCTCATTTGTCTCAAAACATCTAGCATAAAATACAGCAAATAATAATCTAATACTTTATTTACTTTAAGTTTTCTTAAAAACCAAAATATCAAGACTCCAACAACAATAGCGTAAAGAAAGGCGAAATATTTATCAAACAGCATTATTCCTTCACCCAAAACTGATGGTAGTAGCACATAATAGCCTTGCCCGCCATAATCAATTCCAATTATTGCTTTAGTTAAAATTCTTGCTAATTGAGGTTGCGAAAAATTAAACAATTGCATTAAAATACCGGAAGGAAGAGGCAATGTTAATAGATATATCAAAAACCATAAGATTGAGACATGGCAGTTAGCTTGCGCAGCAGTTTGATAATTTTTCACAAAACTACTCTCACTAAATAGCATGTCTAACACTATTCCCCAGAATCCGGAAGCCGAGGAGGTACCCCCAACACGCGTATAGAATAATATACTCAGCGAATATAAGAGCATGGGAACTCCTATTGCAATACAAGCTAAAATTACCCATTTGCTTAGTTTCTTCTCTTTCCAAAAGTAGATTATAACAAAGGCTAAGCACACACATATTTCATTTCTCGATATATATCCATTTTGTATTGCAGTGGTATATATCGGTATCAAGAATAACAACAAGAATTTTAGAACTTTTTCTCTATTTTGGTACAAATAAATATAAAAAAATGGCATTGCTATCAGTTTAATCTGTGTAGTTACCAAAACATATATTGGATCTGATTGCCTAGCTATTTTTACTGCAAATGAGGTTACTTGGTATTCATTAAGAAAGCCTCTCACATCAAAAAGTGCAGCAATATTTATCGCTGGATATACGAATGGAAAAAAACAACAAAATAGATATGATATAGCCATCAATGGTACTAATTTCGGCATTTTATCCATAACAATACCTAATTGCCTTGAAAATGTCCTACTATAATTGACGCTTTTAAGCCGACAACTTGTTGCACCACACAGCACTACAATAAGTAAAAATAAAAAGTATTCCAAAATATATAAGTACGCGTCAGAAACATCATAATATATAAGACCTATCACACTGTACCATGTTAAACCTGCTGTTAATATCCACAAAATAATTTTATGATACTTTTCTCTTACCAACAATTTAGTAAGGAGTAAAATAATAACTAAAGCAACCGATATTAGTAAAAGTTTATCGAAATGTATAAGCATATCCCCCCCTATAATGATGCAATAACCTCTTTCATCTGTGCTAACCAAGTATAATGCTTTACAGCAAAATCATGCATTGCTCTAATATCCGAAGCATCCATCTTTAATTTTTTATAAAAATCTAAAACAGATTGCATATCAACAGGATCATCCGTAGCCTTAACGCTCAAAGCATATTTGAACGACGAATCTATCATTCGCTCTTTATACCCTAAAATAAATGGTAAGCCGTAAGAACAATATTCTTTTATCTTGAGTGTTGAACCATTTAAAACTTTAATTCTATGCATACCTAAAGACCCAACAGCAATATCAGCATTACAATATTCCTGATAAAGCTCGTTGTCATATTTTGCGCCCAAAAACTTGACATGGGAGGTCATATTTAATTCATTTGTTAGTTCTTTTAATTCGTCACACAAAGCACTATCACCAACTATTCGCAATTCAATATCATCATAACCTTTATTTTTGTAGTATTCGGATATGCCTCTAATCATCCTATCGGCACCATGCCAAATAGAGAGGCGTGCCACCAAAATCAAAATTATTTTATTGTCGCGTCTCACTTTCTTCTCAACCGTTTTGCACTTATCAGTGTCAACCCCATTATCAATCCTGACTGTTTTAATTCCCCAAATATCGTCATATGGCATAAATGTAACAATCTTGTCTACATATCCATACATCGACCTGCTAAAAATCCGATGCATTCCGTAGGCAGCACTATGCATAATAAACGAAGCATAACGTTTATTTGTCCACAATTCATGCAAGAATGTCGCTAATTCTCCGCCAATCGGATACGTTGGCATTTCAAGCACAACTCCAACGCCATTTTTCTTTAAAAACTTAAACGTATTAAATAATGTATAATCAATTGACCCTGGATACCTAAGATACACCATGTCAATTTTTTTATATAATCCGTCCTTCAGTACCTTAAATACAGACTTACGATAATGTGTCAATCCGTATTTTATGTCATACTCTTTTTTCCCGTTAACTTCCTCTATGCAAAACTTGTTATCTATACAACTTGCAAGGAATACGCTGTGTCCTAATTTTCTAAATGCATCAACTTGATTTTTAATTTTATTATTAACACCTATCTGATCAGAATCATTAACATCAAAATAAACCAAATATAAAATATTCATTCAAATTTCCCCCAGGACACACATATAATTATGATTCTTCCTCATGCTTTCATCAACTTGCTTCGCTGAAATTTATACATTATATTTTTGGGAATAATAGCAGACAGTACAGGCTTTAATCCAAAAATATATTTATACCATGGTATTCCGATTAATCCATAACCATGAAAATAAACTTTTGATGTTTCTAACGCTGCCTTCAGATTTCGTTTTCTAAGATCATTTTTGGACTCGTGATATTTTAGCAATGCGTCAGATAGATTATACCCTTTATATCCTTTACTAAAAAATCTAAACCAAAGATCTAAATCCTCAGCTCTCATAGTAGCTTTGGAAAACGTATAACCATTCAAATCATCATAGACATTCTTTTTCATCATA
Organism: Bacillota bacterium; assembly: GCA_023411715.1. Taxonomy (GTDB): domain Bacteria; phylum Bacillota; class Clostridia; order Acetivibrionales; family DTU013; genus JAEYOM01. The sequence continues at coordinate 2,498 of JAEYOM010000151.1, read as the reverse complement.
ATGGTAGGATGTCCAAATGGAGAATCTAGTAACATATACTCTTTAGTTGGGATTTTAGGACCTTTTCTAATCCCTTTTTCACCATCCTCATCAAATACAATACGCGCACTACCTACAACATCATATTCCGTATGTTTCTCAAGAAAATCAACTTGCTTTTCTAAACGCTCCGGCAAAGAAATATCGTCCGCATCCATACGCGCAACATACTTTCCTTCGGCATATTTCAAACAATGGTTTAACGTATATGCCAATCTCATGTTCTTTTCGTTCTTAATTACTACTATACGTTTATCTGTATTTGCATAAGTTTTAACAATGTTAAGCGTAGAGTCTTTTGAGCCATCATCACAAATAATAAACTTCCAATTTGTATAGGTCTGAGCCATTATAGACTCAATTGCGCTGGCTACTGTCGTTTCACAATTATATACGCCCATAATTACTGAAATTAGTGGTTGTTGATTAATCATTTCTGACATATTTCTACTTCCTCACAAACATGTAGCATTTCTCTTGTTATATATGCTCTCTCACGTTTTATTATGGTTTCGAAATGTCATTACCCCCCTCGCCCAAAAATTATGAAAATTCATAAAGGTTTTTCATTTCATCTGTAATTTTACCGATAGAATAGTTATCAATTATCTCCAGATTATTCCTGCTAAATTTGCTTCCATTCCCTGGTAACGTGTAAATTTTTTTAATAGAGTCCTTAAAACTTTTAGGATCATCCAATCTGACAACATACCCGTTTTTACCGTTTTGTACAAGATCACGGTTACCCCTGCAGTCAGTTACGACTATTGGCAGGCCTGATGCCATCGCTTCCATTACATTTACAGGCAGACCTTCCTGCCTTGATGATGAAACTGCAATATCGGCAGTTAACATAAGGTTTGCTATATCGTTCCTGTATCCGATAAATTTGACTTTCTCACCGATGCCCAATTTGTTTGCTAGCTCCTTATACTGATTTTCGCACTCACCTGTTCCAGCCAATACCAGTCTTATTTCGGGGATACTGTCAGCCAATAAACACACCGCCTCGATTAATAGATCCTGATGTTTTCTATAACTTAATTCGCCCGCATAAAATAGTATAAATTCGTCATTGTCAAAACCATAGTGATTCCTCATCTGCGTTTTCAACGCACTTGTCTGTGGTATGAATTTTTTCAAGTCTATACCGACCCCATTTATCAGGCATGTTGATTTAGCATGAAGTTTCTTACAAGCTATTTCGTAGTCTTCTTTATTTATTGCTATCAAAACATCCGTATGTTTCGATAACAATTTTTCTATAGGGTAATAAATAAGCCAGTTTTTTAGCGGCGCACCTTTATAAAAATGAAAACCATGTGCCGTATAGAATACCTTCACACCTTGTAAATTCATACAGGCAATTCTTGAACAAACAGACGCTACCGGCGTATGCGTATGAACCAACTCATACCTTCCATCTTCAATTATTTTCCTTAAATCCTTGTATGCCTTAAGGTTTCTTTTATCGAAAGGAGATCGCCGGAATCCTATTTCAAATACTTTGCAACCCAAATCGTATATTTCTTTGTTTACCGGCTGTTCGATGTTGAACGCCACATCTACGTCATGCCCTTGATCGGTCAGCATTTTAATATGCGGAATCAGAAATGCATTTACTGTATTCGAAATTGTAGTCACATATAGTATCTTCATGCCTGATTTATTTCGCAACCCCTATTCTTTTTTTCACTACCGCCGGAACACCGCCGACCAACGTATTAGCTTCCACATCCGTTATAACGGCCGCACCTGCGGCTACTTTACTTTCGCTACCTATGTTTATGTTGTTGGATATGCTAGCGCCGATGCATATCCATGAATTTCTGCCGATCCTGGACGTTCCGCCTATATGCGCGCCCGGAGATATATGGACTCCGTCTTCTATGACGCAGTCATGGTCTACGCTGCTTGACGTATTAACGATGCAGCCTTTGCCTATAGTAACATTTGTATTTATAACGGCCCCCGCCATTACTGCTGTGCCGGGACCGATACTGCAATTTCCGCTGATCGACGTAAAAGGATGCGTCAATACCGGTATTTGGAAGCCTGCCTTCGATATCCGGTCTATAAAGCCTAACCTTTTTCTGTTGTTTCCAATGGCAACAAATGCATACCCGTAATCATCCTTAAGTCGGTCAAAATCATCCAGCCTGCCGACTACAGGAATCCCATTCACGTTTTTCAGATTGCTGTTATCATCGAGAAAGGCGATTTTGCCCAATTTTCCCGTCAATGCCGCTATTTCTGCGACGACCTTCCCGTGTCCTCCTGCGCCAAGTATCAATAAACCAGACATAATACAACCTCGATTTTATGAGTATAGTCACAATCCCGTAAAGAAAGGCATCGTAGCGCTTTCCGAACTATTTATGCCTTCCCTTTTTATCACATTTATGATCGTAAGCCAAATTATTTTTATATCCAAAAAGAGGCTTAACCTATCAACATAG
>JAEYOM010000119.1 GCA_023411715.1 Bacillota bacterium | reverse complement strand
TTTTTAATTCCTTCGAATCCAATAAAAAGATGTAATCCTCCAGCATCGTGTAATATGCAGTAGAGTAATTATCTTCATTCTCAATCAAAGAGAATTTACGCTTATAAGGCTCAAAACCCCCGATTTTCAGACTGAGATCATATTTTGATAATAAAGATTTATGAAGGACAGGTTTAATGATTTTCCGCTCATCTTCGGTGAAATTGCCATTTGCTAGAAAACCTTTTTCTGCATCATACGGTTTGTGATCTTTTTGAATACCGCTCGAATTTGGTATCGACTGCTTCCATTCTATTCTACTGTCTGTGCTGTTTAACCATTGTCTAAGATTTGAATCCTGCCAAAGGTTGCTTCCACTAATTTTTCTCCAGCCCTGTTCGTCAGGGTTTGTATGAATGTCTCCACCTGAATCAAAGGCTTTCATTGTGATAATTTTATCGCTGAAAAGCATTGGATTCCCATCAGAGTCAAATGCAATTATGCGCCAAAGTATTGGCTCATTTTTATATTTTCCAAAGGTAATATAATCACCTATGGCCATGGGCTTAAGTTCATTATTTATTGGCTTGCTTTCTGTTTCGCTCGCAGAAATGGCAGGCTGTGTAGTTGTCGTAGAACCGGATAAAGTTCCGCTTTCCGCCTGAATCTGAGCAGGCTTAATAAAAGTAAATAGCATTATCAGTATTATTGCATAGGACACTATTTTCCTTTTAATCATAATACCTCCACTTTATTGACAAATATTTAGCTGCCTACATTGTTGCGAAAAAGAACCCTTCATAGATTTATTATAACATTTAAGCCATATAATGTAAATTTAAAACATTCCTAGCGATCGTGTCAACCTTTTGTAGGAAAGAAATATCACAATCCTTAACGATATAGTAAGTTGCCGTGTTGAATTGCTCTAAGTGTCATGTAGGTTCTGCTTGATCGTCCAGACATCTGTAGAACAGGGATGTTTCCTAAATCCTCAAAGCTCTTCGCCATCCGGTTGCGAATACTTTCCTCTTTTTTCTTGGTCAATCTGCGTTCATTTCTGCGTTGCTGCTTTAGTACTGTATGGATATTTCCTCCATTGTATATAAATGCCCTTAAACGACTCATTTGATCGGATCCGACTAAACTCCAGCCCATTGGGCGGCTGCTTAGCCTCTCGCTTAAAATATGACTTACATGGCCTTCTGCACTGCATCCAATAACATCCGGATACTTTGTCGCATTCTCAATACTTTTCCAATTATCGAACAAGTAGTTCCTTGCTTCTAAAACTCTTTTCCGGTGTCCTTCTTTTTCCGCTTTCTCGTAGCAAGCTTTGAGTTCCTTTGCTGTGGCTATCTTATCCCCTGCTCTCAAAGCATCCAACAGTCTTCTCATCTGGATATCATTCCCACCCGCAGCTTTTTGGACGTACTTATTCCGATGGTAGGTATCAAGTATGGAAATGCTCTTAGGTAGGTAGTTTTGGCCTGCTTTGATCCACCCAGCCCCATCACCAGCTATATAGATTCGCTTTATCTGATCCAGTGCATAAGTCCTTTCTATGTAATCTAGAACTTCTGTCCATAGAGATTCAGCATCCGTGCTTGTGCTGGCGAAATAGTGTACGTTCTGCAGTTCACAACGCTTACCCTTTCGTTTAGCACCTTCATGTACATACACAAGCTTTGCATGGCGGTTCTGTCCGTCCTGGTGCGCCACATGGTCCTCATCTGCCTCGACATACAAAACCGAAATTTGCTTTGGCTTGCTGCTTTCAGGAACGTGGATCAGAGTTCCAGCCTCTCTTATGCATTTCATAACCGTCTGACGACTCACTTCAGCATGGCGGTTATATCTCCCGGCTCTGCTATAGGACATGCCGGACGCTTTTAAAATCAAATCAACTTTCAGTCCTTCATCGATTCGGTCATATGCTGGAAGCTTCAACACTTCATCCGCCAGATATGCGTATTCACCAGTCTTTTTATGCCGGTAATAGTTGCGCGAGATATTCACCTCGCCCATATCAGTCAGAACACCTCGTGTATCCTTTCGGACGATGTGCCAATGACGTTTCCGTTCTGCAGATCCAATAAAAGTCTTATCTGCATCCGCAACAATCTCTTCAAGAATTCGAACTCCAAGTTTATTTACCCAATCATGCACTGTGTAAGCTAATTCAGAAAATCCTGAACCGTTTAATAATTCCTCTGCAATATGTTTTTCTAATTCGGGGATGATTTTTTCGTAAATTTCGCGTACAATCATAATTGCAAGTTACCTCTCTGTTGGTTTATGGTTGATTGTTTAGTCACTTGAAACTATACCACATCGAGTAGGTAACTTGCTTATTTATTCCTACAAAAACTTTACACTATGCATTCCTAGCAATCAGGTAAATCTCCCGATCTCGTGTATTTTTGCCCATTATGAGATACAAATTCCCCCCACAACCTTCACGAGATTCTGGTGTAATAATTTCCTGAAGTTCTTAAGGTTATAAAGTTCTAACGTGTATTTTATGATATATTTTCATATGCAATCCAAACGAGCGGTATTTTAGACCTCTTACCAAGTTCGGAGGCAACGTTGAATCGATTGAAGCTTACTGCCTTAATCAAGCAAGTAGACGCGTATAAGAGAGAGCCTTTGTTTGTAAGATAGTCGAAATATCAAATCAGTTCTTCGTCATGGCCGCGCATAGAAACCGCGCGATGTTCTGTTGCAGATAATCAACGTCATTAAGCCGTTCTTCGCCTACGAATATCTTCATTCTCTCCTTGTAGTAATCCGATGAGAACGAGAACTGGTACATAGTAAAAACGTTATCAATACAGAAGGCTGTAATCCTTTCGTCGATGTCCCTGCTGATTTTCCCCTCCTCTTTTGCCTGCCTGATAATATCGCAGTAAAGCTTTATGGTAATGACCTCCAGCTTATTGGACAGACGCTCGGCCATCGGGGCAA
>JAEYOM010000089.1 GCA_023411715.1 Bacillota bacterium | reverse complement strand
ACCTCAGCCCTGACAATATTGCAAATACTTTCGCGCTGCTGGGCATTTAGCAGATACGACTGCCGGGAGAAACAAGATGGAATTCAATCATAAACCGGTCCTGTTTGATGAAGCAATTGATAGCCTGAATGTAAAATCCGGCGGGATATACCTTGACGGCACGCTTGGAGGAGCAGGACACTCCCTCGGGATTCTCAATAAATTGGATGGAGGGACGCTGATCGGGATCGATCAGGATGAATACGCTTTAAAGATTGCAGGTGAACGCCTTAAACAGGCGAACACAGGCAGATACAATAAATTGGTACTGATCTATGGAAATTTCAGAAGCATGGCCGAATTACTGAAAATGCAAGGCCTGACGCATGTAGACGGAATACTGCTTGACATAGGGGTTTCTTCGTACCAGCTTGACGAGGGTGAAAGGGGCTTCAGCTATCAGCAGGATGCGCCGCTCGATATGAGGATGGACAGGAGCAGAGAGCTCGACGCCGAAGCGATAGTGAATACATACGGCGAAAAGGAAATCAGGGATATAATAAGCGATTACGGCGAAGAAAACTGGGCTGCTAGGATCGCCTCCTTCATAGTAAAGGCAAGGGAAGAAAGTCCGATCAGGACGACGGGGCAGCTCGTAGACATAATCAAGGCGGCAATACCGGCGCAGGCACGACGCGAAGGACCGCACCCCGCAAAAAGGACGTTCCAGGCGTTAAGGATCGCGGTAAACGATGAGCTTGGAGCGCTCAAGGATGCGCTGGACAGTTCGGTAAAGCTTCTTAACCCGGGTGGCAGGATAAGCGTTATAACATTCCACTCGCTCGAGGACAGGATAGTCAAAAATGAGTTTCAAGCCAGAGAAAAACCCTGTACATGCCCTCCGTCATTTCCGGTATGCGTGTGCGGGAAGAAGCCTGAACTCAGGGTATTGACCAGAAAGCCGGTGCTTCCTTCGGAAGAGGAGCTGGAAGCAAATCCAAGGTCGCGCAGCTCAAAACTAAGGACGGCAGAAAGACTGGCCACATGAAACAGTTACTCAATAACACTTTTGCATAAATTGGACAAGCATTAAAACGAACTTGGGACAAAATACAAAAATACTAAAGCTTAAACATGAATGAATACGAAAGAGATGAGCATTTCAGGTACAAAAGAAGATAATTTGAATAACGAGAGAAGAAGGAAAGAAAAAAAGGCAGGTAGCAAAACTCGTAAATTTGGAAAATCGCTGCAAAAGACAAAGGTGTAAGATACTAAAGAAAAAGATTCAAAAAACTTAAGAAACGATCACTAGAAACACAGGATAAAAATGCCGGGGGCTGTTTAACGACCGGTCCCCGGTGTTGCTTTCCTGTCGGGGCATAAATCGCTTTTGAGGTGAATATAATTGATTGAGAAGAATTACGGGTATGTGGAAGGTTCAGCCGCAAGACAGCTTGAGTACGATGTATATGAAGAAAATAAAGTACTCAGGGAAAAAAAGCGATACAAAAACAACAGAAAAGTCAAGTTGAAATCAGTGTTTACAATTGTCGCCATATTGGCTGCAGCACTTGCTGTGATGTGCAGGTATGCCGTAATTACGGAAATGAGCTATGAAATCAACCAGAAGGAAGCTTATTACAACGACCTTAGAAACAAAAACGCTTTATTGAAGGTCCAGATAGAAACCGAAACAAACCTGACAGATATAAAGGAAGTAGCGGAAACCAGGCTTGGAATGCAGACGCCGGACAAGAGTCAGATCGTGTACATAAAGGTACCAAGGGAAGACTATACCATAACGCTGGATCCTAAGGATGAAACCAACGGGAACGGAAATGTCCTGAAGACCTTTATCAATAAACTGGCGGGATTGGTCAGCATTCTGGAGTAGAGGCAGGCGGCCGCAGCAGAGGGGTATATGTCGGAGGTTAATGCAGGCAGAGTTACATCGAAGTCGGGGCACTTAAGAAAAGAATGGACTGTAGATATGTGTAGACTTGTTTTACACAGTCTGTAGTCTTTTTTTAATTAAGTTTCAGAAATAAATACTGTACATTACCGAGGGGGAATTTTTTTGGCGGCGCCGGGCTTAGCTATCAAAAAAAGGATGGTCTTACTGCTTTCCGTATTTGCGCTTATGGTTGCGGCATTGATAGGAAGGCTTGCTTTCATACAGTTCGTTCAGGGAGACGAACTGCAGAAAAAGGCTTTTGTCCAGCAAAATGCCAGCAGGACGATCAGCCCAATCAGGGGAACGATATACGACACTAACAGGAAAAAACTCGCGATAAGCGTGCAGGTGGCCACTATAAGCTGCAGGCCTAGCGATATCAGCAGCAACAGCAAAAAGCTTTCGCCCGGCGAGGTAGCCGACGGACTGGCCTCGATACTCAACATGGACCGGAACGACATATACAAGATAATAACAAAAAAAGTAAACTATATAATAATTAAGCGGAAAGTCGACAAGGATACGGAAACAAAGGTCAGGGAATGGATAAGGGATAACAAAGCCAAAGGCATCAATATAGATGAAGATTCAAAAAGATACTATCCCAACGGCAATCTGATGTCGCAAATTCTCGGCTTTACAGGGGATGACAACCAGGGTCTCATGGGAGGCGTCGAGCAGGTAATGGATAAGTACCTGAAGGGCACTCCCGGGAAGATACTAAGCGAAGTCGACGCCAGACAGAATGCCATACCGTCGGATACAGAAAAACGTATTGATGCCCAGGACGGCCTGAATGTTGTGCTTACGATAGATGAAACGATACAGTACCTGGTTTCCAAGTCACTTGATAAAGCGATGCTCGACAATAAAGTAAAACAAGGCGCCGTTGCTATAGTAATGGATCCCAAGACGGGCGACATACTTTCGATGGTCTCGAAACCCGACTATAATCTGAACGATCCTTTTGCATTTCCTTCAAATATCAAGGATCTCACCTTCAAAGGGATAGATACGGCGGCGCTCGATTCGTCAAGCTGGACCAAACGCAGCGACGAGACCGTGAAAATACTGAGCCAGACCGTCTGGAGGAACAAGGCGCTCTCGGACACCTATGAACCCGGATCGACCTTCAAAAGCATTACAACTTCAGCAGGATTAGAGGAAGGCGTCGTCACGCCGGATACCATAACCAACGACCTGCCTATAAAGGTAACAGGCTGGCCGCTGCCGATATACTGCTGGAGAAAGGGAAGGGAGCACGGGACCGAGACCTTCCGCGAAGCCGTTTACAATTCGTGCAACCCGGCCTTTGTAAAAGTAGCGCAGAGCCTTGGAATAAACAGGTTCTACAATTATGTCAAAGCTTTCGGCTTTACCGAGAAGACGGGCATACTGCTGAATGGAGAAGCAACGTCCATATTCCAGCCCAAGCCCAAGGAGATCGACATGGCGGTCGCCTCTTTCGGCCAGAGGTTTACGATAACTCCGCTGCAGCTCATCACCGCTTACACCGCCATAGTGAACGGCGGCAACCTGATGAAGCCGAGGCTTGTCAAGGAGCTTACCGATAATGACGGCAATGTTGTCAAAAGGTTCGAACCTGAAGTTGTTCGATCCGTAATATCGAAGAAGACCTCAGATACGGTGAGGAGTATACTCGAGGGCGTCGTATCGACTCCTAACGGCACGGGAAACGGAGCTTATATCAAGGGTTACAGGATCGGCGGCAAGACCGGTACTTCCCAGACGACGCAGAAGGACGTACATATCGCTTCCTTCTGCGGGTTTGCGCCTGCGGACGATCCGGAGATAATCTGCCTCGTCGTCATGTTCGACCCGAAGGGCGAATCCTACATGGGCGGCCAGATAGCCGCTCCGCTCGCGGGAAAGATTATCGAAGACGTACTGAATTACAAGCAGGTCGAGAGAAAATATACGGAGGAAGATCTTAAGACGATGACAGAAGAGGTATTCGTACCCGATGTCCGCAAAAAGACCGTCGCCGAGGCCGTAAAGGAACTGAAATCGGCCGGACTCAGCTATAAGGTCGAGGGAGGCGGAAATACCGAAAGCAGTGTACTGGAGCAGACTCCCAAACCGGATGCGATGGTACCCGAAAACTCCGTCGTAATATTATATACGTATAAGCCTGATAAGGAGCAGACGGTCGAGATGCCGGACCTTTCGAACAAGACCGTATCCGAGGCGATAGAAGCGCTCAACAGGGTCGGCCTGAATATAAAGGTAAGCGGTAAGGGAGTCGTCTCCAGGCAGGGCAAAGCGCCGGGAGAAGAAGTAAAGAAGGGAGAGGTCATTACCGTCGAGTTCATGAACCTGGATAATATAGAGTAAAGGGGAACTGCCATGCTATTGGCCGATCTGATCAAAGGTCTGAATGTTCTGGACTTAAGAGGAAACATCGACATTGAGATAGATGGGATAGCATACGATTCGAGAAAAGTCGGCAAGGGTTACGTATTTGTCTGTATCGACGGGACAGCGTCGGACGGGCATGAATTTGCCGGGGAGGCTTTGAAAAACGGAGCCGTGGCATTTATAGCACAAAGGGATATAGCGATTGAAACAAATGCGCCGTTAATTAGAACTGATGACACCAGAAAAGCGCTGGCACAGGTTTCGGACCGTTTTTACGGACACCTGTCCGAACGTTTCAATCTGATAGGGATAACAGGCACGAAGGGAAAGACTACCACAACGTTCATGATAAAATCCATACTGGAAGCTTCAGGCAGGAAAGTGGGGCTCATCGGCACTCTTGGCACGCGTATAGGAGACCGGGTCTTGTATTCGGAAAGGACCACGCCTGAGTCGCTCGACCTGCAGGAGCTTTTTTCCCAGATGGTGGAGGAGGGCGTTGACGATGTAGTGATGGAGGTCTCATCACAGGGACTGGCGCTGCAAAGGGTGTGCTGCTGTGATTTCGATACGGGGGTTTTTACCAACCTCTCGCGGGATCATATAAGTTCAAGGGAGCATGCATCAATGGAGGAATACCTTCTGGCCAAATGCATGCTGTTCAAAATGTGCAAAAACGGACTGGTGAACCTGGACAGCGGTTACGCGGCAAGGGTAATGGAACAGGCCGAATGTGAAATGATGACCTACGGCATTGACAGCAAGGCGAACATATGTGCCATAAATATAGCAAAGCTGCCGAGCTGTGTGGAATTTGACATTGAGTCGCCATGGTATGCAGAAAGGCTCAGGGTCAATATACCGGGGCGGTTCAGCATATATAACGCGCTGGCAGCAGCAGGCGTTTGTGGTATAGTTGGGGTATCACCGGGCGCTGTAAAGGCGGGACTGGAACGCGTACAGGTTCCTGGACGGGCTGAATCGGTGGATACGGGCAGGGACTTCAGTGTTATAATAGATTATGCGCATACCCCGGACAGCCTGGAGAATATACTTGGTACAGTGAAGGATTATGCGGCGGGAGCCGTAATCTGCGTTTTCGGATGCGGAGGGGACAGGGACAGGACGAAACGACCGATGATGGGGACGATATCCGGAAGGATAGCCGACTATACCGTGATCACCTCCGACAATCCAAGGACAGAGGAGCCTGCGGCAATAATTGCGCAAATAGAAGAGGGTATAAAGGATACGGGCGGGAAATACCGCTGTATCACCGACCGCAGGGAAGCTATAAAACATGCGCTTATGACTGCCGGACCGAATGATGTGGTCGTACTTGCGGGTAAAGGACACGAGACCTATCAGACTTTCGGCGGCAGGACGATACATTTTGATGAAAGAGAGATCGTAAGGGAAATACTTAGTGAAATGTCGGAAAACAAAAGGAGCTGAAGCATGCTTCAAATCAGCATCAAGGAAATAACAGAGGCAACGGGCGGCAGGATTATCCGGTCAGGCGGGGCGGCCGGCATAGCTTGCGCAGGCACAGAGACCTGCGAAGCTTCCGGTGGCATGATCATATCGGGCATATCGACCGATTCCAGGAGGATTCGGCCCGGAGACCTTTTCATACCTTTGATAGGGGAAAACTTTGACGGCCACAACTACATAGCCAGTGCGTTTGAAAATGGTGCGGCGGCTGCTTTATCCCAGAAGCCTGTTCCGGATTTCCCGGATAGACTCGTGATATCGGTTGATAATACGTTAAAAGCACTTCAAGACCTGGCAAAAAGGTATAGGAGCAGGTTCTCCATACCGTTCACAGGCATCACCGGCAGCGTAGGCAAGACAAGCACCAAGGAAATGGTTGCCTGCGCGCTTGGCACGCGGTACAATGTACTGAAGAACGAGGGCAATCTCAATAATGAAATAGGCGTTCCGCTCACCGTTTTCCGTCTTGACGGAAGCCATGAAGCTGCGGTAATCGAAATGGGCATGAGCGGTTTCGGGGAAATCAGTGCGCTTACGTCTATTGTAAAGCCAAGGGTGGCAATAATTACAAATATAGGTATTTCACATATTGAGAAATTAGGCTCCAGGCAGAATATACTGAAGGCGAAGCTCGAAATCCTCGAAGGTCTTCAGCCCGGAGGGCTGCTGATAGTGAACGGGGATGATTCCCTGCTGAGCGGAGTTAAGGACTTGCTGAAAGTAAGGACGGTTTCTTACGGATTGAACGAAGGCGTGGATTACCAGGCTGTAAATGTCTGCTCCCGCGGGATTGGCGGCATCGATTTCGATATAAGGGTCCATACGGGGGAATACACCGTACACGTGCCCGCACCCGGTATTCACAATGTTTACAACGCTCTTGCCGCAATTGCCGCGGGTCTGGAGTTATCGGTGCCGATAAGGGATATTATCGACGGCATAGCACAGTTCAAGACCGGCAGGATGCGCATGGACATCATCAGCGCCAATGGGCTTACGGTGATAAACGACGCATATAACGCCAGTCCCCAGTCGGTCAAGGCAGCGCTCGACGTACTGAATGAGCTGGAATGCAGCCGCAGGATAGCTGTACTTGGCGATATGCTGGAGCTCGGCGAATGGTCCGAACAGGCGCATAAACAGACAGGTGCCAATGCGGCATCCTGCAGGCTAGATTACATAGTTACTGTAGGGATTGATGCGGCCCATATTGCAAAGGGAGCTGTCGGAGCGGGATTTCCCGCTGACCGTACCGTAACCTTTTCTACCAACGATGAGGCTTTGGGCTTCCTTACGCGGATGCTCGTACCGGGAGACGCCGTTCTGGTCAAAGGCTCGCGCGGCATGAAGATGGAAGAGATCGTCCGGAAGCTGGTTTCGGAATAAAATACTGTTCGACGGGGGAATGACTTTGGAATTCAATTTACTGAAATCGCCGGAAGTCGTGGCTTTTGCCGGGACATTCATACTCGCTCTTATTGCGGGGCCGCTAATAATACCTCTGCTCAGGCGTCTGAAATTCGGACAGACAGTAAGAGAAGACGGCCCGGCTACACATTTGAAAAAAATGGGTATACCTACTATCGGAGGCCTTATCTTTATAATACCGATGATCCTGACAGCCTTGTTTTTTGCGCGCGCATACCCCTGTATCATACCGATACTGCTGGTGGCTGTGGGATTTGGGGCTATCGGCTTCGTAGACGATCTGATAAAGGTCATCAGGAAAAATAGCGACGGCCTCAATCCGATGCAGAAATCCTTCGGACAGATATTAATCTCAGCCGTTTTCGCTTTTTATGTAGCTTTCGACCCGCAGCTTGGCACAGGTATGATCCTGCCGTTCCTCGGAATGGACGCGGTAGTTGAAATGCCTTTTTGGCTGTTCATACCGCTGGTTATAATCGTAATGTACCTGATAACGAATTCGGTAAATATGACGGATGGGGTGGACGGCCTTGCGGCAGGAGTTACGCTCATAGTAATGGTGTTCTTTACGATCGTTGCTATGTTCAGCCCCGAATGGGATTACGTCAAACTTATCTGCTCGATCACGGCGGGAGGTTGTCTCGGGTTCCTCGTATTCAACATTCACCCGGCAAAAGTAATAATGGGAGATACGGGATCACTTACGCTGGGCGGCGTAGTCGGTGCGGCGGCAGTAGCGATGAAAATGCCGTGGATACTGCTGGTCGTAGGCGGGATCTATGCTGTTGAAAGCTTATCCGTGTTTATACAGGTAGTGTCCTTCAAGATGCGGGGGAAGAGGGTCTTCAAAATGGCTCCCATACACCACCATTTTGAACTGTTGGGCTGGAAGGAAACCAAGGTGGTCGGCGTTTTCTGGTCCATTACGATAATACTATGCATCTTAGGCTTTGTTACGCTTGGGTTTAAATTTTTCTAGGGAAACTTGGAGGTTTCTATGAAGGACAAAAAGCCGTTTGACTTTCTGCTGTTTGCGACTATACTGATACTGCTTTCACTCGGCCTTGTAATGGTATTCAGCGCAAGCGCTCCGGCGGCTGAGAAATATCAGGATGACATATACTATTTCATAAAGAAACAGCTTGGTTTTGCAGTCATAGGTATGATAGCGATGCTGTTTGCGGCGAATTACGATTATCACAAATACGGCAGGAAAACTGTTCTTCTGCTCATGGGCTCCTCCGTTATATTTCTGATACTTGTGCTTATCCCCGGTATCGGACGTGAAATCAACTATGCACGCAGGTGGATCTATTTCGGATCAATACCGTTCCAGCCTTCGGAATTTGCCAAATTGTCGGTCATACTGTTTTATGCGTATTACCTGTCAAAACGTAAAAGACCGCTTAAATCCTTCATCAGAGATCTGATACCGTATCTTTTCGTGGTCGGTATAGTATCGCTGCTGCTTCTTTTAGAGCCTCACCTCAGCACGACGATCATAATGATTTTGCTTGTTATGATAATGCTTTTCGCTGCGGGAGCAAGGATAAGGCATTTTGTCTACCTGATAGCACCTGTCGCGGCAGCTTTGGTTGCCGTGGTATCCTTCACAGACTATATGACGACACGCGTCAATACATGGCTGAATCCATGGCTAGATCCCAAGGGTGCCGGTTACCAGACGATACAGTCGCTGTATGCCATCGGTTCGGGCGGGTTGTTTGGAAGAGGCCTTGGACAGAGTTTGCAGAAGTTCCTTTACGTACCTGAGCCGCAGAACGATTACATTTTTGCGATACTGGCGGAGGAGCTTGGATTTGTAGGAGTTATGGCAGTACTGCTGCTTTTTATGATATTTATCTGGAGAGGGATCAAAATTGCCGTTCACGCGCCTGACACCTATGGATGTCTGCTAGCTATAGGGACCACTGCGCTGATAGCGATCCAGAGCCTGTTCAACGTAGCCGTCGTAACGAACAGTATCCCTCCGACCGGCGTATCTCTGCCGTTTTTCAGTTCAGGAGGCTCTTCTCTCGTATTTTTCATGGTGGAAGCAGGTATCCTGATGAATGTCTCCCGTTATTCCAACTACGAAAGAATCTGAACACATTACATTTGCCTCGCATAAAATAGAATGTGTGCGAGGTGTTTTTATGAGCAAATTAGTGATAACGGGAGGAGCCAAGCTAGACGGCGAGATTTTTGTTGAAGGCTCCAAAAATGCTGTTTTGCCGATACTGGCTGCAGCCTTGCTCAACGGCGGCGAGAGTATAATAAAGAATTGCCCCAGATTAAAAGATGTGCAAGTAATGATAGAAATATTAAAAAAGATAGGCTGCAGTGCAAAGATAGAAGACGACGTTATAACGATCAACTCCTCGAATATCAGAGAAACCTTGATCCCGGTGGAACTGGCGGCTGAAATGCGTTCATCCATAATATTCATGGGACCCATGCTGGCAAGATGCGGCAAAGTAACTATAAGCTATCCGGGTGGGTGCGTAACTTATCGGGCATAAAGGTTTTGGTAATCTTTAACTTTGTCTGAACGGATAAATATTATATAATCAAAAGGTATCATATCATTTTTACCGTATTCAATACGGGGGGTAAAACAATACAGATGAGCCATAATGAACAGCATCTGCTTGAGAGGGCGAAGGCGGGGGATGTCGCCGCTTTTGAGGAACTGATAGAAGCATATCAGAAGAAAATATTCAATCTTGCCTATAGGGTCGTAGGAAACTACGATGATGCTGCCGACTTGGCGCAGGAAGCTATGATAAGAATATACAGATCGATTGCGAACTTCAGGGAGCAATCGTCTTTGTCGACGTGGATCTACAGGATCACGACCAATGTTTGCCTCGATGAAATCAGAAAAAAGAAAAATATGAAGGTGCTTTCACTTGATGAAGAAATCCATATGGAAGACGGTGAAGTGAAGCGCCAGATCATGAGCGACGATCCGCAGCCGGACGAAGTGGTTGAGAGGGAGGAACTCCGCAGCTTGATCGGCAATGCGATTAAAAGCCTGCCGGAGGATCAAAGGCTGGTGCTTACGCTGCGGGATATCCAGGGATTGAGTTATGAAGAGATATCGAAGATACTGGATTGTCCCGGCGGCACGGTAAAATCCCGGATAAGCAGGGCACGGCAGGCGCTTAAGAATGTATTGTACGACAAAACGGAACTTTTAAGTGAGGATTACGTCAAATAAAACGAAAGGAGGGTTGGAAATGACAAGCTGCATGGCTGTAAAAGAGAATATCTGCGCATATCTGGACAATGAGCTGAACCCGGAAGACAGGCGCAGGTTTGAAGAACACATTGAAAGCTGCACGGCATGCAGGCGGGAGTTCGATGAAATGAGCGAGATTATCGGGCTGTGTACAAGCCTGCCACAGCAGGAGTTGCCTGACGGATTCGGGGCAGAGCTCCACGAAAAGCTGTTGGTGGCGGCTGACAGACAGAAAAACAACATTACGGGCATCGATAAATCCAAAAGGGCCAGTTATATAAAAATGTTTTCTTCTATAGCTGCGGGCTTGCTTCTGATCTTCCTGACGGGCAGCCTTATAAAATACGGATTTTTTCAATCGGGCAATATGGCACAAATCGGACAGAGCGCCGAAAATTCGGAAATGCAGGCGCCAGTCCAGCCTTCCGCTAAAGCGCAGTACGATGGAACGGCAGATAATGGCGCAGACGCGGGAGCTCCTGCGGAAAATACCGTTTCTGCCGAAGAAGCGGACGCCATACAGGGTATAATGAGTTTCAGCAAATCGGCGGCACCGAATGGTACCGTAGCAGACCGTTCAGTTTCTGCAAGCGGGCGCAGCGGAGCTTTGGCTTATGCGAATTCGCAGCAGGCAGACGAGACTGTGAGCAATAAGGTTTCTACGATAACAATAACGGCTGATGAACCCGAGGCCGTCACAAAAAAAGTAAAAACCCTGGCGTTGGAAAACAACGGTGAGCTCAAGGAACAAACCTTATCCAAAGCTTCTGCAAAATCGACTTCCGGTGGACAGTCCGCAGAAGCGGGCAAAGGGGAAGCGCCTGTGGCAACAGCCGTGGGCGCCGGAGATGCTCAGCCCCTATATTATATCATTCCAAACGCCAATTACGATAAATTCGTCAGTTTGGTAAATGGCACTTTCGGTGCGGCAAACGTACAGTCAGGGGCATTGGTCACGGAAGATCTCACCGGAACGCTCAATGATAAATTGAAACGATCTGACGAGATCGACTCACAAATCCAGGTACTCCAGCAGAACAGCGCAAAAAATGCTGATACGATCAATGAATTGAAGACTGAGAAGGAAGAATTGGAAGGTCAGATAGAAACTATCAG
>JAEYOM010000085.1 GCA_023411715.1 Bacillota bacterium | reverse complement strand
AGAAGATGATCATCCTTTGTTGTATATTTGTCTTGAGAAACTATATATTAACAGGATTTCATCTTCTTTTCTATTGTTTTACCTTTTTATTCCATTAATTTCCCTACAGTAACTTTACGCTAACTGTATAAGCGATAATGCGTCAAGTTCAAAGGCTCAAGTTCAAAGATGCCTGCCTACCGTGATGTAAATAAGCCATCCATAACTAATCCTTCGATCCATAACTAATCTCTGGGCTGTATGTATGTCAGGTCATAGATGTTACCTGTTATATCAATATCGTCTATTGTCCTTGTTACAGACCGGCCGCCTTTATATACTGTCACGGTCAAACTGTACTGCGGTCTGAGCCGGTTGTCATTCCAGTCCTTGCTGGAGGGGGCAAGCGGCAGGTTATACTCCCAATAAACGTTATCTCCGCTTACAGCGAAAGTCGAATCCCCCGGAAAACTTATTTCATGTCCGAAGTAATCGCTGTAATTGTAGCTATGCCCATTCCGATCCATATATTCCATAGCCTCCAGCTCAGGGCTGAACCTTATCGTGATACGGTCGGGATGACCTTCCGTACTGACATTTATCCTTACACATTCCAGCGATAAAAACCTATGTGGCTCGTTCATCAGGCGTTTGCCCAGTATATCCACCTGCCCGCGCCAATGGTTCCAGTAACCTTCGACCGTTACGTCAGTGATGCTCAAATACTGGATCATTAGCGGGCCGCTGCATTTATAAGTTGTATTTCCTGCATAGTCGGTGACTTGCATATGTAGGTACCATATGCCGTCCAAATCTATTGTAGAAGATATGCTCTCGCTGCTGTCTTCAGGAAAGGCAATATTTTCTGACATCCAGCCTGAAGCAGGCTTTGTCGCCGAATTTGTCCATTTGTACATGATCGATTTAATTCCGCTTCCTCCTTTATCATGTGCATATATGGTTGTTGTCACAGAATCCTGATACGTACCGGAATCAAAAGAAGATGCTACGGTTGGCGGGATTTTATCGATATTGTAAGTACCGAATACGCTAAAACTGCCGTTATTACTGTAATTGTCGCTATTGTCCATGGCACGGGCGCAAAGATACCACTTACCGTTCGCCGATTGAGAGGTTTGAATATTAAAGCTGCTGCCTGCCGCGCTTTTTGAAGAATAAGCCGAAACATCAGAAGGGTTTAAAGTCCAAACATAATCGATCCTTTTAAGCCCGCTGCCTCCGTCATCATGTGCAGTCAATGCAACGCCCGCGTCCGTATTCGACCAGGTGCGTGATGCAGGAACAGCATTGATCACAGGCGGAGCAGTATCCAATACGGTTAAGGATCTGACGCAGGGGAGGCTCCACGTACCGCTGCTGTCCATTACCTCCAGTGTAATTTTATATTTACCTACTCCCGAATCGGAATAATCAGTTTTACATATATTCTGATCTTTATATTTAAATGCGCTATCTCCGATTTTTTCTACATTCCATTTTCTTTGTACTATCGTATTCCCCGGAATAGTAGCGAATGATGTGTCCGTGACCACAGCCGTCCGTGTAACCGGCAATGGGTCGGGACTGATGGAAAATTGTGCAACCGGCCTGCCTGGTATGCCGACTATGACCGGATCACTCCATTCGCCGAATCCAAACGGACCGTCGATATCCTGAACCTCAAGGCTCAACAAATAATTATTGCCCTTTGGCACAGTATAGGATTTCATTATATCGCTAGTTTTGGAGTATTTCCATGAAACATTTCCTTCCGGGGTTATTGTCGCAATACCCCATATCCTTTTTACGATTCCCTTATCGGCCCTTGAAGTATGATCCAGGTCAAAACTGTAATTCTGGTCCGTAAGAGTAATATTATAATCTGAACCCATATCTGTTACCTTGACCTCAAAATTCGCAACGGGCTTACGGTGTATATTAAGGTACTTGGTAACAACATTACTATTCCGGTTGTAATCAAGAAAATCGGTATTATCTACTTTGGGTCTATCCTGGACCTGCAGCTTTACTTTGTACCCTCCTACTTTTCCAACCTGACTGCCGTAGTTATCCGTATCGATAAAAGAAGCGACAGGCTCGGAAAGTATTTTCCGATCCAGTGAGAAATATCCTGCGGAGTTGTCGTAAGGAATCGTTGCTCCTGAATTAGTCAGGAAGTGAAACGGATCATGCTCATATACCCACATGCTGTTATACGGGTCGCTTTCAATGTCCGAGTAAAATGTAGTCGGAGGATCAATCTCGTCACTTATTAAAAAATAATCATTTATAAGGCGCGGGGGCCGCATGGAATTGTTTACGATGTAATCTGCAAGGCTGTTCATGGCGGCGTCTATATTGGAAATATCGTAAAAAGCTCCTTTACCGTTATTGAGCGTATTAAGATACTGAAGCTGAGTTGAATTGGACGATGAGCCTATACCAATGGTATTTATATTACTGTTATTAAGAATATTCGTTATTTTCGATAAAGCCGTAGAATCGGATAACTCAGGCAGTACCGTATCGCTCAGCTCCACGAAGTATTGATCATTTACGTCTTTGAACGGAGCACTGGACAAAACATCGTTATAAAGATATGCGCCATTAACGCTAGCATTAAAGCCTGTAAAGGTTGCAGCCTTATTGCGAAACTGGGACCATACTTCACCATTATTTTTAATAAAGTAAGAATAAGCATTATCATTAAGACACATTGTATATATATTTCCATTGGATATGCCATAACCGCCGTATCCACCCGTGCTATTAAATTCATATTGATATGCTATTCTCTCCATAGTGCCGTTGTCTCTAAGTATTTGAGCTTGATAAGGCAAGGCAAAAATGGATGCTATTTTCGATGATTTAGTGTCTTTATAAAAGTTATAAGGTTGTATGCCATCAGGCACTTGACAATCCATACCTTCATACTCATCATTAGAAGGACCTGTATCATAATGGGCCAGTCTATAAAGATAGCCGTTTGTTTTTGAGTAAACGACATAATCCATGGAAAAATTTGGCCCATAACCACTGTGGCTATCGTCGTCATGATAGTCCGTTGCCCCATACAGTTGTTCACCCACTGAAAGTTTATTAACCTGTGTATCAATTAATTTTGTTGATGTATATATAGTCCGAGAACTACAAATATATGTTCCAGGTAGCATATATAGATTTCCGGATGAGTCAAGGGCAAAGCATCCTGTTGCATCACCAGCAGCACCTATTTGTGTAACATTTGTAAGTATGCTGCCATTTTCAGCTTTTGCTTGCACAAAGTCTGGTTGCGACCAAGTGTGAGCTGTAGGATGGGTATTGGTGCCTGTGGTGTGGGAGAAATTACCACGATACCATATTGTACCATCTTTTCGAAGAACATAAATACCGTCGTAACTTACTGCTACCTTTATGACGTCAGTCATATAAGGCTGCCCTGTCCCTTCACCGGGCAATTTTTCCGGATATGGTATTCCATGTCTTGATGGATTATTGTTCCATTGATAAACATATCCTTCAGCATCTACAGCCCAATACTTATTTTGTCCACTCGCTATATCCACGATGTTTTCAAGGTATCCAACTCCATTTTCCCCAACAATTCTGGTTCCTGCTGATAAATTCCACAATGTACCATCAGGTTTTAGTACAAGTGGAAATGTAGGAATATCGCTAGAAGTTTGACCTGGTGGTGAAACAATTTTAGCCCCTACAACAGAATTATATGTGCCGATATTTATGTTCACATTAGCGCT
Organism: Bacillota bacterium; assembly: GCA_023411715.1. Classification (GTDB taxonomy): domain Bacteria; phylum Bacillota; class Clostridia; order Acetivibrionales; family DTU013; genus JAEYOM01. The sequence goes on along the minus strand of JAEYOM010000085.1, from coordinate 911 downwards.
TATATCGTTCGCTACCAGCTTTGGTTTAACTATAGACTCGTACTTTTCTTTAACTACATCGGCTGTAACCGGGCCAAGTCCGACATTGAAAAAGAGGTCAATATTAATATTACCCGCTATATAATTCGCAAGCCTCGTAAATGCCGTATCAATATTAGCGTTTGATACAAAGAAGCCTTTACCTGAGTTATTGCTTACAAGCTTTTCAATGATGGCCTGATTGGCTGAATTTCCCATGCCAATAAACGATACTTGATTATGCCCCAGATCGCCTATTACATCAACAAGGTTTGAACTTTTCGATAACTCAGGAAACGTACCGTTGCTAATAGCGACATAATACCGTTCGGAACTTTCACCCCATGTAATGCCAGGTAGTATTGTATTAATAGCGCCGTCTGAATTTATAACGTTATAATTGGCATCTATGCTCTTGCCCGTCAATATAGGGTCAACAATGCTGCTTATTTTGCTCTGAACGGCAGATAATGAATATGTGCCGGCGCCGATCGCAAAAACAATGTCGACCTTATGCATTTTTGTGAAACTGAAATCAGTCACAGGAGGCAGGTTGTCATTATCTACAACAAGGCCGGAATCTCCAGTATAATCATTGTATATCGTTTCAGCGGCAGACGAAGCTCCTACCTGAAATATTATAATAAAAGCGAAGATCAGAAAAAAAATGATTTTGTGTTTATCCACAAAACCCCCTCCATTCACGGGTTATACGATTCTTTAACCGTAACATGTACCTCATATTTACCGACTTCTTTTGTCATATACTCATAAGTTTTAACTGTATCAATTACGTTGCGGTCCGATGTTTCGGATATAACTATCGTCTGATCGGCAGCGTCACCAAACACGCCATTGTTATTTGCATCGTAAATGGCCCATATTTTACGGTA
>JAEYOM010000084.1 GCA_023411715.1 Bacillota bacterium | reverse complement strand
ATACCGTTCAAGATTTGACATAAGATACAGTATCTCCTCTTCACCGGACGGAGGCGTATAAACAGTTTCTCCTGTTGTTTCATTCCTAAGTATGGTACCAGGCAGTTTTCTTATTCCGGCACGGTTTTTTTCAATAAGTCCCCCGCATCAATATGACGTGAGTAAAAAAATAAATAAATTACCCACGTATTTATAACGTGAGTAATTTTCTCATGCTCTACATGGGATATTTTGGTAATATTGTGCTTATAAAGTGGGGTTAGCTTAAATCGCAAATTAATATGCTTTTTTCTTCATTAACATCCTCAAAACATAAATTGTGCTGTCGATACAAACACACAATTTTCACACGGTTTATCTGAATTGTTTTTATTGTTGTATGATAGAATGATACACTATAAGATAATAAGTGAAGGTGATAGATTTGTCCAAAAAGGTATATCTTGTTGAGGATGAAAAAAGCTTGAATATATTGCTTGAAAAATACCTGCTGCGCGAGGGTTACGATGTAACCACATTTTTTAACGGCAGCGCCGCAATGGAGAGAATAGCGGATATGCCGGACCTCTGGATATTGGATATAATGCTTCCCGACATCGACGGATACGACATTATTAGGGCTATTAAAAATTACAATAAAAACACACCTGTAATATTTATGTCTGCAAGGAATGAAGAACTCGACAGAGTCATCGGACTCGAACTCGGCAGCGATGATTACTTATCAAAGCCATTTTTACCCAGGGAGTTGGTTATTAGAACAAATAAGCTGCTGGAAAGAGTTTATGGAACAGCTGAAAATGGTCCGCAGGATAAGGACTTAAGCATTTCAGGTTATAAAATAAATAAGCGGCAAAGAAATGTTTTACTAGGGAACAAAGAAATCCAACTAACGAACAAGGAATTTGACCTGCTATGCTTTTTTGTTGAAAACAAGAATAATTTAGTAACCAGAGGCCAGATTTTAAATGCCGTATGGGGTGATGATTACTTTGGTTCCGATCGGGTCGTCGATGATACCATAAGGAGAGTAAGGAAAAAGATATCCGAATTGAGCTTTGAAACGGTGTATGGCTATGGTTACAGGCTGGTATACAAATTATGAAGAAACTGAAATTCAAATCGCTGACAATGAGAATCTGGACTACTTTTACTGCTATTATATTAATTATAGTATTCAGTATCTCGTTGTTATATCTTTTTGCTTTTAAGAAAATGAATGAGAACGCCAAAATTCAGGATTTAAAGGTCGCTCACGATATTTTGCTCAAAAGCGGAGATTTCAGTAAACCGAGCAGATTTGATGAAATGAGGAATCTGAGGGGCAGCAGCCATTTTATTATAAGTATAGATGAAAATGAAAATACCAGAATCACAGATATTGGAAAGGATCCGGGAAAGGATCCGGGAACACCCCCGCCTATACCGCCGGAACGCCATGGTATTATGAATGTAAATGACGATCCCGTTAAAACGTGGATGGCCGGGTATATTACGGAAGGCGATATTTTTGGAAAGCAGTATGTCGCATCATATCGCAATATGAAATTCATATTTGTGATCAGTTCAGTCAGCTATGGCAATACGGGCAAGTCATACCTGATCACCTATATGCCTGAAATGGAAGATAACAGCCTGTTATACCTCGTTCTTATAGTTGGGGCCGCCTTTATTGCCATTAGTTTTCTGGCAGCGAAGATTGTTGCCAATTATTTATCAAAACCTCTGAAGGAACTGGAAGATTATACTGTAAGAATAGCAAAAAAAGATTGGGAAGAACCTATTGGAATAAAAAGCGAAGACGAGATCGGCAGACTGGCCGGGTCAATGAATCATATGCGGAAGGAGCTGAAACGGGCGGACGAAGAAGAAAAGCTTTTTCTTCAAAGCATTTCCCATGATCTGAAAACTCCAGTCATGGTTATTCTGAGCCATGCGGAGGCCATTATGGATGGCGTTTATATAGATTCCATCGAAAAAACCGCGGAAATCATCAAAGATGAAGCCGTCAATCTGGATAGGAAGATTAAGCAGATGTTATATCTGAATACCCTCGATTATGTTCTCGATAATAGTAATGAGGACGTCGCGATCGATTTACGAAATCTGATCAGGTATATTATAAGCAGATTTGAAGTGGTCAACAGTAAAATCGAATGGGATCTTGATATGGATGAAATTACAATCCGCGGAAATGAGGATAAAATACGGGTGTCAATCGAAAATATCCTGGATAACGGGCTTAGGTATGCGGAGAAAAAGATTGGAATATCTTTAAAAGCGCGACGCCCATTCGCAGTATTGGAAATATACAATGACGGTCCTAACATTGATGAGGTTCATATGAGTCATATTTTTGACAACTTCTATAAGGACAAAACAGGGAATTTCGGTCTTGGACTTGCTATTTCCAAAAAAATTATAAATTTTTACCATGGAGAAATAATGGCTTTAAATAAAGATAAAGGGGTAAGCTTTATCATCAGGTTCCCTGTTATACAGAAATAGCTTTGTACAGTGACAAATAATTAATCCTGGATACCCGGCTGATACCGGGTATCCTTTTTATATTTAGAGTACATATTGGCTTTCGTAAATCACATGCTGTTCCCATAATTGCTTGATATCGGTTCTACATTTGCTGTCTATAATTAAAAAAGAGAATTAAAACTGGAACTTGCCAAAATGAACGGAGTGATCGGCGTGAATTATAATATAGCTTATTCTGTTGTCGTACCCTTGTATAATGAAGAACTTGTACTTGATGAGAGCTATAAAAGATTGAAAAATGTTATGGATACTGTTCAGGAGAGTTACGAGATCATTTTTGTCAATGATGGGAGCAATGACGGAACAAGGGATAAAGCTGAAAAGATGTGCGCGAAGGACGGAAAAATGAGACTCGTCAATTTTTCAAGAAATTTTGGACATCAGGCTGCAATAACCGCAGGCATGGATCTGGCATCAGGAAATGCCATTATTGTGATAGATGCCGACCTTCAGGATCCCCCGGAAGTTATTCCGGAGATGATTGCAAAGTGGAAGGAAGGATATGATGTGGTTTATGGCAAAAGAATAAAAAGAGAGGGAGAAACACTCTTTAAGAAAGTAACGGCAAAAGTATTCTACAGACTGCTAAAGAGTATGACAAGCATCGATATACCGGTAGATACAGGTGACTTCAGACTAATAGACAGGGATGTATGTGACGCTTTAAAAGAACTCCCTGAAAGAAACAGATATGTTAGAGGCCTTGTTAGCTGGGTCGGATATAAACAAACCTTTGTTGAGTTCAGCAGGCAGGAACGCTTTGCCGGAGAGACAAAATATCCTCTAAAGAAGATGATCAAACTGGCTTTTGACGGTATTACGTCATTCTCTTACAAACCGCTCCGCGTAGCGGGGTACTTCGGTGGTTTCACTTTTTTGGCGGGTATCGTTGCTCTGCTGTGCACAATCATAAGGAATTCAGTCAAGTATTCCCCAATACTGAGTTTTAGTTTTATCCTGGCATCCAATCTTGTTATGTTTGGCTTGTTGTTTGTCTGCATCGGAATATTGGGAGAATATATCGGAAGGATCTCCGATGAAAGCAAAGCCAGGCCCAATTATATCATTGCCAGTAAGATAAATTTCAAGGGGACAGAAAAAAGATATGGAATTAATAGCTAAAATTATAAACAATATTTTATGCGGAAGGTTTAAACACTTGAGCAGGTTCTCCATAATCGGCATCGCAAATACGTTAATAGATTTTATGGTTTTTACGGTGTTCAATAGCCTGTTCGACATTAATTATGCAGTATGTCAGGTGTTGGGGTATTCCTGCGGAGTCGCAAACAGTTTTATATTCAATAAGAGATGGACTTTTCAGGATAAGAATTCGGGTAAAAAGAATATTCAGGAACTGCTTAAGTTCATTTTGATTAATCTGGTTACTCTTCTGATTACTACTCTGGCTATAAAATTACTTGTAAATAACATGAACCTGAACGTATACGCAGGAAAGATCATTGTCACCGTATTGGCTCAGATCACAAATTTCTTTGCATATAAGCTATGGGTATTTCAAGCGGGGAGGGCATCACATTGATAAAGAAAGTAAAATTCACTTTGGAAAAGTTATGGCTGTCACTCATTTTATTGTTGTCTGCAGTATTAAATTTCACCAATTTGAATATTGAGGGGTATGCTAACAGCTATTACGCGGCAGGCGTAAAAAGCATGACAATGAGCTGGAAAAACTTTTTTTTCGTAGCATTTGATCCGGCAGGCTTTGTAACTATTGACAAACCGCCGCTTGGTTTCTGGATCCAGGCCATATCCGCCAGGATATTCGGTTTCAGCGGATGGAGCATCCTTTTGCCCCAGGCGCTTGCAGGAGTGATTTCGGTTGCTTTGATTTATGTCATCGTCAAGAGATGTTTCGGAGGTGCCGCGGGATTGATGTCAGCACTATGTCTGGCAATTACGCCTGTTTTCGTTGCAGTAAGCAGAAATAATACAGTTGATAACCTGCTTGTCATGGTATTACTTTTTGCCTGTTGGGCTGTTTCTATAGCGGCTGAAAAAGGAAAACCGGGATATCTTCTGTTAAGTCTGGCTCTGGTAGGTATTGGCTTTAACATTAAAATGCTTCAGGCATATATGATCGTCCCGGCTATATATATAACTTATTTGCTTTCAACATCGGTTTCATTAAAGAAGAGGTTTATGCATCTGGCAGCGGGTACACTTGTGCTTTTGATCATATCTTTTTCATGGGCGGTAATTGTAGATTCGGTACCGGCATCGGACAGGCCTTATGTCGGAAGCAGTACGAATAATTCGGAAATGGAGCTGATAGTTGGGTGGAATGGCTTGAGCAGGCTCGGTATCGGCACCACATCCAATTTTGGCGGCGCCGGGCCGGGGCAAAATCCCGGTGAAATGAAGCAGGGTGTTCCTCCCAACGATAATGGCCGGTTCAGAGTGTCGGACGGAAGTTCAACCGACGGGAACAGTGCAAATATGGACGGACAGTCAAGTGCTACTGTTACAGATGGGGGCATTTCCGGTTCAAATGGTCAGGGCGGCACTCCGCCCGCGGATGGTAACGGCTTCAATCCCGGAGGGCCTGGCGGCACTCCGCCCGTGGACGGAAACGGCTTCAACCCCGGAGGGCCTGGCGGCACTCCGCCCACTGACGGAAACGGCTTCAATCCCGGAGGGCCTGGCGGCACTCCGCCCGACAGGCAAGGAAACAGATCCGGCGGCGGGATGGGCGGCAACTTTGGAGGCAGTGAAAAATCCGGCATTACAAGACTTTTTTCCAATAACAGTATGTCGGATCAGATCATCTGGCTGTTCCCGCTTGCTCTGATCGGTTTCATAGCAGCAGCGATAAAGGAGAGATTTACAAGAGCATTTACTAATGATAAAAAGAAGCTGTCATTGATACTGTGGTTAATGTGGCTCTTACCGGAGTTTATCTACTTCAGCTTTTCAACAGGTGTGTTCCATCCTTATTATTTAACAATGCTTGCAGCGCCAATTGCAGCTTTGACAGGGATCGGGATCGTATCTATGTGGAGGCTTTATAATGAAGGCGGATGGAAGATGTGGATTCTTCCCATAGCGCTTATTGCCGATGGCCTGCTCCAATTGTTGATACTGTCTTATTATATTGATACTTCAAGTATTACCAAAGTCTTGATGACCGTACTGACAGTATTATGCTTTGCGGCTTCAATAGCGCTTGCCCTAATCAACCTGACTAAAAATGAAAATGCAAAGCTGAAGAAAACGCTGCTAAGTACTGCCATGATAGGCCTCTTAATCGCTCCTGCAGTATGGTCTTCCACGGCGATGTTTTATAAGGCATCCGGAAGCTTTCCTGCAGCAGGACTGGAACTTGCAACAGACGGAAACAAGATGGGAAACACGATTGGAAACATGGATGGCGGCCCCACAGATAATGGTAACTCCAGGCTGATTGAGTTTTTGAGGAAGAATAAAACTAATGAAAAATATCTGCTTGTCGTATCATCTTCCAATAGTGCATCGGATATAATCATTAATTCAGGTGAATCAGTTATGGCCCTCGGCGGTTTTTCCGGAAACGATAGCATACTGAGTCTGGATCAGTTTAAAGCACTTGCAGCCAGCGGAGAAATCAGATACGTAATGGCCGGAGGCATGGGAGGCAGCCGCGGCAGCGACATTATGACGTGGGTCCGGGAGAATGGTACAGTCGTAGCTGAAAGTGAATGGAAGGATACGGCAGGAACAACGTCGGGCGGAACATCTTCCAATACCGGTAACCGTCGGCCTGACGGCATTGAAGGGGGCAATTCCGGGCAGCTATATGATTTGAAGGCTTATGCCGATTCGATTAAATAAATGATTTCAGGTTGACTCATTCCTGCCATCTGCGATTTTTCATCTGCAGATGGCAGGAGTAATGCCCAGTTTCAGTTGCTTCCGCCGTCTCCGCTGTTTTCGTCATTAATTCCGGCGTTGCTTCCGACGTTGCTTTCGCCGTCTCCATTACCCTCTCCGCTGGTGTCTGTGTCATCGGACTTGACTTTTTTCGTGCCATAGCGCCTGATATCCAGATCGACTCCGTTTGAACGCGCGAATCTGATCATATCAGTCAGCATGGCTTCGTTCGCATCGGACAGTTTGTTTTCCGGAA
>JAEYOM010000004.1 GCA_023411715.1 Bacillota bacterium | reverse complement strand
TTATACGCTATTCTGCTCAAAACAATCAGCAATACAAGCGAAGCCAGCATCATCAGCGATGATTTCAAAAACAGCTGCAGCGATCCGGATGCGCCCGATCCGTTAGAACCAAGCACCGGTACTTCCGCAAGTGTTTCCAGCCGTAACAGTTTTATCCCCACGGCAGTATATATTGCGGCAATGACACCCTGAAGGGCTTTCCCGAAAAAATACGGCAATATGCGTATATCGGTGCCCGAAGTTATGCTCATAACCTGAAAATGTACGGACAAACCTGCCCAGCCTATAATCAGGCTCACGGCCGGCAGCTTTACGGCGATTGGTACAGATGCCAGGCGGCTTACGATCCCGGAACCTGTAGTGATCTCGAAGATTCCGCTTAATACGCCTGTCAATACACCCCTGTCAAGTCCCAGTGGGGACAGGATATATGAAAGAGCGCCGGCAAGGATATTTATTAAACCGGCTTCTGAAAGCATCTGGATTATAACTGCAAAAAGTACGATAAAACCGCCTATGGCAAGGATCGTCGAAACTGAATTCTTTATGGCGTTTCCCAGAACGGAACCAAATCCTCCGGCTTGGGCCTGCTGTGATGCGAGACTTGTTTTGAATGTTTTTAGAATATCCTTTTTGCGCACTTCCTTTTTGCGGGAATATCGGGATCGCCTGTAAAATCTGAAGAGGACGCCAACAGTCAGACAGGCGAGGATATGGCATGCCAAAAGGAATATCCCGATGCGTGAGGAACCATACATGCCGGTTCCTACTGCGCCGACGATAAATAGAGGCCCCGAATTGTTAGTGAAAGACAGCAGCCTCTCAGCTTCATCTCTGCTCAGCAATCCGCCGTTCCTCAGGTCGGTTGTTATCTTGGCGCCGACCGGATAGCCCGAGGTGACTCCGAGCAGCAATGCGAACGAGGCGCAACCCGGGACATTGAAAACGGGCCTCATGACAGGCTCGAGCAGAATACCCGACGTCCTGATGAAGCCCGTGGAATTGATTATCTCCGATGCGACAAAAAAAGGGAACAGAGAGGGCACTACAACACCCGCCCACAGGGCAAGGCCATTCTGCGCTGCCTTAACCGCGCTGCCTGAGAACAGAATGAGGCAGAGTACGAATAGTATGCATAAAAAAGGGAGCGCGAACCTCCTGAAATAAATAATCCCGGAAGGCCTGGCTGCAAATAAAAAAAGCGGAGCTGCGACAAGTAGGACGATTATTAAGAACGTCATCAACTTCAACTCTTGTTCAGTATTTCTTAAAATTTATTATGAAAAAAAGGAAGCATTTATGCTTCCTTTTTGATCAATGTCAGAACCGAATAGTTACTTAACTTCTGTGATCCAGTTGAACTCGTCTTTCACGGAGCCGCTCTGTATGCCTGTGATAGTCTCATAGAGCTTGGCGGAGAGGTCTCCTATCTTTCCGCCGGCTACAGTAATGACTTTGCCGTCCCAGTTCAGTTCGCCGATAGGTGAAATAACGGCAGCCGTTCCTGTTCCAAAAGCTTCTACCAGCTTGCCTGCCGCATGTGCGTCGAACAGCTCCTGTGCAGCAAGCTTTCTTTCGGTGACTTTTACGCCCCAATGCTTGAGCAGGTGTATGCAGGAATTCCTTGTGATGCCGGGGAGTATGCTTCCATTGAGCTCCGGCGTCACGACTTCGTCGCCGATCTTGAAGAATACGTTCATGGAACCGACTTCTTCAATATATTTCCTTTCGACGCCGTCGAGCCAGAGGACCTGTACGTAGCCTTTATCGTGAGCGAGCTCCTGTGCTTTGAGGCTTATTGCGTAATTGGCCGGAGTTTTGGCAAAGCCGGTGCCGCCTCTTACCGCACGTACATATTCATTTTCTATCATGATCCTGACGGGATTTATTCCGGATGGGTAATAAGCGCCGCTCGGGGAAAGTATTATTAAAAATTTATAAGTATCCGAAGATCTTACGCCAAGGAACGGGTCCGTAGCAATTATGAATGGACGGATATATAGCGATGTGCCCGGTTCGGTCGGGATCCAGTCGCGGTCTATGCTTACCAGCGTTTTGATCGCTTCAACTCCGAATGCTTCGTCAAATTGAGGAATAGACATCCTTTCATTTGAATTATTGACCCTTTTCATGTTCATTTCGGGTCTGAAGAGGTTGATGCGTCCGTCTTCGGTCCTGTAGGCCTTCAAGCCTTCAAAGATGGCCTGGCCGTAATGGAATACCATTGTAGCAGGGTCGAGTTCCAAAGGTCCGTAGGGAACTATGCGCGGATCATACCAGCCTTTTTCCCTGCTGTAGTCCATAATGAACATATGATCCGTGAAATGCTGCCCGAATCCAAGGTTTTTCTGATCAGGCTTTGTTTTCGGGTTCCTGGTTTTGTGTATGCTTATTTTCTGTGTCACTATCGGCAACCTCCTAACGTATTACCCTTATAAATGTTTTTTTTAATTATGCAACTTTTTTTATAAAAAATCCATACTTTAAAGCAAATTCGCCCGTTGCCTGCCGGGTATATTTTTGTTATTATAACGAGGTAGCGACGTTGAAACGCAGCAGAGGCTGGTCGATGATTATGTCATCTGCTCGCCCATGCATCCTGAGTAAGAAAATTTTTCTACAATGGATTTCTGCTTTGCAGAAATACTACTTTAATGAAACATTTCGCCTTGGCGAAATCTGTTGCCGAAAAATTTTCTGTGAACTGATGCGTTATAACAGAAAGCGCGATATCATCTGTACATAAATGAAAAGCTAATAATTTATATAAACCGGGAGGCAATGATGTCCGAAATACTTTTCCCGGATCTCTATATCAACGGCATCCGGGATATAACCGCCGAACTGCTGAAGAAGAACAGGATCCTCGGGTTGATACTCGATATCGACAACACGCTGGTACCGAACCATGTTGCCGATGCCGACGAGAACGCGGCCGAATGGATAGGTAAGATGAAGGCTGCGGGTTTCAAGCTTTGCATAGTATCAAACGCTTCGAAGAAAAGAGTGGTCAGATTCAACGACAGACTGCAGCTCAATGCGGTGCACAGGGCGATGAAGCCGGGTACGCAGGCTTTTTTGAAAGCAGGCAGGATAATGGGTATCGGAAACGAAAACATAGCCGTGGTCGGAGACCAAATATTTACAGATGTCTACGGGGGGAACCGCGCAGGCATGTTCACCATACTTGTCCGTCCCATCGACAAGCGGGAAAGCAAGCTTGTAAGGTTCAAACGCATATTTGAGAAAAGGGTACTGATACGGTATTCGGAATGGTCGAAAAAGAAAGATATTCATTGAAAAGGCGGGGCATTCAATGCAGCTTGATACAAGAGTCGGCGGAAAGACAAAACTGACCGGGCTGATTGGAAATCCAATAGAGCATACTGTTTCACCGGTACTGCAGAACAGCCTTTTTTCCATGATGGGGATCGACGGGATATACATCCCGATAAAGGTCCCCGGCGGAAAGCTGGAAGATGCCGTATCCGGTCTTAAAGCTTTGGGGTTTGCCGGTTTCAATGTCACGATACCATATAAGGAAGAAGTTCTGCGATTTCTTGATGAAATAGACGAGGAAGTCTTATTACTGGGCGCGGCGAATACTATAAGGCTCTCCGACGATAAGCTATACGGCTATAATACCGACGGGGACGGTTTTTTACGCGCGTTCAGCGAGCAGACGGGCGGCGGCTTCGAGGGCAAGCTTGTCTGCATACTCGGGGCCGGCGGCACTGCGCGGGCGCTGACAGCAAAGATAGCAACGGTGGGCGCTGAAAAAATAACCGTCATAAACCGTACGCCTGAAAGAGCGCTGGAGCTTTCACTCAATGTAAACCGTGTGCTTGAGGCTAAAGGCTTCGGCAAGATAACGGAATCTATGGCTTTGGATTCCAAAGAAGCTGCAGTTGCGCTCGAGGAGTGTGATGTGATCATCAACACTACATCCGCCGGTATGTACCCCAGGGTGGACAATAGTCCTCTGAAGGAGGATTTCAAGTTCCGGAGGGAACAGATAGTTTATGATGTTATTTATAACCCTGCGGAGACAAAGCTCCTGACGCAGGCGAAAAAAGCGGGCTGCAGGGTTGCAAATGGAGCTGGAATGCTGCTTTATCAGGGTGTAAGGGCTTTTGAGATATGGATGGGGATAGATATCCCGGATGTTAAGCTTCGGGACCTTTCATCGGAATTTGTAAAATATTTGGCCGAATAAAGGATTTTCTGACAAAAGCAGAGAATAATCATAGGACAATAAACCATGAGGTCTATTGATTTTCAATGAAAGGTCAGGAGGAGTTATGGCGTTTGCTTTTGCGGCAATATTTGTTCTGGGCCTGTTTGTCGGCTCTTTTGCAAATGTTCTTATTTACAGGGTCCCTCAGGGTAAATCGATAATCGCGCCGCCATCTTCATGTACAAAATGCGGAAAGCGCCTGACTGCAAGAGACCTCGTCCCGGTTTTCAGCTACGCTATTCTCAAAGGCCACTGCAGACATTGCGGAGAGCGTATTTCACCGAGGTATCCGCTTGTTGAGCTTCTAACGGCGGCTATTCTCACAGCCCTGTTTTACAAGTTCGGGTTTTCGGTATCATTTTTTGCTTATGCATATCTGATGACTATACTGATCGCGGTGTTCTTTATCGACTTAGAACACAGGATCATTCCGAACGGGCTTGTCATAGCCGGCCTGATTGGCGGAATGGCATTTTTCGCATATAATTGCTTCTATCCCCAGGTTGAAATATTCGGGGATGAAAAATGGTGGACCCCTTTGGCAGGAATACTGCCGGGATCAGGCTTCCTGCTGCTGGTGGCGATACTCGGTTCGCTGATATACAGGTCCGATGACGCTCTCGGTATGGGAGATGTCAAGCTTATGGCCCCGATAGGGCTCTTTCTCGGCTGGAGACTATGCATGGAGGCACTTTTGCTTTCAGTCGTGCTGGGGGGCGTCCTCTCGCTTTTGATGATGGTTTCGGGTTTGAAGAAGAGAAAGGACACTATCGCATTCGGGCCGTTTATCGTTATCGGAGCCTTCATTACTATCATGTGGGGTTGGGATCTGTTTTTGATTTACATGGGCGGTTGAACCGGCGGAGTCACAATTTCTGTTAAGGCTCGGCTAAAAAATTACTTCCGCTTCTTATACGGGGAATGGAGCGGTTAGTGTAGTTCCCCGTAAATGATTAGCGGATGTTATTTTTTAACGATGCCTAAGCATAGAGCAAATAAATTATTTAAGGGGGAAATCATATGCCGCAAATCAAAAATTATATGGAAGAGATCGTATTCAACCAGATGAAGGAAATCCTTTCGGACATCAATGTGTGCACCTGCGACAAGTGCCTGCTCGATATCGCTGCAATAGCCCTCAATGATCTGCCGCCCAAGTACATAGTAACTGAAAAGGGCGAGCTGTACTCGAAGATTGATACGCTGAGGCAGCAGTTCGAAGTCGACGTTATTGCAGCAATCACAAAGGCAGCCGTCCTCGTAAAGAGGAATCCCAGGCACAATCCTTGACAGTGCGCGGATAAAGGCTTTAGCAAAGGGGAAATATGAGTAATATGAGTAAAAGGATAATCGTAATAAACGGACCTAATCTCAACCTGCTCGGAGTCAGGGAAAAGGACATCTATGGAAGCGTGACCCTTGCGGAGATCGGCGCCGCTGTAACAAAAGAGGCGGAAAAACTGGGGATGGAAGCCGACTTTGTCCAGTCAAACCACGAAGGTGAGATAATCGATAAATTGCATGAGGCCAGGGGCAAATATGACGTGATTATCATGAACCCCGGCGCCTATACGCATTACAGCATAGCTATCCGCGACGCCGTAAAGGCTGTCGAGATTCCATGCATAGAAATACATCTTTCGAATATACATGCCAGGGAGGAATTCAGAAGCAAGTCGGTGATCGCGCCTGTATGCGTCGGGCAGATCTGCGGGTTCGGAGCCGACAGTTACATGATCGCTTTGAAGGCGGCGTCCCTGCTGTAATAAGAATTTCAGACGCTTTAACAAAATATCTTATATATAAAGGAGCAATGAAAATGCCGGATATATTTAAAAACAGACTTGCCGGACTGCGTGCGAAAATGAAACAGAACAATATCGATGGGGTAATGATAACTGAACGTGTCAATTATATGTACATGTCCGGATTTACGGGTACTTCGGCAATTTTGTTCATCGACGAAAACAGGGCGGCGCTGCTTACGGATTTCAGATATGTCGAGCAGGCGGCGTCCCAGGCGCCGGATTATGAGATCATTCAATACAGGGGCGGTCAATATGACGAGCTGAACCGCCTTATAGAAGAAGACGGGATCAGGAGCCTTTCTTTCGAAGACAGCCGTGTGACCTACGCCGAATACAGCAAATACCATGAAAAACTGAAGGCTGCCGAGTTTCTTCCTCTTGGCAGGGTACTTGAAGAACTGCGTATTGTCAAGGATGAATCTGAGATAGATGTTATACGGCGGGCTGTCAAAATAGCCGACAATGTTTTTTCACACATTCTCGAATATATAAAGCCCGGTGTGAGCGAAATCGAACTTGCTGCCGAAATGGAGCATGAAATGAGGCGTGAGGGAGCCATCGGACCGTCCTTCGACACGATAATCGCTTCAGGCCTCAGGGCTTCGATGCCGCACGGCGTTGCTTCGGAAAAGAAAATCGAGGCCGGAGATATCATAACATTAGATTTCGGAGCTCTTTACAAGGGCTACTGCTCGGATATGACAAGGACCGTATTTCTGGGCAAGCCGGATCCTGAGCTTGCAAGGATATACAAAATCGTACTTGAGGCGAACCGGCTTGGACTTGATACGGTTAGAAGCGGTATGACGGGCAGGGAAGTGGATGCAGTAGTAAGGAAATTCATATCGGATGCGGGCTTCGGCGACAATTTCGGACATGGACTGGGCCATGGCGTAGGTCTGGAGATACATGAGGATCCCACGCTTTCAATGAGAGGAGATCTCGTACTGAAGGAAGGAATGATAGTTACCGTTGAACCCGGGATATACGTGACCGGCCTCGGCGGCGTGAGGATCGAGGATATGGTCGCCATCGGCGCTGATAATGTCAGTATATTGACAGCTTCGACCAAAGAAGTGATTGTTTTATAAAAGAAAATTTTTCTTGAAATACATGTTATTTTAATTTAATATTATCTAGGATATATTACTAACGTTGTAATGGAACCGATCATGCATCCGTGCGGTAATAAGCGAAAGAATCAGATTGATATAAGTGGAGGGAATTCAGATGATAACAGCAGGTGATTTCAGAAACGGAGTTACGTTCGAACTGGACGGTCAGATATTTCAGGTCGTGGAGTTTCAGCATGTAAAGCCCGGTAAGGGCGCTGCTTTTGTAAGAACGAAAATGAAAAACATAATAACCGGTGCTACGGTTGAAAGAACATTCAACCCGACCGATAAAGTGGAACAGGCGCATATCGAAAGAAAGGACATGCAGTACCTTTACAACGACGGCGACCTCTACTACTTCATGGATACCGAGACTTACGAACAGCTTCCGATAGGTAAGGATACCATCGGTGATACGTTCAAGTTCGTCAAGGAAAACATGACCGTAAAGATACTTTCCTATAAGGGAAATGTTTTCGGTATCGAACCTCCGACATTCGTCGAACTGGAAATTACTGAAACCGAACCCGGATTCAAGGGTGATACCGCCACCGGCGCATCAAAGCCTGCGACTCTTGAAACAGGCGCTGTAGTCAA
Organism: Bacillota bacterium; assembly: GCA_023411715.1. GTDB lineage: Bacteria > Bacillota > Clostridia > Acetivibrionales > DTU013 > JAEYOM01. The sequence continues at coordinate 78,228 of JAEYOM010000004.1, read as the reverse complement.
GGTTCCGCTCTTTGTGAACCAGGGTGATAGGATCAGGATAGACACCAGGACCGGGGAATATCTTGAAAGAGCGTAAACTGTGACCCGTGGGCATAAACAGATTTAACAGCGGGAATAGTATTGAAAAGTGTGAAAATAAGCATACTTTGCATAAACTGCAAAGGAACGGAGGTTTTATGAATTATCTGAAGGAAAGAGTGTCCTACCTGAAGGGGCTGGCTGAAGGGATGCAGATCAGCGACGCCACAAACGAAGGCAAACTGCTGAAAGCTATTATTGATGTGCTGGACGATGTAGCGCTTGCTGTAGACGACGTTGAAGAAGTTCAGGAACAGCTCACCGAACAGATCGATGAGATAGATGACGATCTGTCCGAAATCGAAAGCCTTATTTACGATGACGAAGACGAATGCTGTGACGGTGAATGCTGCGATGAGGACGACAATGATGAAGAAGAAGACGAGGAAGAGGAAGAAATAGACGCCGAATTCGATTGCCCGCATTGCGGAGAAACCGTAAATCTTGAAGATGCATACATGAAAAAGGATTCCGTATTGTGCCCTCACTGCAACAAGGAGATAGAAATAGAATGGACATGCGACTGCAATGAATGTGCAGACAGCAGCGACGATTCGGATAAATAATCATAAAGTATCAAGGCGGGTCCTTGGAAACAGGTGACCTGCCTTTTTATTAATGAAACATGGCGAAGTCTTGTTTAAAAATCTGAAGTGCTTGATGCTCCGAAGATTTTTACTTAGCGGAAAAGAGTGAATATCATAAATGAAAACACTTTTAAGGGAAGTCTGGGAATGGATCGTTGTGTTTGCCGCTGCGTTCATACTGGTCGCATTGCTCAATACAACAGTTTTCGCGACGACACAGGTCAGACAGACTTCCATGCAGGATACCCTGATGGAAGGCCAGCACTTGTTTATTGAAAAAATTACATATTTGTTCAGCAGTCCTGCCAGGGGCGATATAATAGTTTTTATTGAGGACCAATATCCAATGAATTACATAGATAGGGTAAAAGTCTTTCTGAAGGACGTATCCCAGGTTTTCGTGCCGGTCGAGGAAAAGACGAATGTGCGCCTTGTAAAGAGAGTTATCGGAATACCTGGCGATGAGATAGATATCCGCGACGGAAGCGTTTACAGGAACGGTGAAAGGCTTGATGAGCCATATGTAAAAGGACTTACATACCCCAGGGAAGTCATCTTCCCCATAAATGTACCTGTGGGCAAATACTTGGTCTTGGGCGACAACAGGGAGGTCAGCAAGGACAGCAGGACCTTCGGGCTGATCGACCGCTCACAGATCGAAGGGAAAGCTGTGTTCAGGTTCTGGCCCTTCAATAAGTTCGGAACTGTCCATTAAGCCGGTCTCTACATTGTTATAAAGCTGCTCAAAGATTAATTTGCTCCCTTTATGGCATACAGCGGAAACAATAACCGTTATACATAGAGGGAGCATTTTGTTACTTACTTTTTTCAGAATAAAACTTTAAAGCTTTACCAATAAATTCAGCCGCACCATTACCATATTTATTATCAGTTGCCTTTATCCAGATAGAATTTGACAAATATAGCTCTGCCGTATAGCCCCAATAATTTTCTCCCTCATCGATTTTTAAAGCTTCGTGCTGTTTTTGGGTCTCATATACTATTTCATTGACGATCTCCTGAATTTCATTTACAGAAGGATCTATAGTTAAGTCGGATACAAGCTTTTCATATAATGTTTCTATCTTGGGCTTCCTATCTCCCAGATTATTTTTCAGAGCTTCGCCAATGAATTTGGATGCGCCGGCGCCATACTTCGCGTCAACCGCAGTTATCCATTCGGGAATCAACAGATAACCTCGCACCATACTATACCAGTGATAACCTTCCACATCTGTTCTAAATAACTCGTAATCCCTTTTGGCCGTATCGGTTATTCTTTCAGCAATTTGTTGAATTTCCTCTGAAGCAGTATCTTTGCTTAGGTCGGAGACAAGCTTTTTAAACAATTCTTTCAATTCAGGATGTTTATCTTCCAGGCAATCTTTTTTAAACATATCATATTGTTCTGCGATAGTAAAAATATCACTGTCAAAATTCTTCTTCATGGCTGTAATATATTTTTCAATACTTCCATATTGCATCACGGCCATTTTGGCGATTTCAACTTCTTTGGATTTACATCCTTCAATAAGTTCATTAAATTTTTCCATACTGCCGCAAGCTTTGATTATCCTATCCTTATGTACTATTTTTAATTCTTCCAGAGCACTGAAATATTCACTCATATCAAATTCCTTAAAACTCATCTTGCTTTCTCCTTTTAGCGTACTATTTATAAGCTCTATCAAATCGGTCAATCTTTTGCGTTTCAGTATCAACAGCTTTTTTTGGTTTTCCAGCACCTGCGCTTTGTCAAAGCAGGCATTGGTCATGAGTTCACTAACCTCTTTCAATGGTATGTCAAGCTCCTTGTAAAATAGTATTTGCTGTAATGTTTCAAGAGCTTTGTCATTATAAAGTCTGTAACCTGCGTCTGTGACATCGCTAGGCTTTAATAAACCAATGTTGTCATAGTAATGCAGCATGCGTACACTGATACCTGTCAGATCCGAAACTTGCTTTATTGTTCTCATCCATACCTCCTGGCCTGCCGGGAGCTTTTTAATTCTGAATGTTACTCTGCCGGCTATGAAGTTTTCAAATATTATCTATCTTTATCATCATGTTACACTATGACATTGTGTCAGGGTCAATACTTTTTATAATAATTTTAAAATCAGGAAATTTTTTTGCCAGTCATAAATTTGGACAAAGCCAAATAATTATAGTTAAGGCATCAAAGTAAAAATGGGGACACGTAAATTGTGAGGCGAAAAAGAAGGTAGAAAACTGATGAAGAACAGTGCTGAAAACAACCAGAACAACAGCAGTGCAAGCAGTCTCAAAAAATATATCCTGCCGGTAATTTCAAAGAGAGTGGCTTCCGCGATAGAGGGCGCGCTTATATACGGCCTGGAGCCGCTGGAAGAAATACGCCTCAGGGCGGACAAACCTCTGATACTTCAAAATTATTACAAGGAATGGTTCATCGGCGCCGACGGACTGTTATCGTCCAAACCTTCGGGAAGTTTCCTCGTTTCGCAGGAAGATATCAGGCAGTCCCTGGAAATGATGAGTGAGAACTCCATATACGCATACCAGGATGAGATCAGGAATGGCTATATAACGATAAAGGGAGGACACCGCGTCGGCCTGTCGGGCAGAGTGATACTGGAAGGCGGCGCAGTCCGGAACATCAAGGATATATCAGGCCTTAACATAAGGCTGTCAAACCAGATACCAGGCTGTTCTTCCAAACTGCTCGCGTATCTTTTCAGGAACAGTTCGGATATATACAACACTTTGATAATATCGCCCCCGCAATGCGGAAAAACGACGATACTCAGGGACATAGCAAAGACTCTGAGCAACGGTGCATCCGAATACGGCTTTAAAGGCGTGAAGGTCGGCATCATAGATGAAAGATCGGAGCTCGCGGCATGCATGAAGGGTATCCCGCAGAACGACGTCGGTATAAGGACAGACGTGCTGGACGGATGTCCGAAAAATATAGGCATGCCAATGATGATCCGGTCAATGTCGCCCGCAGTGATCGTAACGGACGAGATAGGAAACGACGGCGACAGGGAGGCGGTCCAATGTGTTCTGAACGCCGGTGTAAGGATCGTTACATCGGCGCACGGATACAATATCTCGGAATTGAAAAGCCGCCGGGAGGTCCTGAAACTCATCGAAGAGAAGGTGTTTGAAAGGTATGTAGTCCTGGGGAACAGAAACGGTCCGGGAACACTTGTCGAGGTGGTCGATGGCAGCACGATGAAACCAATAACAGGAGCTGGTGCAAATGCTTTTTAAAATAGTTGGCAGCCTTATTGTAATTCTTTCATGCAGTTTCCTGGGTTTCATACTCTCAAGGGACTGCAGCAGGAGGCCTCAGCAGTTGAGGGAGCTGCAAACGCTGCTTCAGATGTTTGAGAACCAGATAAGTTATCTGTCGGATGTGCTGATCGAAGCTTTTGAAAGGGTAAGCAGGGTTGGAAACAGCGAGACAGGATTGATATTCGGCAGGGCGGCGGAGATACTCAGGGACAATGGTGCTCAAAGTGCGAAAAATGCCTGGGAACAGGCTGTTAGACAATGTATACGCCGGACGGCGCTCGACAGGGAAGACGAGCAAGTACTCGTGGAATTCGGCAAGATGCTTGGCAGTACAGATCTTGACGGCCAGATCAAAAACATCAGGCTTGCGATGGAAGCGCTCCGGATGCAGGAGAAAAAGGCTGAAGAGAGCAGAAATAAAAATGAAACGATGTATAAAAGCCTCGGCGTACTTGGCGGGATCGCCGTAGTGATAGTCCTGCTGTAAAAGGGTGAGCAATTAGTGGACTGTAACAGAAAAAAACGCGGGTATGCAGACCGCAATAATCAGGTAACCGCAATTGACAGGGTCAATTGTCGGTAAAGTGTCTTTGTAACACTCTAAATGCAAATAGAAATGGAGTGTTACAAAACACCGGAACGCAATTACTTTAAAAGGGGTTGACCATTCTATGGGTGTGGATTTGATTTTCAGGATCGCTGCAATAGGTATTCTCGTAGCAGTGCTAAATCAGCTGCTCATACGTTCGGGAAGAGAGGAACAGGCTATGATGACGACTCTTGCAGGCCTTATTGTCGTCCTGCTTATGGTAGTAAAAGAGATAGCGGTTCTTTTCGATACAGTGAAAACCATATTCAAACTTGAATGATAAAGCCCGGGAGTGAGGCTGTAATGCAGATAGTACAAATCATTGGGATCGGGCTTGTGTCGACCGTCATAATATTGATCCTGCAAAAACAGAAACCTGAAATGGCGGTACAGGTCAGCATAGTAACAGGCGTAGTGATATTCCTCCTGCTGGCGTCGAAGCTTTCGTCGGTTGTCGAACTCCTGCAGAGCTATGGCGACCGTGCCGACATCAAACCCGTCTATTTTTCCACAGTATTGAAGATAACAGGTATAGCCTACATAGCGGAGTTTGGGGCGGAGATATGCAATGACGCGGGGGAAAGCGCCATCGCATCAAAAATTGAACTGGCAGGAAAAGTGATCATAGTTGTAATGGCAGTTCCGATCATTACATCCCTGCTAGACCTGGTATTGAAGGTCATGCCGCAGTGATACCATTGAAGATCACGCCGAAATTCTGAAACAATTGACTGCCGGGAATGGTTTTGGGCAGAAAAAACACGGAGGATATGGAGGTTCAATACCGATGATCCGCAGAAGAAAAATTAAAATAGTAATAATGCAATTTCTGATCCTCCTATTGTTGTCCGGCATCCTGCCCGAGTGCTGCTTTGCTGAGGCAGAGGGTAATACCGGAGCCGATGCGGCCGATAAAATCGATGTAACTGTCGGTGATACTTCGGCCGATGACATTGGGACAACTGTTGAAAATGGCATTGGGAACGACAGTACAGTGGAAGGCTCGGATATTACATCCGATATGATCAAGCAGCAGCTTTCGTCGAGCGGTACCGGAGATATCGGGGATGTGATCTCAAAATATACCGACAGCAAGGATCTTGACGTCCTTGACGGCTTCGACCCCGACGAACTTATAAAGAATATTACGGAGGGCAAGCTTAGTTTCGATATCAAGGGAATAGCCGGCAACATACTGGAATTATTCTTTAAAGAACTGTATCAAAACCTAGGCATCATATTAAAGCTTGCGATACTTATAGTCATATGTTCGCTGTTAAAAAACCTGCAGGCGAATTTTATGAATGAGAATGTGAGCCGCATCGCGTTCTATGTATGCTATATCGTTATTGTCACGATACTGCTTGTCAGCTTCGGTACCGTCGTGAAAATGGGTACTTCGATCATAGACCGGATGGTAGGCTTCATGTATGCGACCATACCCGTGCTGATGGCCCTGCTAATCTCGGGCGGCAACATAACCGCCGGGGGTATACTGCATCCTGTGCTCCTCATGGTGGTGGAGGTCACGGCAACGCTTATAAAGAACCTTTTCGTGCCCCTGATATTTCTGACTACAATAATAAACATAGTAAACAACATTTCAGAGAAGATTCAGCTCACCAGACTCGCAAGCCTTATTAAGACTGTAGTTCAATGGATGCTGGGAATCATACTCACAGCTTTTATCATAATCGTAACGCTCCAGGGCACATTGGGCGCCGTAATAGACGGAGCAACGACGAAAGCGACCAAGTTCGCCATTAGCACGTTCATACCGGTAATCGGGAAAACACTTTCGGATGCGGCCGATACCGTTATCGCCTGTACGCTGTTGATCAAAAACGCGGCCGGTGTGGCGGCAATGGTGGGCATCCTTCTCATATGCATAGTCCCGTTGATCAAGATCATTGCGCTGGTAGCGCTGTATAAGGCTGCGAGCGCGCTGCTCGAACCGATATCGGAAAGCAGGATAACGACCTGTATCAACGATGTGGCGGGTTCTATGCTTTATATATTTTCATTGACCGCAGCTGTGGCGTTCATGTTCATGATATCAGTGACTGCGCTTGTAAGCGCCGGGAATACAAGCGCGATGCTCAGATAGGAGAAATGTGCAATGCTCGATTTTATTAGGCAGTGGGTTGTAAATATCGTAACGCTGGTCCTGTTCATTGTCATTGTAGAAATGCTGCTTCCCGGCGGTAAAATGAAAAAATACATAAACCTTGTTACCGGAACGATACTTGTCATTGTGATCATAAATCCACTGACGGGTCTGACCGGGAAGAAATTCGACTTTACTGCGAGCCAGACAAAGAACAGCAGCCTGCTTGAAAAAGCACAGATACAAAAGGAAGGCAAAAACCTTGAACAGGCGCAATTGAAGCAGATCGTCGGGGTATACCGTAAAAACATAATAGACCAGCTCGAGCAGAACGCCGAGGAGATCGACGGCGTAAAGGATGCAAAAGCTGACGTCATCATAAATGAAGACTACCAGTCGGCAGCTTTCGGAGAAATCAAAAGGGCATACATCAGCATTGCTGCAGACAATACCAAATACCGCGGCGGACTTGATGCCGCGGACACTTCGGGAACCTTGAACAAAGGAAGTGATGGACCGGCCGGTACGAAAGAGGGTGGGTTAGGAAATGATATAGCTCCTGTTGAAAAAGTTCAAACGGTGAAAATCGGTTCTACGGCGTCAAATGGACAGGCTGCCGGAAAATGCGACCCAAAGCTGAGAGGCCTGCTTGAGGACCGAATAAGCCGGGTCTTTGGCATAGACAAGCAAAACATAGTAATTTCGCAGGTATAGAGGTGGGACTGTGGAAATTTTCAAAAGTGTTATAAAAAGAGTGAAGGAATTCATACAGGGCCAGGATAAGAAAAAATTGATCGAGAATACCGCCATTGTCATAATTATCGGAATTATCCTGATCATTGCAGGCTCGGCTTTGTTTGGCGCAAAGACGCAGGATACCAAGCAGGAGCCTCAAAAGACTTCCGAACAGGAACAAGTGATGAAACAGAACACTTCGGGCGGCGATGCCACGGAAACAAGGCTCAGGACATTACTTTCCCAGATACAGGGAGTCGGCAGGGTGGATGTCATGATCACATATTCAGCAGCAGGAGAGAATGTACCTGCCTATGACACCAGCAAAAAGACCAGCAGGACGGATGAAAAGGACAGCGAAGGCGGTACCAGGAATATAACGGAGGACGAAAGTGAGAATACACTCGTTTACGAGGATTCACCGACGGGGGGGAAGACTCCGGTCATCCTCAAAAAGCTGAGTCCTGAGGTAAAAGGCGTCCTGGTAGTGGCGGAAGGAGCGGACAGCGTTACGGTCAGGGAACATATCGTCAGCGCCGTCAGGGTGGTGCTTGATATACCGGCTCACAGGGTCGAAGTCGTTCAGAGGAAAAAGTAAAGGGTTTTCCAAAAAAAAGATATAAACGCTGTACGACCTGAATATATTAATTATTGAATGGGACAAAAAACGAAAAAACTTGTTCGCAGTTTTATAAAGGGGGCAGAGTCATGATGGTTTTTAAAAGGAAGCAGATAGTCATTTTAGCATTGGTTCTCATGATAGTGGTAGCTGGCTACCTGCAGTACAGCTACAGACAGGGAAGCACATCGACCAATACCGACGGTACTCTGGGTGAGGCGGTTTATGTAGATAATGAGATCGCCAACGAAGGTCTGGATGGAACAGGACAGGATGTAGCTGAAAATGAGAATACCCAGCTTAATGTAACCGCTTCAAAAATGGCTAATGATTACTTTGTGCAGGCCAAAATGGATAAGGAACAGAGCAGAAGCGAAAACAGCGAATCTCTCAAGGCTATAGCGGACGATATCAATTCCAGTGATGAGATGAAAGCGGAAGCACAGGCTAAAATCATCACGCTGACTGAGAACTCTGATAAGGAAATGAGGATCGAGGCTCTGATCAACAAGATGGGGTTTGACGAAACATTCGTCCTGTTCGCCGACAACGGCAGCGTTGATATCGTTATCAAGACCCCGAGCCTGACTTCTTCACAGACCGCCCAGATCACCGATATCGTTACGAGGCAGGGCGACGTAGATGTCGGAGATATTCATATAAAGACGCTGTTCTGACATTTACTTGACGCGGAGGAAGTGCTATAATGATTGTATTGCAAGATGTACCAATGGAGGTAGCCATGGAAGAAGACGTTCAAAGTGTGGTCAATGAGATAGGCGCCATAAAAATAACCGACGAGGTTGTTGCAATCATAGCTGGCATTGCGGCGATGGAGGTCCCCGGAGTCACAGGCATGAGCGGCGGAATTGCAGGCGGGATAGCTGAAGCACTTGGCAGAAAAAACCTTTCCAAAGGCGTCAAGGTTGAAGTCGGAGAAAAGGAAGCGGCGATAGACCTCTACATTATAGTGGATTACGGCTACCGCATACCTGATGTTGCGTGGAGCATCCAGGAAAAAGTGAAGCATGCTGTCGAAGAAATGACCGGCCTTAACGTAGTAGAGGTCAATATACATATACAGGGCGTCAATATTGAAAGAGATCATAAGAAGGAACTGCCTGAGGAACAGACAAAAATTAAGTAAATACGTATTTATTAATAAACCCGGAAGGGTTTATTTTTTTTGGTAAATACAATATAATTAAGATATCCATCAAAAAGCGTAGGATAAACCAAGGAAAATGGTGACCGGAGAGGTGGTATGGCATGAATATCTTTTTTAGAGTTTTGCTGGCTGTGTATGCTTTTTGTCTTGCGGTGCTGTCCGTGTTCGTGATGTACATAGCGTTTGTCCCAAAGGCGTTCGACGACATTACGGGCCTGGTAACAAGTGCTATCTCGTCAGATATCGGGACAACACTGAGAGTTATCATATTCACAATCGGATTGATCTTCTTCGCAATGAGCATAATGTTCCTGCTTTCAGGCGTCAGAAGCAACAAGGATAAAAAAGCTGTAAGTAAACAAACTAATATCGGGGAAATCAGGATATCGCTGAACTCTATTGAAAATGTCGCGATCAACGCCTCAAAGAGATCCAACGGGGTCAGGGAATCGAAGACGCTCGTCAGGAAAGCCGACGACGGCGTGGAAATAGAGGTCCGGATAGTAGTAATGCCCGATCTCAGTATCCCGGTGATTTCGGAAGAGGTACAGAACAGGGTCAAAAAATCTGTAGAGGAAGCTTCCGGGATAGAGGTCAAGAACGTAAAAGTGATCGTGGACAGTATATACACAGGCGTCACATTTAAAGCAAGAGTCGAATAGGAGGTGTCAATAATGAGCCTTGAAAAAATCCTGGAATTCTACAATTCAAACCGTGGCGCGATCAATGGAGCGGCGATCGGCTTTTTGACCGCTGTTTTAATACTGATACTCGGATTTTGGAGAGTCCTTTTTATTGCATTATTGACCGGGGTAGGTTATTATATTGGGAAAAGAATACATGACGACAAGGACTATATAAAGAACCTTCTTGACAGGGTATTGCCGCCGGGCACATACAGGTAGCGGAAGGTAAGAATCGGGAGGATAACACATGGGACGAAGAGTCTCCAGGGAATTGGCGATGAAGCTCCTGTACCAGATGGAATTCCAGAAAGACGACAGGGAATCTCAGAAGAATTTGTTCTTCGAGGAAAATACGATCTCCGAAAAGGACAGGACTTACATAAACGATGTGGTCGATGGCGTATACAGCCATTTTGATTATATAAACAACATGATAGAAGCCCATTCCAAGGGCTGGAAGATAAGCAGGATATCAAGGATCGACCTGTCGATAATGAGGCTCAGCATATATGAAATTGCCTTCAGGGAAGACATTCCTTACAGCGTCTCTGTAAACGAAGCGGTTGAACTTGCCAAGAAGTACAGTAGTGAGGATGCGGGCTCGTTTGTAAACGGGATACTCAGCAACATATCCGATAAAAATGCTCCTGCCGGCGAGCAGTCAGGCGGCATCTGAACATTATGCCAACAAATAACGTTTTGACGGTCTCGGAGTTGAATAAATATATCAAAGACCTGATTTCAAGGGATATCATACTCTCAGGCATCTGGGTGAAGGGTGAGATATCCAATTTTAAAAGCCACTATTCAGGTCATTTCTATTTTACCATCAAAGATGAAAAATCCGTTCTAAAATGCGTAATGTTCCGATCGCATGCGGCCTCTGTAGTGTTCGAACCCGAGGACGGAATGAAAGTACTGGTACGCGGGTATATTTCCGTATTTGAACGCGATGGGCAATATCAGCTATATGCTGAAGAGATACAGCCTGACGGTGTCGGCGCGCTATATGTAGCTTTCGAGAAGCTTAAGCAAAAACTTTCGGCAGAAGGGCTTTTTGATGAAGCGAGAAAAAGGAAGCTCCCTTATTTGCCGGGTTCGATCGGAGTTGTCACATCTTCAACGGGCGCCGTTGTACGCGATATAATCAACATCCTCAGCAGAAGATTCTACAATGTAAATATAAAGGTATATCCCGTACAGGTGCAGGGTGAGGCGGCCTCGGGGCAGATAGCCGGGGCGGTGCGCCGGCTCAACGAACTTGACAATGTCGACGTCATCATCGTTGCGAGGGGCGGAGGATCACTTGAGGAGCTCTGGGCCTTCAACGAGGAAGTTGTCGCAAGGAGCATATATCAATCCCGCATACCGGTGATTTCGGCTGTCGGGCATGAAACGGATTTCACAATATCCGATTTTGTGGCCGATGTCAGGGCATCAACCCCTTCGGCCGCGGCAGAACTGGTTATGCCGGAAAGATCAGTGGTCGAGAACAGGCTGGATAGCCTTAAAATGCGCCTGCGTAATGCAATTGTTAAAAAGACCTCAATGGAAAGGCTCACTTTGAAGAGGCTTGGAGAAAGCGTCGCGTTCAGACAGCCCTACAACAAGATATACCAGGAGCGCATGCTGCTCGACGTTCAGAAACGTTACCTGCATAAGGCGCTCTCAGTATTGAGCATACAGTACAGGAACAGGCTCTCGCTGCTGGCGGCAAGGTTGGATTCCCTGAGCCCTCTGAATTCACTGGCAAGGGGCTATGGTATAATACGTGCCGAAAAAGACGATACTCTGGTGAAATCCATTCATTCCGTAAATATCGGCGACAGCCTCAGGGTTTATGTCACGGATGGCACTCTGAGCTGCCGAATAGAGGAAATAAGCGAAAAGCCGTATGGCAGAGATTCAGGCGGAGTGGGCGATCCGGGAGATATCGATAAGGGGCCAGGCGTGCAAATAAGACTCGACTAAAATATTACTTCCGCTTCTTTAACGGAAAATGGAGCGGGCTGGTCGCATACTGCGCATGCTACTCGCCCATGCAGCCTGGTTAGTGAAGTTTTCCGGAAAAGATCAGCGGAAGTCATATGTTAACGATGCCTAAAAATTGAAGATATGCTGGGAAACCCGGAGGGGGATAAAAATATGAGTGAAAAAGGTGCAAGTTTCGAACAGGCTATAGCGGAGCTCGAAGAGATAGTTAAAAAGCTTGAAAAAGGCGAGCTTACCCTCGAGGATTCGATAAACTGTTTCCAGAGGGGTGTCGAACTTACGAAGTTCTGCAACAAAAAGCTTGATGAGGCGGAGCGCAGTATTACTATACTGATAGAAGGCGAAAACGGAATATTGGAAAAGGAGATGCCCGCTTTAGGACAGTGATGGATTTATGGACTTCAACGCTCGGTTGGACAAATGGACACAGCTTGTAAACAATGCTCTTGACGATTATCTTTCGATCAAGGAAGGCCCCGGCTCGAACATTTACAATGCGATGAAATACAGCCTGATGGCCGGCGGAAAAAGGCTGAGGCCGGTCCTGGCGCTTGCCGTATGCGAAATGCTGGACGGCAATAAGAACGAAATACTTCCGTATGCGTGCGCGATCGAGATGATACATACTTATTCCCTGATACATGACGATCTTCCCGCAATGGACAACGACGACTACAGAAGAGGCGTACCGACGAATCACAAGGTATTTGGAGAAGCAATGGCCATATTAGCGGGGGATGCGCTCCTGAACAGCGCATATGAACTGATGCTTGCAGCGTCGATTTCAGACGGCAGGAATATGGACGCCAGGCTGAGAGCGATGCAAATCGTTGCCGGGGCGGCAGGCGCGGACGGCATGATTCGCGGACAGGTCGTCGACATGGAATCGGAAGGAAAGAAGATCGAAACAGTTACATTGGAATTCATGCATAGGTGCAAGACCGGCGCGCTTATAAAAGCTCCGGTAATAGCAAGCGCTGTTTTGTGCGGCGCTTCTGAAAAAGATATCGAAAAGCTTGGCAGCTATGCGGAGAATATTGGGCTCGCTTTCCAGATCAAGGACGATATCATGGATGTGAAAGGCGATCCCGGAAAGATGGGCAAAGCGGCCGGAAGCGACGCTGGATCGGGCAAATCTACATACGTCACGCTATATGGTCTCGAAAATGCCCGGGCTATGCTTGATAAAACAATAGATACCGCGCTCGGCGCTTTGGAGAGTTTCGACGATAAAGCAGGTTTTCTCAGGGATCTGGCTGGATTCGTAAGGGACCGCGATCATTGATGAATGAGTTCAAATAATGCGCGCGGACAATGTAAATGCATTATAAATAAGCATATGGTCGATAACGAGTCGTAACTTATCGTTTCGGCAGCATTGAAACTTAAAAGGAATGATAGTTATTCTTTATTGGTCACAAGAAATATGCTATAATAAGAATTCAAAAAACAAGGTGGCGCAGTATTCTAGTCAGTACTGACGTTTCTCAGGACGGGCCTAAAAATCCGTTAAAGGGCATATCGATGAAGTTCCTTGTGTCGGCTTGCTACGCCCAGTGGTGGGCTGGTGCTGGGAGTTAAGGTTCAGGGGCGATCTGCAATGGCATGCAGGCGTTGACCCCTTTACCGTGGAGACCCTGACTTGTGGAAGAAAGAGGCTTTGAATATTCAAAAAGGGATTTTGAAGCTTGGTATCAACTACGATCAGGGATTGAACCTGTTATGCGGTATCATTTGATGCTGTGGACAGCGTAGCCTGCCTTGAGTGAATACGGTGGATAATGGATCAGATGCAGGATTACTGGCCGGTATGAGCGCATTATCGCTATTTGAAACCCTATTTGCAAAAGAGGCTAGGAAACGGACAGACTGCCGGGGAAAACCCCTAGGCTGTTCCAAATGAAATATATTGGGGATTGCAGTGTGGACTAAGTGGTAATCAGGCCCCGACAGCGGTAACGCTGCGGCCGGAAATTTAAAGGGAAACCGCCGGTTTGGCGACAAATCGGTATTTCCGGGGGAAATCCTGCCTGACCTAAGCCGCAAAATTTACTCAATATATTGCCACCTGGTTTTTACTTAATCATCTGGGATGCATCCTGATTCAGGATACGTCCTTTATTGCTGATATGGAGGTTTAAGTCGGTGGACGATAATTTCAAGCATCCCGCCGAAGAAAAGAAAGTAAAGTTCAGAGAAAAAACCGCTGTGGGTGCTGCTAAAAAGAATGATATAATCTGGATACTGGCTGTTACCTTTTCGTCCTTTTTTATATCTGCAATACTTAATATCGCATCATCCAATATTCTGAAAGAATCGGATATACTTACAGCTTTTTTGGTAATATTATTTATAATTTTGATAAATATCATGTTCGATACCATAGGGACGGCTGTTACGGCGGCTGAGGAGGCTCCGTTCCATGCCATGGCATCCCGGAAGCTTTACGGTGCGAAACAGTCTATAAGGCTTATAAGGAATGCTGATAAGGTATCAAATGTATGCAACGACGTCGTTGGCGATATATGCGGCATTATAAGCGGCGCTGCGGGCGCCTACATTATTATAAGAATCATCGGCGAACAGGAAACGATTACTATCGCGGAGCTTGTGATAACGGGATTGATAACTGCGATGACAGTTGGTGGAAAGGCCCTCGGAAAAACGATTGCGCTGCGCAATAGCAATTACATAATATATAAGGTGAGTGTGGTAATCAGCTTCGTTTTGGACAAAATATTGTTTTTCACAAAAAAAAGGAAAACTAAAAATGATAGAAAAAAGTGAAGAAAGCATACTTTATCGGATAAATAATTCGGACGATATTAAAAAGCTGAATTTAGTACAAATGAAGATACTTGCCGATGAGATCAGGCAGTTCCTGATAGAAAAGGTTTCCGAAACGGGAGGGCATCTGGCGTCAAATCTTGGCGTAGTCGAGCTTACCCTGGCGCTGCACAGGGTATTCAGCACCCCGAGGGATAAGATAGTATGGGACGTCGGTCACCAATCCTACGTGCATAAGATAATAACAGGCCGAAGGGACCGGTTTGACACGCTTCGTCAGATTGATGGCCTCTCCGGGTTTCCGAAAAGCTGTGAAAGCGATAGCGACTGCTTCAATACGGGTCACAGCAGCACATCCATATCCGCCGCGCTCGGATTTGCCAAGGCGCGCGATATTCTGGGAGTTAATTATTCCGTAGTCGCAGTCATGGGCGACGGTGCGATGACGGGCGGTATGGCATTCGAAGCGCTCAATGACGCAGGGCGTTCACGCAACAACATGATAATCATCCTTAACGATAACGGCATGTCCATAAGCAAGAATGTAGGCGGCTTTTCACGTTACCTGAGTAAAATAAGGACACAGCCGATCTATTCCAAAGCGAAGGAAGATTTTGATTCCCTGCTGAAGAGGCTGCCTGCCATAGGCGACAGCGCCGCACGCGCATTGAACAGGGCAAAGGGATCTATAAAATACATGCTGATTCCCGGAATGTTATTCGAAGAACTGGGTCTGAAATATCTGGGGCCGATCGACGGACATGACGTAGAAGAACTTACAAATGTGCTTTCAAGGGCTAAGAAACTTAAAGGCCCCGTTTTGATACATGTATTGACCCAAAAGGGCAAGGGATACAAGTTTGCTGAAAACAAGCCACAGCAATTTCACGGCATAAATCCGTTTGAAATTGAGACCGGCGAGGTTAAGATCAATAACGGGCCGTCCTATTCCGATATATTTGGCGAAAAAATGGTCAATCTTGCGGCCAACGAGCCCAGACTCGTCGCAATAACTGCTGCAATGCCCCTTGGTACGGGACTTGAGGAATTTGCAAAAAAATATCCGGAACGTTTCTTTGACGTGGGTATTGCGGAGCAGCATGCGGTAACGTTTGCCGCCGGTCTTGCAAAAGCGGGTATCAAGCCTGTGGTGGCAATTTATTCAACTTTTCTTCAGCGTTCGTATGATCAGATAATACACGATGTCGCGCTTCAGGATCTGCATGTCGTTTTTGCCATTGACAGGGCAGGCCTGATAGGTGAAGACGGAGAGACGCACCAGGGTATTTACGATCTGTCGTATCTCGAACACATACCCAATATGACGATTGCCGCTCCCAGCGATTATCTCGAGTTTGAGCGCATGCTGGATTATGCGGTTACAGCGCATGACGGACCGATAGCGATACGTTACCCCAGAGGCACCGGAAAAGTACGAATGGTGCCGATATCCCCTATACAGTGTGGAAAAGGCCTGAAGCTGCAAAACGGCGAAGACGTCACTATACTGGCAGTCGGAAAAATGGTGGAAACAGCGCTGCGCGTATCGGAATTGCTCACAGAAAAAAGCATACATGCCGACGTGATCGACGCCAGGTTTGTAAAGCCGCTCGACGCAAGGCTGATACTGGAAAGCGCCGCAAAAACGCATGCGGTCGCAACGCTCGAGGACAACTGTATAACGGGCGGCTTTGGGAGCGCCGTGCTGGAGCTTCTGAACAGGAACGGTTACAGGGTAAAAACAGGTATATTCGGTTTCCCTGACGCTCCGATAACGCACGGACCACGGAACAGGATTTTTGAAAAATACGGGCTCGATGCCGAGTCGATAAGCCGCAGCATAATAAAACTGATAAAAAATAAGTCATAACCTGCTTGCGCCGGTTTGACTCTCACTAGATGAACTCAGTCATAACCTGCTGCGCCGGTTGATTCCTATTGCGGAGTTTACGTTCCCGGAGCATATAGATTCGGCTCTGTTGGAAAATTTAACAATACTATTTGCTCCGCAAATAGTTACAGATGAAACAAAATGCGAAGCATAGATGTGAATGCTTCGCTCAAACAGATATTTTCCTTGGGCAATGCCTCATCAATATGCTCCAGGTCACGAAACTCATGCAATATTAATCAACCGGCGCAGCAGGTATTAGTACGTAAAGGTCATAGTAAATATCATTATTTTAATAATGTTAAGCGATAATATTGAGTATAGAGTCACAAGTGTTAAATTTTGAGTTAAAAGCTAAAAGCTAAAAGTTCTATCTGGAGGTAATACCTTGGAAAAAGAAAGGCTTGACGTGCTGCTTGTACAAAAAGGTTTGTTCGAAAGCCGGGAGAGAGCGAAGACCTCTATCATGGCCGGCTTGATCTATGTAAACGGCGAGCGCGCGGACAAACCGGGGAGCATTTATCATGCGGATTCCGAAATAGAGATCAGGAAGAATCCGAACCCTTTCGTAAGCAGGGGCGGCTTGAAACTGGACAAGGCTATCAATTTCTTCGGGATAGATCTCAAAGGCAAAAAAACGATGGATGTCGGGGCCTCCACAGGCGGGTTTACCGACTGCATGCTCCAGAACGGGGCAGAAAAGGTCGTTGCAATAGATGTAGGCTATGGACAGCTGGCCTGGCAGCTCAGGAACGACGAACGCGTACTGAATCTGGAAAGGACCAACATCCGTTATGTAAAACCGGAGGATATCGGCATGGCTGTCGATTTTGCCTCCATAGATGTTTCTTTCATTTCTTTGAAAATAGTCCTGCCGGCAGTAAAACAACTATTGAATCAGGCTGCCGGAGAGGTGCTCTGTCTGATAAAGCCGCAGTTTGAAGCAGGCAGGGACAAGGTGGGCAAGCATGGCGTGGTCAGGGACATTGCAATCCATCGCCAGGTCGTGGAAGAGATCGTATCTTTTGCCATAGGGGTTGGTTTTGGAGTAAAAGGCATAACATACTCGCCGATTAAAGGGCCTGAGGGTAACATAGAATATCTGTGCTACCTGTCGTTTGGAGCCGGAACCAGGGACATTGGGGAAATATTGCCTGAAATCGACAATACAGTTAAGCAATCGCACGTGGAACTCTAAATCGAATTTGTCTTCTGTATTATTATACGATATAATGTAAAAGAAAATAAAAAGCATGCTTTAAGCTGAGGTGTGGATGAAAAAGATCGGTATCATTACAAACGCTGATCGTGATACGGAATTTACATATACCCGGCAGCTCGCCGAAAGTATAATCAAAAAAGGCGGCAGCGCCATGATGTCCGATGCTCTTTCGGAAAAATGCGGCGTCGGTATGCCATGTGGTGAAGAGGACAGCTTGATAAACAACAGTGAGATCATTGTCTGCCTGGGAGGGGACGGTACCTTCCTGAAGGCCGCCAGAAGGCTTTACTCGAAAGACATACCGATACTTGGTATAAATCTTGGCAACCTTGGATTTTTAACGGAAGTGGACAGAAAAGATATTGACCGGGCTGTAGACCAGCTTTTTTCCGGCATGTACGAAGTCGAGAAAAGAATGATGCTCGATACCGTGATATACCGCCAGGACGGAGAACCGGAAAGGGATTTTGCGCTAAACGACGTTGTTATTGCCAGAGGAGCGGTCTCACGGATTTTACATGTCAAAGCGTATATAAATGATGTTTTTGTCGATTCGTTCCCGGGCGACGGACTTATCATTTCAAGTCCCACTGGTTCGACAGCCTACTCGCTGTCCGCCGGCGGTCCAATTGTAGAGCCGGATACGGATTTGATGCTCATCACGCCGATATGTCCTCATATCCTTTATTCCAGGTCTTTCGTAACCAAACCGGACAGTGTGATAGGCGCCATGATCGGTGAAGACTACCAGCATACGGCAATGGTCACATGCGACGGACAGGACGATCATGAGGTAAGGGGAGGCGACAGGATCGAAGTCAAAAGGTCGCCGTATTCGATAAAACTTATAAAAATGAAATCCAGGAATTTCTTTAATGTACTCAGAACCAAAATATATTATAGAGGAGAGAGTCTGAAAAGAGATGAAATACAGCAGACACGCGAAAATACTTGAGTTGATCGAGAGATATCAGATAGAGACACAGGAAGAGCTTGCGGAAAAACTCAAGGAGAACGGTATGGATGTTACACAGGCCACTGTCTCCAGAGATATAAAGGAACTGAGGCTTATAAAGGTAATGGTCGACGACGAGCATTACAAATATGCTCCGATATCGCACAGTGAAACTTCCATTACCAACAAGCTTCTCACCATTTTTACCGAATCTTTCGTAAGCTGCGATTACGCAAATAATATCGTGATCGTTAAAACGCTGCCCGGTATGGCTCAAGCGTCTGCGTCAGCCGTAGATACGCTGAAATGGACCGAGATAGTCGGGACGATAGCTGGCGACGATACGATCATGATAGTCTGCAGGGCTGAAAAAATTGCGGAGGAACTTGTAAACAAGCTCAGCAAAATGATCAAATAAGCTATTTCAAGTATTGGGTCTCGGGGGGTCATATGCTTTTACAGCTGAACATTCGGGATATCGCTCTAATAGATGAGGTCAATATTGAACTTGGCTCCGGTCTTAACATACTTACCGGTGAGACAGGAGCCGGAAAATCAATAATTATCGATTCCATCAATGCAGTCCTCGGTGACAGGGTCTCAAAGGATATCATAAGGACGGGCTCTGACAAGGCTGTCGTTGAAGCTGTTTTCCAGTCGGACGCAAACAAGGTCGGAGATATTCTCGGCGAAATGGGCATTGATCCTGAAGAAGACGGTACTTTGATACTTTCCAGGGAACTCACCCAATCGGGCAGAAATACATGCAGGGTCAACGGAAGGCTTGTGGCGGCATCTTTGCTGAAGTCGCTGGGCGAGCGCCTGATCGACCTGCACGGGCAGCATGACAACCAGTCGCTGCTCAGAGTGGAAAGCCACATCGATCTGCTGGATTCATTCGGAGGCGACACTATCCAATCGATAAGACGCGAATATACGACGCTTCTGGAACAGTACAGGGAAGTCAGGGCAAAGCTGAAGGCTCTGTCGGGGGATCCCGGCGAACGCGAAAGAAAGATGGATCTTCTCAAATTCCAGATTGATGAGATAAAAAAGGCCAAGTTGAAACCGGGCGAGGAGGAAGAGCTGAACAAACAAAAAACACTCCTGGCGAATTCGGAAAAAATATCAGAGGCGCTTTCCGTGGCGTATGGGCTGCTTTCATCCGGGGAATCCGGAAGGAGACCGGCAGCCGATAATATGAATGAGGCGCTTACACAACTGGGATCTGTCTCGAGGCTCGAGGATGAATTTGAAGAATTGCGCAAACGCCTCCAGGATATCATATATCAGTTGGATGACCTGACTGCAGATATAAGGAAAAACATTGAAAACACGGAATATGATCCGGCCCAGCTCGAAGAAATTGAGGAACGGCTTGATCTTCTGTACAGACTGAAGAGGAAGTACGGCTCTTCCATAGAGGAAGTCCAGCAATTCTGTGATGCGGCTCAGGAACAACTGAGCGAGATGGAAAAGAGTGAAGAAACCGCCAATCTTTTGAGAAACAGGCAGGCGGAACTGGACAGGCAGCTTTATGAAATGTCGCTGAGATTGGACGATGAGCGGAAGAAAGCTGCATCACTGCTTGAGGAAAGAATAGGCCGGCAGCTTGACGATCTTGAGATGAAAAGAGCCAGATTCAAGGCGGAAATACAATTTGATGATGCAGCCGGAGCCCATGGCTGGAGGAAATATACGCAAAACGGCCTCAACAGGGTGGAATTCCTTATCTCAGCTAATGCCGGCGAGCCATTGAAGCCCCTTGCAAAGATAGCATCAGGCGGTGAAATGTCAAGGATCATGCTGGCGATCAAGACGATACTGGCCGAAGTAGATAAAATACCTACAATGATCTTCGATGAGATCGATATCGGAATAAGCGGTAAAGCCGGACAAAAGGTTGGCGAAAAGCTTTTGTACATTTCAAAGGGGCATCAGGTGATCTGTGTAACGCATCTTGCTCAAATCGCATGTATGGCGGGCAGTCATTACCTGATTGAAAAAATATCGGGAGAGAACGATACAAGGACGACTGTGGAGTTGCTGGACAAGAGCAAAAAGATAAAGGAGATAGCGAGACTGATAGGCGGTTCAGAATCATCATCAACATCTCTGAAATATGCAGAAGAGATGATAAATAGTGCAAAAAATATAAATAAAGCTTGAAATACAAAGATAATGACAGATTAATCCGGCTAATCGCCGGATTTTCTTTCTTCTATTCATTTTTACCTCCTGTTCATTTATTTGTTTGAATAAATGATTTTGTAAAAGGTTAACTTACTTGCAGGAGGTTGAACAATGAGGAAACTGACATTTTTGAGGAAAGCACTGGTTGTTTTGGCAATTTCAGCCCTTACTGCGATAGCAGTATCTTATATAAAGGTCCAGCTAACCGTACCGGGCGAGATGATACTGATAGAAGGGGAAGAATATACCTATAATATAGACAGTATTTTCCCTATCAGCATAAAAGCCGATACGGAAGGCATTATTGAAATTAATGGCGAAAACCTCGAATCTTCAAATAATCCAATCGGTATTTCTGAACCTGTATCCATCAGTTCGGACAGAGGAGGCAGTGTAAAGCTTAATTTGCGCTTTTTCGGTGTTCTGCCGGTAAAGACGATAAATGTCGATATAGTATCGAACAAACAGGTCGTAGCGTGCGGTAATACCATAGGCGTCAAGATAAAGCTAGACGGCATACTCGTAATAGGTATTTCCGACGTCGTAAACAACGGCCAGAAGATAATCCCTGTAAGAAACAGCGGAATAAGGCCCGGTTATAAAATCGTTTCAGTCAATGACAAGCTTATCGCAAGTGTCGAAGAATTGATAGATATTATTGAGCAGAGTGACGGGCAGCCGTTGAAAATTTGTTACAGCTCAGGTAATGATACTGTTGACGCAATGGTTTCGCCGGTAATGTCTTCGGATGATAATAAATATCACATCGGACTTTGGGTAAGGGACAGTACGGCCGGTATAGGCACGCTTACTTATTACGATATGAACACCGGAAGGTTCGGTGCGCTCGGGCACGGAATCACCGATATAGACACAGGCACGCTTATGTCGGTGGAATCGGGCGAAATAATGGAGTCGAGCATTTTGGGTATAAAAAAAGGAACGCAGGGCGATCCGGGTGAACTGAAAGGCATATTTTCGGAAGGCACAAAGCTTGGCGTTATACAAACAAACAGCAATATCGGCATTTATGGCAAGATCAACCGGGGTTCTGTTGCGAGAATACCGGGGAAGCTCTATCCTGTAGGTGTCAGGGCGGAGATCACAGAAGGTCCTGCAACTATCCTATCAAATATTGACGGCAAAAAGATTGAAGAATACGATATCATGATCCAGAAGGTTTCCAGGCAGAACCTCAATGGTTCAAAAGGCATGATCATAAAGGTAACGGACCAGCGTCTGCTCAGTACGACAGGGGGGATAGTACAGGGGATGTCGGGCAGCCCTATCATACAAAATGGAAAGATCATCGGAGCCGTGACGCATGTCCTTGTAAACGACCCGACAAGAGGTTATGGGATATTTATTGAAACCATGCTGAAAAATACATCCATATAGGATGTTTAGCGCCCTAAGGCGCGGATTTCCGCTAAAACATTCAAAGAGGATGTTTAGCGCCATAAGGCGCGGATTTCCGCTAAAACATCCATATAGGATGTTTAGTAGGAAATAAACTGGTGAAACAAGGAAATTATCAAATGTAATTACAGACATATAATACAAAAATCACAGATTGATGTAAAAAGTGAAAAGGCTTATAATAAGCCTTTTCTTCATATAAAAGCATAAAAAATAACTAATAAGCAATCAATATATGGAATTATAGATAAAATAATACTTGATAAAAATTCCAAACTAAAATAAAATGGTGACATCATATGAAGCTGTCATGAATGAATTTGGAGGGGGAATTTGATTGCTGGAAAGAAAAATACAAATTGTCATAGCAGATGACAATAAAGAATTTAGTGATATTCTTTGCGAATACCTTAACAGTCAGGGCGATATTGAAGTCGTCGGTATGGCGAAGGACGGTAATGAAGCTTGCGACCTGATCACCGAAAGGATGCCGGATATTGCCATACTAGATATTATAATGCCGCATCTTGACGGATTGGGAGTATTGGAGAAACTGAGAGCCGTTCAGCTTAAGAAGCGTCCGCTGTTCATAGTACTTTCAGCTGTCGGACAGGATAAAATCACGCAAAGGGCTCTTGCACTCGGAGCAGAGTATTATATAGTAAAACCGTTCGACATGGACGTACTTGTTTCTCGTATAAGGCAACTGAAGGATTCCAACCACAATTCCGTTATCAGATCCGAACATATGATGGAGACAAAATCCTCGTACCACGTTCCCGTTCAGAGGAATCTCGAGGTTGAAGTCACGAACATAATGCATGAGATAGGTGTCCCCGCACATATTAAAGGTTACCAGTATCTGCGCGATGCAATCATGATGGTAGTCAAGGATCTCGATATCATCAACTCCATTACCAAACAGCTTTACCCGTCGATCGCACGTGAATACAACACTACTCCGAGCCGTGTTGAAAGAGCGATAAGGCATGCGATAGAAGTTGCCTGGAGCAGAGGCCAGATAGATGCTATAGATTCATTATTCGGCTACACTGTCAGCATCGGCAAGGGCAAGCCCACCAATTCCGAATTCATAGCAATGGTCGCAGACAAGCTGCGCCTGGAGATGAAGGTCAGCTGAGATTTTAAAGTGAAGTTAGTAGAAATTACAATAAAAAAGCCGTATATGAAAATACCATCCGAAATTGATTGGGTGGTATTTTTTATAATATCAGCAATGGGATATGATTATATAAGATACCAATATCGAGTATGTTGCCCATCAATTAGCAGTCTGTCAATTTGTATTCTTGACGAATGGTTTACCATAATATATAACGGTATACCTACACATAGCCCAACAGGACTCAGTGAAGCTATCAAGCCCGTTGGAAAGTGTCATGGCATGTGGCAATGAGTGAAGTGGCAGATATTTTCCGTGAATATGGAGAGGAATACAGAAAAAATCATCGATTGCCACTGCATCATTTAAAGGCAATGGATGCCATAGAAAAATGCTGGACATCCCGTTTTGGAGGACATGCATAGGGATTCGTGTGCCCTTTTTTAGTGGTGAAATCAAGATATGGCAGATTTTTGTCTTTCTTAAGCTACCTTGTGACCTTAATAAAGATAAAGCTTAATTGCTAAAAGGAATAAAGTGTAATAAAATAGGATAAGTCAGGTAATTTAAACATTAATCCACAGAAGTATTGGATATATTGAATCCCCATAGAAAGTATCAAGGGATTCGTTCAACTGAATTGCATATGAAATTGAGCCAGGTGTCAGTTCAATCGACTGATTCTTGGCAATGTTTTGGCTCAACTTCATATGCGATCCTAAGAGTTAAGTGAAATTGGTCGCAAAAACATGCGCCATCCAGGCGCTTATTTTTGGGAAAGTTTTTGTAGTATTTAAAGGGGACAGAAGAATGATAAAATACAAAATAGTTTCAACTGAAAATGAAAATAAGCCATGGTTAACATTGGTACATGGTTTCACTCAAAACAGTAATTACTTTAATTATGCTATAACTGAATTTGCAGATGATTTTAATCTTCTACTTATTGATTTGAGAGGACATGGTACTTCTGCTGGGATTAGTGGACCGTATGGAAGTTTTGAATATACTGAGGATGTTATTGAAGTTTTAGATAGAGAGCAGATTAAAAACACATATTATTGGGCAACGCATACTGGAACTGGTGTAGGATTAGCAATAGCAGTTAAACGTCCAGAGTTAATCGGATTGTTAATCTTAGAAGGTGCGGTAATTCCAGATATTAAAATGAAAAGGACAAACGAACTTATTACAAGAGCAAAAAACATTGCAAAAGCAGAAGGTGTTCAAAAAGCAATTAACGATTGGCTTGAGAATGCAGACTGGTATTCTTATATGCAAACCCATAAAGAAGAAACTGATGCAAAAGGACAGAAGGAATTAGTGAATGATTTCACTGGAAGGCCCTGGTTATGTGAATTAACACCAAAACCTGCACCGGAGGTTTACTCTCAACTCAAATACATTACTCAGTCCGTATTAATCTATAATGGGATATATGATCTTGATGAATTTAGACAAATTGCTGACATGCTAGAAGAATCATTAAAATTCGTTGATAGGAAAGTTATCCCAGATGCAGGCGGGTTTCCTTTATGGGAAAATCCTAAAGAGGTAATACCATTGGTAAAGAAGTATCTGGAATGCAATAGATGAAATATATTTTTTGAAATGTTTCATTCTTAAAGTATTAAGCAGGAATTAATTTGAGGATGCGTTGGTTCCGGCCGCCGGTCGAATAAAATAGCTTAGTTAAAAAGAATCGAAAAGGTATATATGAATGATGCTGAGCGAATTTTATTATTTAAAAAAGCAATAAAATATAGAAATATTGGTAGTTGGGTCATATTAATTGCATGTGTTGTAGTTTTAGTATACAGAAATTGGTTAAGTTTTATCTTGGGTATCATTATCTTAACTATAGGTGTTAGTTTTGTAAGGCAATACAGGTGTCCTGAATGTAAGCTTGTGTTTAATCCGAAAGTTAAATCAAAAGATTTAATTGTTTGCCCCAGATGTACCAGAAGACTACAGGAATAAAGTAGCCTGCAGCTCGCCCATACAACCGGGCTGGTCGCAGGCAAAGCCTGCTGCTCGCCCATGCATCCGGGCTGGTCGCAGGCAAAGCCTGCTGCTCGCCCATGCATCCGTGGTGACGAGCACTGCCAGGGAGAAGGGCTCCGGGGGTCCAGTTCATCGGCGTTGCGACTACTGAGATGTTATATGAAATGCAGCCCATTATAAGCGCCTGGGCTCCGCCGACGGAATTAAAATAAAGAGGAGGGTTTGCTTTGAATACTGATATTGATATCATGACATTTGAAGATTACAAGGAGTTATTAAATGGCCCAAGGGGTAATTATTACATTGGTAGATGGGAATATTTCAAAGAGGTAATAAAAATAATCCAGCACGAAAAGATAAGAACTGTATTGGAACTAGGGCCTGGATTATTACCTATAGTTAAAAATTCTGATGTAATAATGAACCCCGAAGAAGACTCTTTTGGTAGACCTCAAGAAATTTACGGGAAAGTACTTTCTTTTGATGCTACAATAAAACCTTGGCCTATCATGGACAAGCAATATGATTTGTTTATTGCATTACAAGTGTGGGAACACCTTGACAATAAGCAAAGTAGGGCATTTAGGGAAGTAATGCGAATATCAAAAATGGCGATTTTAAGTTTTCCTTATCATTGGGACGGCGGAGAAGAAAAACAAAGTCATAGAGCACATAGAGATATTGATAGAGAGCTCATCGAAGACTGGACTTTAAATGTAAAACCAGAGAAAATAATCGAAATATCAAGAACTGGTTCTGAATTTAGCAAGGGACCGAGAATCATTTACTTTTGGAAGTTTAAAAACTAGCCCGGCCTTGACTCCGCTGTTGACAATAATGATATATTGTAGGGCACCGCTTTTGGTCAGCTAATTGGTGTATTTCTTGTTTATTTGCGGCCCTAATGGCATTGGGAAAACTACCATCTGCAAAGCCCTGTAAAACAGCTTCCCAATTCGGCATATGTAGAATAAGCGTTAAACTAAGGGGTGTTTAATGATTTAACTGACTATATTTGCGCCTGAACAGTCTCGCGAAAAATGCTCTCGGGGAATGCCTGCCTTTCTTGTTTCTCCAATCGCCCAGGGCTTTGTCAACTTCTTGATAATGCTTCTCCATTTTGTTTTCGAGCCTACGCATGCCGTTTTCCATACATGCCCCCAGCTCGAGCTTGCTTTTGGATATCTCCCTGCTCAGGTGCTCCCTGGCGGAATCGATTTCAAATGAAAGCTCTTTTGTAAGCTGTTTTCCTATTTCGTTGAAAATCAACTGGATAGCTTCATATTCCTTATTATCCGGAACTGTGAGAGCGGAAGGACTGGCGTCCGGTGCAGCCTGAGGTATAACAAAGGCCGATTCATCCTGCAGGATCTTTCTAATGGCCTTTATTTCCAGACCTTCGGACCTCATGACTTTTATCTTGTACATCATATTTGCAAGATCGGCAGTATAATAGCGCCTTCCGCGTTCGTCCTTCGGAACTGTCAATTCAAATTCCTTTTCATAAAACCTCAAGGCATGGTCGGTTAGCTGAAGCATTTCGCTTAACTCGGTAATCGTGTATCTCTCTTTCAGAACTTCCATTCTGGTACCCCCCTGGTAACTCACTATGATATATAGTACCACAAATGGAATAATCAGTAAAATTTTACCTTATATTTCTCAATATTTCCAACGCGTGCAGTATATCGGCGGGAACAGGAGCTTTAAGCTCCATTTCTTTTTTGGTATAAGGGTGGATAAAAACAGTCCTGTACGCATGGAGCGCCTGCCTGCCCATCAGGCCTTCAAGTCTGCCGTTAAAGGCCGGTAGATCATACAGTGTGTCGCCGACAAGCGGGTGGCCGGTCGCCTGGCAATGGACGCGTATCTGATGCGTCCTGCCGGTTTCCAGCCTGAACTTCAGATAAGCGGCGTCCTGAAACTGTTCGATTACCTCGTAATGAGTGACGGAAGGCGCACCGTCCGGTGAAACGCGGCGCAGCATTAAACTGCCGGGAAGCCTTTCGATAGGAAGGTCTATCGTGCCGGCCGCGTCCTTCATCGTACCGTGCACAAGGCCTACATATTCCTTGATATATGATTTTTCATGCATCTGCCGGACCAGGTTTTCCTGTATGTATGGATTGAGCGCAAATATTATGATTCCGGACGTATCACGGTCCAGCCTGCTGACCGGACGAACCAGCGTTCTGACGCCCTTGCACATCAGATGGTGCACGAGCCCGTTGGCAACAGTGCCGGATTGGTGGAGCGAGGTAGGATGGACTACAGTGTCCGGAGGCTTGTTTATCGCAATAAGATTGTCATCCTCAAACAGTATATCGAGGTCCAGCGGTTCCGGGACTATATCCTCATTCCATTCATCGGCTTCTATAAAAGCTTCCAGAAGATCGCCCTCATGAACTCTTGCATTGACATGCACAGGCACGGAATTAAGCAGTATTTTACCTGAATATTTGAGCTTTTTTATCAGGTTCTCAGAGATATGCAAATTTCCCTTGAGCAGATGCTTTGCTTCTTTATTGTCATCATCGCGGGATACTGTCAGATATAGCCTCATTTTCTCCACCATTGCTTAATATTGTATCTAAATGTTACAGCAGAGGGTCGGATATTGCAAGGGCGTGAGGGGCGCAAGCCCGAAATACGAAAAGTCGGATGGCACAGAATGGATAACCGTAATGTCTGCACTAAGGAGGTCAGATTACTTAAGCTCCTTGAAATGCTTGCCCGAGTGGGATAAAATGAAATGGTACGTTTGGGAAATTATACGCGGGCTAAATCTGCGGTCAATCGACATAAGGGGATCGGGAATATGCATATTGAATACCAGAATTATTTAAAAAATACGTTCGGTATAGATGAAGCCATTATCAAAGCAGTAGAAACAGCCGAAAATAATGTCAGGGATGCTTTCAGGGATATAGAAGCCGTAAGGGAAATAAACCAGTACAAAGTCATTGCGGCAATGCAGGAACACAATCTCAGCGATTCCCACTTCGGCGGCACCACGGGTTACGGTTATGACGACAGGGGCAGGGAAGTGCTGGATGCCGTTTATGCATCGGTGTTCAAGGCAGAGGATGCTTTGGTGAGACATCAGATAGTTGCCGGTACGCAGGCACTCGCGGTATGCCTTTACGGAAACCTCAGGCCGGGAGACGAGCTGCTTTCGGTCACAGGCAAGCCGTATGACACACTTGAAGAAGTAATAGGCTTACGGGGCGAGGGAGCAGGTTCACTGAGAGATTTCGGCATTTCATACAGGCAGGTGGAGCTTACAGCGGAGGGTACGGTAGATTTGAACGCTGTCAGGGCAGCCGTTAATGCAAAAACTGCGATGGTGCTGATACAGCGTTCACGTGGCTACAGCTGGAGACCGGCGATAAATATAGGGGAAATTAAAAGGGTTATCGATGTAATAAGAGAATTAAACAGTAAGACGATTGTCATGGTGGATAACTGTTACGGCGAATTCGTCGAGACGGCTGAACCCATAGAGGCGGGTGCGGATATAATCGCGGGCTCGCTGATAAAAAATCCGGGAGGCGGCCTGGCGCCGACGGGAGGCTATATCGTCGGAAAAAAGAAGTATGTCCAGAATGCGGCTTATAGGCTGACGACGCCCGGACTTGGCAGAAAGGTGGGCGCAACGCTCGGAAACAATAGATTGTTGTTCCAGGGCTTGTTCCTGGCGCCGCATGTTGTTGCGGAGAGCCTGAAAGGAGCCGTTTTCTGCTCGGCTGTCATGCAAAGTCTGGGATTCGAGTCCTCACCGCAGCCGGAGCAGCAAAGGAGCGATATAATCCAGGCAATCAGGTTCAATAACCCTGAGAGTATGATCGCATTCTGCCAGGGCATACAGAAGGGTTCTCCGGTAGACGCCTTCGTAACGCCTGAGCCTTGGGACATGCCGGGGTATGACAGTCCTGTTATCATGGCGGCGGGCGCTTTTATACAGGGTTCTTCCATTGAACTGAGCGCGGACGCTCCGCTGAAACCGCCATACACGGCTTATATGCAGGGCGGCCTGGTATATGAACACGTAAAGCTGGGTATCATGATCGCACTTAAGTATATGAAGGAAAGAAAACTGATAAGGTTTTGATAAAATGAGGTACAAATTAGCGAAAGACAAAATGGAAAGAGATAAAACTGCCGACAAAACCGAAGAGGAGAAAAAACCGCGCTATATCAAGCGCGCCACGCTTGGGGGCCTTCTGTTTTTCCTCTTCGTACTGCTTTATATACCTTCGCTCATGAACTGGCTTTCCAGCAGGCATATAACCAGCGACGTGATCCGGAACGGCATTATAGAGGATTACGTACAAAGCAGCGCCATTATAATCAGGGATGAAAAGCTGCTGCAGCCTTCAAAGATCGCAGGAAGATATATCGCCGAGATCGGCGAGGGCGAAAGAACGTCGGCGTTTTCGCGGATTGCGCTGGTAATGAACGATACCTCCGACAAGCTGCACAAGGATATTGAAGATATAAACTCAAAGATCGTGAAGGCAAAGATGGAAAAGGCCGAAAAAACCGACTTTTTCTCCGGCGACCTTGCGAAGCTTGATGATGAAATAGGCATCGAAGTCCGGGATCTGATAGTTGCGTGTAATTCAAGAAGTTTCTCGGATATGGGAAAATACAGGAACGAAATCGTAAATATAGTGGAGAAAAAAGCAGAGATCGTTGGTGCAAACTCCACGGACAGCTACATTATTTCCCTGCAGAAAGAAAAGGATGACATACAGGGCAGGATAAACAGGAATACCGTCGAGATAAAATCGGATACTTCAGGAGTTGTCTCATACGCTATCGACGGATTTGAAAAGCAATTGACGCCGGCAGTGCTTAAAAAGCTCACTCCCGGGGAGCTTGACAGCATATCCGGCAAATATTCCGGGATCATGGCCGGAAACGGAACTGTAAAGGCAGGCCTGCCAGCAGCCAAGGTAATCAAAGGCACCGACCTTTATCTTGCCGCTGCAATACCGGCAGATCGGGCTAAGGCCTTCAAGGCAGGCGGCAGCATCTATCTGAGGATTAACGGAACTGACATAGAAACGACCGCCACCGTAAACAATATCAATAACGGCGGGGATGGCCGGAAAGTGGTAGTCGTCAGGATAAACAAGGGAGTCGATACGCTTTCTTCCCAAAGGATCGTCAGCGTTGACTTCATTAGTAAAACGGAAGAAGGACTGAAGGTTCCGGTGAAATGCCTGCGGGATATATCCGCAGACGGTACCAAGGCCAGGATCATGCTGATCAGATATAACGTAGCTGCCAACAGGACTGTCAATATACTTTGCAGGGATGACGAGTACGCTATTATCAGTACGCCCGACGGTGAAGTAAATAAGACGGTGAGTCTTTACGATACTTATATAGTGAATCCCGATAATATTGCTGAAGGAGATATAATAGAGCAATGACCGGTAATAATTACGCAGAGGATCAAAAGAATTTAAAAGAAAATTATGAAAAGATCCTGGCCCGTATACGGGAAGCCGCCGCCAGATCCGGCAGGGATCCTGGGGAAATAAAGTTAATAGCCGTCAGTAAAACGGTAACGGCGGACAAGGTCAAAGCAGCTTTTGACGCAGGGATCATGGATTTCGGCGAAAATAGAGTTCAGGAATTGTGCGACAAAACCGATATATTGGACATAGAATGCAATTGGCACCTTATAGGCCATCTTCAGACCAACAAGGTCAAATATATAGCAGACAGGGTGAGCATGATCCATTCACTCGACAGCCTGGAACTGGCGCATGAAATACAGAAAAGAGCGCAAAAAGCAGGCAGGCGCATAGATGTACTAGTTCAGGTAAACGTCGCTGGAGAGGAATCAAAGTTCGGAATAAAGCCCGAAGAGACGCTCGACTTTGTCAAAGCGGCAAGTAAACTGGAAAACATTAGGATAAGAGGCTTGATGACGATAGCGCCGATGGCTGAAAACCCTGAAAATATCAGGTGGGTGTTTGCAAACCTTAGAAAATTGCTTATTGACATCGGTAAGGAAAATATTGATAATATAAATATGGATTACCTTTCCATGGGCATGAGCAATGATTTTGAGATCGCGATAGAGGAAGGCGCCAACATGGTCAGGATAGGTACCGCTCTTTTTGGAAAACGCGTATGACCCATATATATTTACGAACGAAAAACGGAGGGATCTACTAATGGCTAAACTGCTGAACAAGATGTTGAATCTCGTTGGGTGGGAATCTGAGGAAGAGGAAGAAGCGGAAGATGTACAGGAAGAAGAAAGAGAAGAATCCGATTCAACTCCCGGTTATTTGCAGTCCTTTACAAAGAAGTCCCAACAAAATAAAGTTGTAAATATTCATTCCAATAATCAGTTCAAGGTTGTCATAATGCAGCCTGAGACATTCGATGACGCCCGCGAAGTCTGCGATCATCTCAAGAGCAAAAAACCAGTAGTTGTCAATCTTGAAAATCTGAACAAGGAGACAGCCCAGAGAGTTGTGGATTTCCTGAGCGGATCGGTCTACGGTCTGGACGGCGAGATTCAGAAGGTATCTACAGGCATCTTCCTTATTGCTCCTAATAATGTCGACATAATGGGCGAATTGGATAACGAAATAAAAGGCAAGGGTAATTTTCCCTGGATGAAATATTAGGCATCGCTTCATATGCAAAACAAAGACGGAGTTTTAAGGTCGATAGGTAAAGCCGAAGACAGACTTGCCATCGCAAGGCTGCTCGATAAATCCGAATTTTCCGGAAAGACGCGGGGTTTTTCACATTCCGATTTTCTCGACCCTCATCAGATAAATCTGGCGGAAAAGCTCCTGCCCTCGCTCAATGTCCGCGAATATTCCTTTTTCGGCGGATACCCGGGCGCTGAAAGGGCTATTGCCGTATTCAGACCGGAATTTTCCGATGAAGAGGATTTATACGAATTCCAGGGAAGTATCCTCAAGGTCATCGAAATAACTCCGCTCGCAAGGAACAGTCTGACACACAGGGATTACCTCGGCGCTCTGATGAGTTTGGGGATAAAACGGGAAGTCACAGGTGATATCCTTGTCAGAGAAGATAAATGCAGTATCATTGTGCTGAGCGATATTGCCGGATATATAGCAGGAAATCTCGATAAAATCGGCAATACGGGCATCAGCCTTAAAACAACCGAAATTTCGGATCTTAATGTCCCGGAAGCAAAAACCAGGGAAATAAAAGCTACGCTTTCGACACTCAGGCTGGACAGCCTGTGTGCCCCCGCATTCGGTATATCCAGAAGCCTCGCGGCTGATTGCATAAAAGCCGGCAAGGTGCAGCTGAACTGGGAAGTCTCCCTGAGCCCGGACAAAGTGGTGCATGAAGGCGATACAGTAAGTTTACGGGGAAAGGGAAGAGCCGTCCTTGAAAAGGTCGGAGGCTTGACGAAAAAGGCCAGAATAACAGTTTGTATAAAAAAATTAGTCTGAAGAGGTGACCGATCGATGAATTATACACCGAATGATCTGCAGAACCTGACCTTTAAAAAAGCTATCGGGGGCTACAACGAGGATATGGTAAACGATGTCCTCGACAAAGTCATTGAAGACTACAGCGCATACATACGCGAGAACGTGGAACTGAAGGACAAGCTCGCACTGCTGAACGAAGGGCTGCAGCATTACAAGACCATCGAGGAGTCGCTTCAGAACACACTACTCGTTGCGCAGCAAACCGGAGAGGACATAAAGAAGAACGCATACGAGAAAGCTGAAAATATCGTCCATGACGCCGAGGTCAGAGCACAGAAGCTTATCAACGACGCCAACCAGGAAGTTGTAAAAATAAAATTCGAATATGAGGATTCCAAGAAGAAGCTGCATATATTCAAGTCAAAATGCGAAATGCTATTGATGTCGCAGATGGAAACGCTCAAGCAGATTTTTGAGGATGATGACAGGAGCGCTTGAGGCTGCCTGATCGTTTTACACGGCTTGAATACCACGGCAGGACTGTAGGTCTTGAATACCACGGCAGGACTTTGTTGACAGGAAACAAGTCCGTGATGTATAATGATTTTTAATATTTTATTGCTATGATCGGAACGAGTAAGGATCGCTAATCCAACAGAGAGCAGCCGGCCGGTGCGAGGCTGCGGAAGAGTTTCCTGAAAATCCTCCGGGAGCCGCTTGCTGAAAGCGTGAAAGCGCAAGTACGATAAGCCGGGTCACTCCGTTAAAGGTATGATCAAGAGACTGCCGTGAATAACAGTCGAAGACTGTAATTACAGCGGTAATTTGGGTGGTAACGCGTGAGTCATATCCTCTCGTCCCTTTATCTGGGATCGAGGGGTTTTTTAGTTTACATGAAACAAAGGGACGGTTCTTTAGTTTCATTTATCAAGGGTGTAATGGATTTGCGCAACAGGAAAATTATTGGGCGGGTCGTATAACCCGGGATCTATAATACAGGAGGAAGTTATGTACAAAAAAGTATCGACAGATCTGAAATTTGTTGAACGTGAGCAGGAAGTGCTGAAGTACTGGAAAGACAATAAAATTTTTGAAAAGAGTCTTAAATTCAGGGAAGGCCGCGACGCGTTCACCTTCTACGACGGTCCGCCGACAGCCAACGGAAAACCGCATATAGGCCATGTCCTCACCAGGGCAATGAAGGATATAATCCCGCGCTACAAGACGATGAAGGGCTATAATGTCCTGAGAAAAGCAGGCTGGGATACGCACGGACTGCCTGTTGAGCTTGAAGTTGAGAAGCTGCTCGGTATAAACGGCAAGCCGCAGATCGAAGAATACGGCGTGGAGCCTTTTATCCAGAAGTGCAAGGAAAGCGTATGGAAATACAAGCACGAGTGGGAGGAGATCAGCGACCGTGTCGGTTTCTGGGCCGATATGGAGGATCCCTATATCACATACAACAATACCTATATCGAATCTGAATGGTGGGCATTGAAGCAGATATGGGACAAAGGGCTGCTTTACAAGGGGCACAAGATAGTTCCGTACTGTCCGCGCTGCGGCACCTCGCTGTCAAGCCACGAAGTCGCGCAGGGCTACAAGGATGTAACTGAGACCTCGGTATTTGTTAAGTTCAAAGTAAAAGGCGAACAGGGAGTTTACCTGATGGCATGGACGACCACTCCGTGGACATTGCCTTCCAACGTTGCATTGTGCGTAAATCCCGATGAAACATACGTACGTGCAAAATGCGGCGATGAGACATATATTCTGGCGGAAGCGCTTGCTCCGGCCGTTTTGAAGAGCGAATACAGCGTTGTCGGCAGCTATCGGGGAACGGAACTGCGCGGTATGGAATATGAGCCGTTATTCGACTTCGCCAGGCCGGATAAAAAAGCCTGGTACGTAGTCTGCGACAATTATGTCACTCTGTCCGACGGCTCCGGTATAGTTCATATCGCGCCCGCGTTCGGTGAGGATGACTCAAGAGTCGGAAAGGATAATGACCTGCCTTTTGTGCAGATGGTTAACGAGCAGGGCGAATTCATAGAGGAAGTAAAACCATGGAAGGGCAGGTTCGTAAAGGATGTCGATCCGGATATCATAAAGGACCTCGACTCAAGGGGCCTTTTATACAAGACGCTGGCTTACGAGCATTCATATCCGTTCTGCTGGAGATGCGACACGCCGCTGCTCTATTACGCACGCGACACCTGGTTCATCAAAATGACCGCGATCCGTGACAGGTTGTTGAAGAATAACAACAGTATAAATTGGATGCCTGATAATATAAAGGAAGGCCGTATGGGTAATTTCCTCGAGAATGTCGTGGATTGGGGTCTCAGCCGTTCAAGATACTGGGGCACGCCTCTGCCGATCTGGGAGTGCAAATGCGGACACAGGCATCTTGTAGGAAGCATTGCCGAACTTAAAGAGCTCGGTGAAAACGTGCCCGACGATATAGAACTGCATAAGCCGTTTATTGACAACTTGAAGCTCAGATGTCCGAAATGCTCGGGCGATATGAAGAGGGTATCCGAAGTCATAGACTGCTGGTTCGACTCGGGTTCTATGCCTTTTGCACAGTGGCACTATCCCTTCGAGAACAAGGATATTTTTGAAAAACGCTATCCGGCGGATTTCATAAGCGAGGCTATAGACCAGACAAGAGGCTGGTTCTACACGTTGCTGGCAATTTCTTCGCTGTTGTTCGACGAGCCGGCCTTCAAAAACTGTATAGTGCTTGGCCATGTAAATGACAAAGACGGTCAGAAAATGAGCAAGCACAAGGGCAATGTAGTCGATCCGTGGACAGTTCTCAACAAGCAGGGTTCGGACGCCGTCCGCTGGTATTTCTATACCGGCAGCGCACCGTGGCTGCCTAGCAGATTCTATGAAGAAGCTGTGAGCGAAAGCCAGAGGAAGTTCATGGGCACCTTGTGGAACACCTATGCTTTCTATGTGCTGTATGCGAATATCGACGGTTTTAACCCGCTCGATTATAAACTGGAAAAAGATAAGCTATCCGTAATGGATAAGTGGATCCTTTCAAGGCTTTACACACTGATCGGAAACGTGGATAAAAACCTTGAAAATTACAGGATAACCGAGTCCGGCAGGGATATACAGGAATTCGTAGACGAACTGAGCAACTGGTATGTCAGAAGGTGCAGGGAGCGTTTCTGGCAGAAGGAGATGTGCCAGGACAAGATAAATGCATATATGACGCTTTACACAGTACTTGTCGAGCTTTCTAAGACAGCTGCGCCGTTCGTCCCGTTCATCACAGAGGAGATATATCTGAACCTCGTCGGCAGCGTTGACGCTAATGCGCCTGAAAGCGTTCATCTGTGCGATTTCCCGGTGGTAAGGAAAGAATATATCGACGCCGATCTTGAAGAAAATATGGATAAAGTGCTTAAATACGTAGTTCTGGGCCGTGCCTGCAGAAATACCGCGAATATCAAAAACCGCCAGCCTATCGGAAAGATTTACGTGAAGGCGGAGGGCGAACTGCCGCAGATGTATCGCGAACTGGTCGCCGACGAACTAAACGTCAAGCAGATAGTATTCACGGACGACGCGTCGGGCTTTACGACGTATAAATTCAAACCGCAGCTGAGGACGCTCGGTCCGAAATACGGCAAGCTTGTGCCGAAGATCGGCGAATACCTTTCCGGGGTGGACGGAAATGAATTCATGTCACGTTTCAACAAGGACGGCAGCGTAAGCTTTGAGCTTGAAGGCGCCGAAATTGTCCTCGAACTGTCGGATGTGCTTGTCGACACAGCGCAGAAGGAAGGCTTCGTATCCGAAAGCGACAGGGATGTTGCCGTAGTGCTCGATACCAACCTGACTCCCGAACTGATAGAGGAAGGGTTTGTCCGCGAGATCATAAGCAAGCTCCAGACCATGAGGAAGGAAGCAGGCTTCGAGGTGCAGGACCATATCAGGGTATATTACGGTGACAATGAAAGGATCAACGCCATATTTGAGCGCAACATGGCAGTTATAAGCGACGAAGTCCTCGGAGACGAGCTCAGGCCTTCGGGCGGCGAAGGCTACAGTAAGGAATGGAATATAAACGGGGAAGCTGTAACGTTTACAGTAGAAAAGGTGTAAGGAAGGTTGTAGTATGGTAAAAATGAATGTCAACCTCGGTGACAGGGGTTATCCGATCTATATAGCACCGGATTTTTCAGGCATGGATAAAGCATGCAGCAGCGCAAGGCTTGGCGGAAGATTCGTGGTCATTTCGGACAGTAATGTCGAAAAGCATTACTGTCAGGCCTGCGTGGATGAATTGTCGCTGTACGCAAAGGAAGTCTCCTGCCATACGATTCCTGCGGGAGAGAAGAACAAGAATCTTGATACGGTCAGCGATATTTACAGGAAGCTCATCTCGTTGAAACTCGACAGGAATTCGACGCTCGTAGCGTTGGGCGGCGGTGTCACGGGGGACATTACGGGCTTTGCAGCAGCAACCTACCTGAGAGGCATCCCGTTCATACAGATCCCGACGAGCCTTCTGGCGCAAGCCGACAGCAGTATCGGCGGAAAGACCGGTGTGGATTTTGAGGGCAGCAAGAATATGATCGGGGCATTTTACCAGCCGCGGTTCGTATTCATCAATGTAAATACGCTGCGGACGCTGCCTGAAAGGGAATTGAAATCGGGACTGGCTGAAGTCATCAAGCACGGCCTGATAATGAATGCCGAGTTTTATGACTACATCGATAACAATATAGAAAAGATATACGGTTTTGACGAGAATGTGCTGCAGTACATCACTAAGATGAACTGTTCGATCAAAGGGAGCGTAATAGAGCAGGACGAGCGCGAAGCAGGCATCAGGGCACTGCTCAATTTCGGGCACACCATCGGGCATGCTGTGGAGAGTGTTTCAGGCTTCAGGCTGCTGCACGGGGAATGTGTTTCGATCGGTATGGCAGGCGCGTTCAGGCTCGCTCACAAGCTCGGCATGGTGAGCGTCAAAGCTGTGGCCAGGGTGGAAGGTACGCTGAAGAAAGCGGGCCTGCCCGTAAAAACGAACGGTATGGACGCCGACAGTATACTGGACATGATGTACCTCGACAAGAAAGTCCGGGACGGAAGGCTATATTTCATCCTGCCCAGGGAGATCGGGGAAGTTATCAGCTGCTACGTGGAAGATGCCGAACTGATAAAGCAGGTCCTGGTAGAACTCGGACAGGAGGATCAGGCTGTTTGAGACAGGCTGTGATCCGGTTACTTGCTGCATTTTCAAGTATAATCCGAATGATTTGAAATTTTTATTAAAGAGCGCGGTTTTCCGGCATAAACGGACGACCATGCTCTTTTTTACTTTTGTATAATAAAAATACGGCTTATTTGAAATTCTATATATATGATATTTGCCGCAAACGGAGGGTCACATGTTTGTTGAAACTGAATTGCACAGCGATCTTGAGACGATTTACAAAATAGCGGGAGATCTATTGAACGATGTCGAGCTGAATACGGTCGGGGATTACCCGTATGACGCGCTGCGGGACGATCACGAGCTGCTCGAGCGTATCAGGTTCAGCCTGGTGGATATAACGGGGACGCTTCAGAAGGATATTCACAATCTCAGGCACGTAATTACAAAAAAGGAACTTGACGGAACCGACGTTTAGCCGCATGAGAGAAGGCGGGGGTATTTGTGTTCGACAGCAAAACCATGTACAGGCTACTTAACAAGAAACTGGACCGGATTTCTTTCAATATGGAGAAAACAAAGATCAAGGAATACGTGGAATACCTTGAACATCCGCGAAAAATGCTGTTTTCAAATTTTTTGGCAGGACTTGCGAGAGGATTCGGCGCTTCCATCGGCTTTACGCTGCTGGCCGCGCTTATCATTTATCTCCTGCGGTATATCATGAAATGGGACTTGCCGGTAATAGGCGAATTTATTAGCGAGATAGTGAACATTGTCAACAATAATCTAAACAATCCGGGGAGGTAAGTAATGGATAAAAGGGAACTGCAACATTTCAGGGATCTGCTCAATAAAAGGCTCGGCGAGATCGACCGCACAATAGGAGTAATGAAGGAAAACAACGAGGGCGAACAGGATATTTACTCTCCATCCGAGTTGTCAAATTATGATAATCACCCGGCGGATCTGGGCTCCGAGCTTTTTTTGACAGAGATGAACACTGCGCTGAAGGTGCATGAGGAAAATATACTGCAGGATATAAAGGACGCCATCGTCAGGGTAGATAACGGAACTTACGGTATCTGCGCACATTGCGGGAAAGATATCCCCGAGGAGAGGCTCGAGGTTGTGCCCTATGCGAAATTATGCGTAGATTGCGCAGAGCAATTGGAAAGCTCACCGCTGCGTGAAGCCGGTAGCAGGTCCAACAAAGACCGGCCTAACGAGGAAAAGGTAATTGACGCGCCTTTCGGGCGCAAATATCTGAACAAGCAAGAGGATGATGAATACGAAGGCATGGATCAGCTCAACGACCTGATGAAATATGGGAGTTCGGACAGCCCGCAGGATCTGGGAGGTTATCATGACTATCAGGATTATTATAACAACGAAACCGACAAACAGGGCATAGTTGACGATATGGACCAGGTTTCGAATGACGAATATAAGAGACAGTTGCCGGATTGATTCTTTATGCAAGATTCGACAAATATGTTGAAATTCGTTTCAAATTAAATATATAATCATAAGTAAGAATT
Source organism: Bacillota bacterium (assembly GCA_023411715.1). Taxonomy (GTDB): domain Bacteria; phylum Bacillota; class Clostridia; order Acetivibrionales; family DTU013; genus JAEYOM01. The sequence goes on along the minus strand of JAEYOM010000004.1, from coordinate 38,620 downwards.
TTATGCAGTGTGAATAGTATTGCAGCGAACCCGCTGTAGTATTGGATGCTGACTTAAATCAGGGGGCATAATGAGATCTTGGCTAAAAATAGCCTTGTTTCCGGCTTTTATACTCTTCCTGTTTTTTGCGCAAAATATGCCGGCAGCAGCTGAAACAGTTAATAGAGAACGATCGGAACTGGTAGACCGGGTAAATACAACAGTTCTTATTGCAGCATTCGCGCTTTTACTGATCCTGTTTATTGTCAGGATTTATTTATATTTCAGAAAGACCGGCAGCGAATACACACAGGAACAAGCCCTGGCCAGAGGTATAATAGAGAATGCCAAAACCATTATAATCGTTTGCGATTCAACAGGATCGATAATATTATTCAATAAATTTGCGCAGGAGATCACAGGTTACAGCGGGAAAGACGTCAAAGGCAAAAGACTCGATGAGATACCGGCTTTCTCCGAAGATACCGACCTTGGCAAAAGGATATGCGATAGCCTCGCCAGGGGGAACAGCGTGCAGAATATGGAAAATTGTATTATCTGCGCTAATGGCGGAAAGATCAATGTACTTTGGAATATAGACGTTATAATGGGTCCTGAGAATAAGCCCGCAAACGTAATGGCCATGGGTGTCGGCATAACGGACAGGAAGAATACGGAACTTAAGCTGACAGAGAGTTATCAGGAATTGGAGGCGGTGCATGAGGAACTTATACATAAGGAGATCGAACGTAAAATACAGTATGACGACCTGAATATGCATGAAAATGAACTGCGGCGCAGTGAAGAGCGCTACAGGCTGGCAGTCGAGGGAGTCAATGACGGTATATGGGACTGGGACGGCAAAGACGGCAGATTGTTCATGTCAAAGCAGAGCAGGATGATCATGGGCTTGGATGACAGCCAGGAGTGCATGACTATCGAGAAGTGGTTCAGTGTAATCGCAAAAGAAGACCAGGACAGGTTTATCAGAAGTTTGAACAAATACGTGACCGAGCCGCAGAAGAAGCATTTTCAGATCGAGTACAGGATAAACACACCTGAAAACGAAGTAAAGTGGGTTCGGACCAGGGGTATGGCAATATGGGACGAAAGCGACATCCCTGTCAGGATAGCAGGTTCTATAACGGACATAACCGAACAGCGCCTTACCGATGAAAAAATACATCAACTGGCATATTATGATGCAATGACGGGGCTCCCGAACAGGACGCTGCTGATGGATCGTTTCATCGTTGCGGCTGCGACGGCTCAAAGGAAGCAAAGAAGATTGGCTGTTTTCTTTCTGGATCTCGACAATTTCAAAACCATTAATGATACAATAGGACATTCATTTGGCGATCAACTGCTCCGGAAGGTCGGAGAACAGCTGAGGTGTACTCTAAGAAGAAGCGATACGCTGGCGCGTCTCGGCGGGGACGAGTTCATAATGCTGCAGGCCAATATCAAGAACATGGAGGAAGTTTGCCATCTGGCAGCAAGGATGCTCGATATTTTCAAAAACCCATGGATACTGGATGAACGGGAGTTTTACGTCACGGCGAGCATAGGTATATCCGTATACCCCGACGACGGTTCGGACCTGCAGGAGCTGATGAAGAATGCGGACACGGCAATGTACCGCGCAAAGGAATCGGGCAAGAACAATTTCCAGATATATACACAGGAACTCAATATTCGAATAATGGAACGAATGGAGATAGAAAACAACCTGAGACGCGCTGCGGAGAAAGATGAATTCGTGGTATACTACCAGCCCATGATAGAGCTGGCGACCGGCAGGGTGACCTGCGTAGAAGCCCTCATAAGGTGGGCGAATCCTGCTATAGGATGGGTCATGCCTGATTCATTCATACATATTGCCGAGGAAATAGGGCTGATCGGCAAAATAGGCGAATGGGTCCTGAGAACTGCTTGCAGGCAGCTCTTCAAATGGCATGAGCAAGGCTATGAGAATCTCAGAGTTTCAGTGAACCTGTCTGCAAGGCAATTTCAGCAGACCGATCTGGTAAGCTCGGTCAGGAAGATAATAGAGGAGACCCGTATAAAGGCCGAGTGGCTCGAACTTGAGGTCACCGAAGGCCTGGCTATGCACGACCTCGAACATACCGTCGACATACTCGGACAGCTAAAGGATATGGGCATCGGTATTTCCCTGGACGATTTCGGAAAAGGATATTCCTCGCTTAATTATCTAAAGGTCCTGCCAATCAGCAACCTTAAGATCGACAAGACCTTCATCCACGGCTTCAACAGCAGTTCAAACCAGACGAAAATCACAAGGGCACTGATATCGCTCGCCCATAATATGAACCTGAGCGTTACGGCAGAAGGGGTAGAAAATGCGACACAGCTGGAGTTTCTGCTAAAGGAAGGCTGCGACACCGCGCAGGGCTACTATTTCAGCAAACCACTGCAGGCAGGTGAACTCGAGCTCGATTCATATGAGATCAGCTTGGAGAGGACGTCATAACATAAGCACGTCATAATATTGATACTGAAACTATACGTATAATGTGCGTAATGGCGTGATACTTACGCCTCACGCCTTGCTGTCGACAAACCACTTGTCGTCCTCGAGCCAGAGGTAGGTTTCCTTTCCGTTTATCCTGCACCTGTACCGCATACCTTGGCCGCCCGCCTTCAGGGACGCTGCGCGCCTGATGTCGGTCACCCTGTCTATATCGAAACTTCTGCCGTCCTCCCACTTGACGATAAGAGGGACCTTGCTGCCATCCTTTGTAAACTTCGCGATCACTTCAACAAAAACCTTAGCCATATATCTACCCTCCGAACCAAACCACCTTCGCAGGATGCGCATAAACGGTGCGGTGCACGTTGGTCAAAAAGCCGCCGGTACGGCGCACTCGCGACACAGCCTGCCGCCGGTACGGCGCACTCGCGACACAGCCTGCCGCCGGTATGGCACACTCGCGACACAGCCTGCCGCCGGTACGCCCCATATCACCGGAAAAAGGACACGGGATGTATAACATTTTCCTCCACCGGATTTGCGTTGAGCCCGTTACTTTTCAGCAGTACCGCCCGCTGTACCGAATAATGCCCGAAACGGGTCCGTATATTATCGATGCTGCTCTCGAGCTGCTCCCGGCGCAGCCGTTTTTCATCGTCAAAAAAAGATACCTGTCCGCACCTGTCTGCCGTTACCACATTTGTAACCCTGACGCCGAGCGTCCGGATCGTTTTGGACCAGTCCCAGGACTGGCCGAATATCTCGAGCGCCTTCTCAGCTATCTCCGAAGAAACGCAGGTGTAGTGCGAAAGCTGTCCCTGCCGCTCGATAAAGGAAAGATCCGACGAACGGATGTATATCTGCACGGTCCTGCCTTTGAGATGATGCCTCCGGAGCCTTTCCGCAACGCTGTCCGCCAATACGTACGTGAGTATCTTGACATCATTGTCGTCGCGGAGGTCGTGAGGGGTGGTGAGCGAATTGCCTACGCCCTTGATATTCGGCTGGAAATCGAGCCGGGTCACCGGGGAATCGTCGTAACCGTTCGCAAATATCCAGAGCGTCCGGCCCCACTGCCCGAAATGCTGTTCCAGGAACCTCGGGGGCGCGCCGGCCAGCTCACCTATCGTTGAGATGCCGATGTCCGTAAGCTTCCTTCGGGTGGACGGGCCTACGTAAATCATATCGCCGACAGGCAGTCCCCATACCTTCTCACGGTAGTCTTCCTCGCTTATCACCGTGGTCGCATCGGGCTTTTTCATATCAGAACCAAGCTTCGCGAAGACTTTATTAAAGCTGACGCCCACGGAAGCGGTGATGCCCAGTTCGAACTCTATCCTTTTGCGGAGCTCGTCTGCGATCTGCTTGCCGGAGCCATACAAACGTGTGCTTTCCGTTACGTCGAGCCAGTTTTCATCGATGCCGAAGGCCTCGATCAGGTTCGTATAGTTTTCGTAAATTTTACGAACCATCATGGAAAATTTGAGGTACTGCATGTAATTCGGCCTTACCACCACGAGCCCCGGGCATTTCGACCTGGCCTCCCAGACTGCGTCCCCGGCCGCAACTCCGAATTTTTTTGCGAGCCCGTTCTTGGCAAGCACGATGCCGTGACGTGTCGACTGCGAGCCGCAAACAGCGACGGGCCGGTCGCGTATCTCCGGATTGTACAGGCATTCCACGCTGGCGTAGAAGTTATTGAGATCACTATGCAAAATCACTCTGCTCATCCGATCACCCTTGTCGACACGAACCTTTTTCTAATGCTGAAAATTGCTGAAACATTAAGCGTACAGTTTTATTATACCGAACATATGTTCTATGGTCAATATACTCTATTTTCTATTTTTTATACGCAATGCACAACAGAAATTTGAAGGACCCTTAATATAGCTGTCTCCTGCATCCTAATATTTATTATTTTACCTATGATATGTAGGTAAGTGATATAATTGTATTGCTGCTGGAGGTACTGCATGTATACGAGAAAAAATAGGCAGAACATATTTATTGAACAGCTATATAGTAAAATGCATAATCAGCTCACTAATTATTCCCAAGGCGCTTGTCAGCCATTCATTAGCTGAGGAGGCAGTCCAGGATACTTTTAGAATTGCTTGTATAAAGTCAAATGAACTTAGGATCAGTCCCAATCCGGAAGGATGGATTATGAATGTCTTAAAAAACGTTATTCGTAATATTAAGCGAAGCAGAGCCCTGGTTTATAAGAATATTTTTTGTTCTGTAGAATGTAGGGAAGATCTATTTGGATCTGTAATGGAAGAGTACAATCCGGAAATATTATATGAAGGTTTGATAAGCGCTGAGGACTTTCATTTGATTAAAATAATCTTGCTGGACAAGTATTCGATGAAGGAAGCGGCCCAAGAACAAGGCATATCAGTTGAAGCCTGCAAGAAACGTGTTACCAGAGAGCAAAAGTAAAGCTTACAAAAAAGATCCGGAATGATACTGATTTTTTGTGATCGCGCTACATGTGTGGACTGGTATGAAAAGCGAATAAAGTTATAATATAAATTATTTCTACTATTAGTTTTTGCTGTCCCTAAATAGTGTTTTTCATACATATATATTACAAAGGCCCCTAATACTGGGATATTTGGTTTTCCAAAAAATTTCCTACTTTTGAAAGGAGACCATCTATGAGAAAAATTAAATTTATTGTTTCAATTCTTGTTGTTGTAATGCTTTGCCTTTCTTTTACTTCCGTATATGCATCTGCTTCAAATTCACAGTCGGGAGTTGTCCCGCGCTATGTTGACTGCTCATGCGGAGGTCGTATGTTACCCTATTATGAGGAGACTACACACCTATTTACAGGGACTACCCGGGTTTGTATCCATGGTGATACTACAAAGCTTGATTACCTATACGAATATATGGTTATATCAGGGTTGAAATGTACAAGGTGCGGCAGAGCTGATATTACTTCCACCGATACGTTAGAGTGGGTATGCATGCGTTAAGCAAGGACTGACTCAACGATACCATTTTAATGCGGATGCCTCAAGTTTTGGGCCTCTTGAGGCATCACAGCCAAGGAGTGTATATATCCATGAAGAAACGAATGATAGTCGTTATTGTTATTTTAGTATGTGCTTTGTCCGGTTGTTCATTCAAGCAGAACAACATGGCAGGCACCGCAGAAGTAGTCGCATTTTTAACCTCGGATGAGGCTAAGGGGCGATTGACGGGAACTGAGGGAAGCAAAAAAACGGAAATGTTCATTGCTGAACAATTTCACGCAGCCGGATTGGAACCGCTTCTTGGAGAGAATTACTGCATTCCCTATACACAGATGACCTATATGCCGGACAAGCAGAAAATCGACATATCTGTTCTGTATAAAAATGGAGAGCTATGTAAGCTTGACCCCGGACGCGATTTTTTCCCAACGGTCGGCTTATCGGATTTCACAATAAACGCCGGTATTACGACAGATTACAATGCTGAAAATATTTCCGGTACGATATTGCTTGAGCCTGACAGCGGTAAGATTTCAGACGCACGGGAAACAGAACCGGCCGCCTTGTTCATTATTAGCGGGAAAGCATCCGCAAGAATTGAGGAGGACCAAGGTATTGTACCAACATTCAATTTGAGCGCTGATTTTATGAAAAGGCTTCTATCGGAAATAGAATCTGTTGCATCGGTATCAATCGACTGTGACTATTCGACGGTTTCATCCTCCGTAAATAATGTCGCGGGGGTGCTAAAGGGAAAGGACCCTTCAAAGGCCGTCATACTAAGCACCCATTTCGACCATATAGGCTGGTGGGACGATACGGTCTTCCGCGGAGCTGCCGACAATGCTTCCTGAACAGCATTACTCATAAAGCTTGCTCAAGACATGAAGAAGCATTATGGAAACCGTCAGCCGCCGACAGACATAGTTTTTTACGCGTTCAACGGCGAAGAGAGCGGGATGCAGGGCAGTAAAGCAGCCATATCCGAGCTGACAGGCAAATATACAGATTTCTATAATATAAATTTCGACATGGCAGGCAGTAAAAATAATCCGACAAAGTATACATTAAATACTAACGAGGCGTCCAAAAGCCTGGCGGACGCTTTCGCTTCACACCTTACGTCCGGTGGATTCGAGATATCATTCTCAGATGAGGGTGCAAGCGATCATATCATATTTCAAAATAAAGGTATCGCGGCAATAGACCTTTCCTGCGAAGCTTTAATTCCGATAACTCATACGGTTCAAGATACGGCAGATGCGTTGAATTTAGAGGCGATCGAAACGCTCAGCAGGGTAACGGCAGAATTTATTGATATGCTTGACGGTAAAATATTTGAAGCAGCAGTTCAAGATAAGGCATCTCCCGAATATCGCAAGAAGCTTCAGGAGCTTACGGAAAAAACCAGACAAGCTCTCGATTATGATGAGGCATGTATATTCGATATGGACGGCGAACGTAGCATAGTATGGGGGAGCCGGCCATTAAGCAGTATGGAGGAAATAGAAAAATACTATCCTTCTTTAAAATTCCCTGAAAACCTTGGTAAATACAGTAGGTTCGTACTATACTAGCAGCGGTATGCCATTAATCATTAGCAGCGGTATGCCAGAAATCGAACCGGAATTTATGAATTACAAGACAGGGATACCCTTTAAGTATGATTATTCCATAAAAAAAGCAGGCGTAATTTATTTGGATTACGGTAATGATTCACGCAATATGTCTATTCATATTTACGATACGGGGAAAACGTCATTTGGTGTCAATAATACTCATGAGGTGGAACTGCCTGAAGCTCCCGGAATTACTTTTTATAAGGAAAACGATTATGAAGTTTTTGATGCCTTTTCGTTTGCGGTTAAGCATGAGGAAAGAGACTTTTGCTTTTTAGTATATGCTGGAGCGAATAAAACAGAAGCGTTGGAATTAATTAAAGAGTTGGATCTAAAGGAAAAGGCCGCATCTATTCTTGATGATTTAGGAATATAACTTCAGGGTACTTTCATTAACCGCAGCTAAAAGTAGATTATATGCCGATGTAGTAATCCCGGCGAAGTATTGTTCAAAAATCCAGACGCTCAATGCGCTGGAGATTTTTTTTATAGCTGATAATTAACTTGCCGATCGGATGGCGCGCAGCATATAATTTTTTTTGGAGGTGCGGTTATGCAGGCATTGAAAGCTGAGAAGCTTACCAGGGTATACAGGAGCGCGGAGAAGGAAGAAGGCCTGAAGGGTACGTTCAAGGCGCTTTTTCACAAGCAGGTGATAGAGAAGACTGCGGTCTCCGAATTTTCGTTCGACGCCGAGAAGGGCGAAATGATAGGGCTGATCGGGCCTAACGGGGCAGGAAAGACGACTCTTGTCAAAATGCTTTCGGGCATTATCCAACCCACTTCCGGAAAGGCTGCAGTATCGGGCTTTGATCCGTCCAGGCCTTCCGATGCCTTCAAAAAAAGCATCGCAGTGGTCATGGGGCAGAAAAGCCAGCTCTGGTGGGATCTGCCGGCTATAGATTCGTTCCTGCTCGACAGGGAGATTTATGAAATGCCCGAAGACAGGTTCAGAAAGAATGTTGCCCGGTACTCGGAAATGTTTGGCGTCGCAAACCTGCTTAAAACCCAGGTGAGACAGCTTTCGCTCGGCGAACGTATGAAGATGGAGCTCATATTGTCGCTGCTGCATGATCCGGGAGTACTCTTTCTGGATGAGCCAACGATAGGCCTCGATGCGATAGCACAAAAACAGATCAGACAGCTGCTTCGGCAGATCAATATTGAAAAAAAGGTAACAGTACTTCTGACAAGCCATTATATGGAGGATATAAGGCACGTATGCAGCAGGGTCATGGTTGTGAACCATGGTCTGAAGATATTCGATGGAGCTTTTGACGCCCTGCTCGACAGGTTTAACGAGTATAAGACGGTCAGCGTGACGTTCGAAAACGAAGCCGGGCTCGAACCGGATTTTGAGGCCCAGTGGATAGAGAGGTCCCCTTACAAGTGGTGCTTCAAAGTCGGGCGGGAGCAGGTCAAACCTGTGCTCAACGCTATATTCAACAACTGCGATGTAGACGATCTGAAGCTTGAAGATGAGGATATCGGCGATGTTATCGAAAAGATATACGGGATCGGTGCCGCATCATGAAAAAGTACGCGGAAATAGCCAGGATAACCTGGAAATCAATGATGGCTTACAATTATGATGTGTTCGCCGGCGCGGCGTTCTCCATATGCAAGATACTCCTGGCCTGGCTGATGTGGCGCGTGATCTTCAGCAGCAAAGAACAGGTGGGAGGTTATGATTTCGCTGCAATGATTACATATTACATAATTGCATCCTTCCTCGGCCGGCTCGACCAGTCGAACAACCTGAACGGGCAGTTCTGCAGTGAGATCAGGAGCGGACAGTTCGGAAAATACATCGTAAGGCCGATGAAGCCCGTGCTGTATTTCTTGTCCTGCAGCTACTCCAGGGCCGTCTATGTGTTCGGTGTCAACTTTATTGCTACGGCCGCGTGGGCGTTGATTTTTTCCGGGCAGTTCAGGATATCGCCCGGCGTTGTGGACTGGTGCCTGGCGGCGCTGATATTCCTGCTGGGCATGAATTTCATGATAATGTTCAATTATTTCCTGTCGATCCTCTGTTTCAGGTTTGTAAACATAGATGGCCTGAACATTCTGAAAGGCAACCTTATTGAATTCATTTCAGGCGCGCTCGTTCCGCTGAGCATATTCCCGACCGCAGTGACGAAGGCCTTCAGCCTGCTGCCGTTCTATTATACGGTATATTATCCAGCGTCCCTGCTGATCGGGCAGAGTGAAGGAAATCCGCTCGCTGCTGCGGCGCTGATGCTTTTCTGGAATGCGGTCATGATCGTGATTTCAGTTCTGTATTATAAAAAATCCGTCAGAAGGTTTGAGGGTGTGGGAATATGAACAATAAAGCAGATGCGCGTTTCAGCGGAAGATTTGCGGAAAATGCCGCGAGATATATGGGCCGTATGAAGAAGTATGCCAGGCTTCTCTACGTATTTATGAAGGTCAGGCTCAATAAAAGCATGATGTACAGCTTCAATTTCTGGATGGCCTTCATTACGGATCAGAGCCTGTTCGTGCTCCAGATCGCGATGTTCTCGGCCATATTCCTCAATGTCGGCACGCTCAACGGCTGGAATGTATATCAGATGATAGTATTTATCGGGACATTCACCATCCTTGACGCTTCGTACATGGCGACCTACTTTTTCGGCGTGCTGACGATACCGGAGAAAATCAGGACCGGAACGCTTGACCAATATATAGTGAGACCTGTGGGTACGCTCTTTTACGTATCTTTTGAAAATATCGACCCGGGCTCGCTCGTACTCATTGTGCCGGGCATCATGATGGTCGCGTATGGAGTCGGGATGCTCGGGATAACCGTAACCGCCGGGGCTGTAGCCGGGTATGTTTTTTTGCTGCTGGTCATGTACTTTTTGATGTACGATCTGATGGTAATAATACGTACGCTGGCGTTCCGTTTCGTGAGGATAGACGCTTTCTGCGAAATAGAAGGTGAGCTCGTGAACTTTTCGTTCAGGATACCGGGCATCGTTTTCAAAGGCGCCTGGAAGCTTATTTTTTATGTTTTGCTGCCGTACGGGCTTATGGCGACGATTCCCGCGCAATTCCTGGCGGATGTGCTGGACGGTCGCTACTGGCTTCTGTCTCTGGGGGTAGGCGCAGTGTTCGGCTTCCTGTGCGTATTCTTCTGGAGGAGAGGCATGAGGCGCTACGGCAGCGCGAGCAGCTGAGTTTTTGGCAGCGGAATCAATAGCAGCGAAAGCAGCTGAACAATGATTTTGCTGCAAGAAATCAATGGCAGCGCGAGCAGCTGAATAGGGATTTTGCTGCTCGGAATCAGCAGCGCATTCAATCATTTAAAAAAATCCTGTCTTAATGCAACCATTTCCAGATATACCGCATCTATATATATGCGGAGGTCATGATGGAACTACCCGAAAAAACAGATCGACCGGGAATTGAATATACTTTGACGGAGAATGATTTGGCAGCCTTGATGGACGCCTATTCCAACATGCTTTTACGTGTCGCCGCATTGATGCTGAAGGATTTGAAGCTTGCAGAGGACGCCGTACAGGAAACATTTTTCAAGTTTTACGCCGGATATGCCGGTTACCGCGGCGAGGCCGGAATAAAAACCTATCTTTGCAGGATTCTCGTCAACGAATGCAGGCAAAGCCGCAGAAAAGCATGGTACAGGCATAACATACCGACACCGGTATTTGAGCCTGGGCTTGCTGCCGACAACGCAGAGGCCGTCATCGGTTCGCTGCATGACCGCCTCAGCTTGACCGAAGCGCTGATGAAGCTGGCTCAGGGCAGCAGGGAGGTATTGCTGCTGCATTATTATAACGATCTCTCGGTCAGGGAGATATCGGAAGCCCTCGGAATACCGGAGGGCTCTGTAAAAAGCAGGCTTAAAAGAGGACGCGACAGGCTCAGGGATATCCTGCGGGAGGATTTTTGCAATGGGTGATATGAATTTCAGGGATAAGCTTGATTCGGAACTGAAAAACATCGTGTTTTCGGATAAAAGCAGGAACAGCGTGCTCGAACGGGTCGCCGAGCATAGAAAGGCCGCTTCGCACGAGAACGCCGACATAAACGGCAGGGTCGCATCACACAACAGGATGGCAATACGCGACAGGGCCGCACTTTACGGGGGCGCAGCCGATTATGGAAGCGCCGATGGAAACGGCAGGGCCACATCACGTAGCAGGGCCGTATTACGCAGCAACCCCGCCACATCGGACCGGAGAGCGTCCGGGGCGAAGGCATGGAGGGAAAGGTTTCAGTTCTTCATGAACATGGAACTGCGGATCCCTGTTAAACCCCTGGTAGTTGCGCTGCTGATCACCGTATCGGGCATAGTCTATGCCTGTATCGGCATTACGCGCGTTTCGGCCGAGGATATCAGAAATAGCAGCATAGCGGTAGTGGATAGTAATCAGGGAGGGCAGACTGATGGGATATATAAGAATTAAGGTTAAGCACCTGCTTTTGATCATTCTGCCTGCGCTCGTTTTGATCGCGGCTCTATTGCTTTTTCAGGGACGTATGTTTTACTTACTGGGAAGGATCAGCGAGTTGGCCGGAAACGGCGCGGCGGCAGACGTTTATTACGACAGGGCCGCAGAGGGCGCTCCGGCTTCAAATGCCGCTGTTTCGGCTGCGCAAAGGAAACTCGAGCTTCTTGTAGAAAATAAAAACTTCGGCTATTTCAGTAAACTATTTTTCACCGAAAGTTTCACTGCGTTCAACTGCTCCTACATCGGGGCCGAAAGCGCAGACAGGATCAATGCGCAATACAGGGATATCGCCGGACATGCCATGAAAAGTGATGCGCTGGCGGAATACACGATATATGTCGCCCTGGCCAATTATTTTTCGGGTTACGGGGAAAAAGCCATCAAGCTGCTTGAACAGCTTGACTATATAAGGGACGGCAAGCTTGAATCGCTAAGGAAACTTCACCTCGCGGCGATGTATATGGGGCTCGGAGAGATGGACAGGGGAGCGGCTGTGCTGCAGGAACATCTCAACGTGCAGGACCGTTATTCCACGGTCAGGCACGCGTTATACGCATATTATTGCTACATGAAGGAAGATAAGGATAGCTTCGATAAAGAGATGGCGGCAATACCCAATTTGTTTTTTACTTCGCAAAAGCCCAGCGAAACGCTTGTAAAGCCCTTGCTGCAGATAAATAGCGAACTGTCGGGCTTTAAATACCTGAGAAGTGTTGAAACGGCTGAAAAAAACAATAATGTTTTGAGCGGCTGCGTCAGTATAGAGGGCAGCCCGGCGCCTTATATAACGATTTTCCTTAAAGACGAAGCCACAAGAAATGGTTGGAGCAGTACGTTCGGCCAAGGCGACGGAGTGCGCTGCACTGCAGTAACGGACAGGGAAGGTAAATTCAGGTTTACGAACATCCCCGACGGTATTTATGTGATCGCTATAGGCGCCGACTGGCAGCGTGTCCAGGGAAAGGCTCTCGACATGGGAGGGGACAACAATTTGAAGTTCACAGGAAATACTGCAATCAAAAAGGATATAGCATTTCTTGATACGGTCGGGATGGTCAGCGTGCAGGATATCGGGGGCGGAAAATTCCGTTTCAGCGTAAACATGCCGGAAGACGCGGATCATTATACGATTTACGCGGGAGAACTGCGTGATATTGAAGACATGCGGATAATGGCCAACAATATGTTTTATTCGGAAAGTATAAAAACCGGAGAATATATACTTGATACTGCCAGTGAGCGTAAAAGGGGCATGAATACGGGCGCTTCCTTCGGTACAGACGGTATCGACCCGTATTATCTCTTCGAGCCGTTTTATCATACGGGCGATTACGCCTATTATGTAACCTTCTACGACCATAACGGCAACACCATGTACGGCAGCGACGGCATATACCCCAGCAGGCATAGGGAAATACTGCCTGTCGCCGGCGACGAATTCAACGAGGCTGATCTTGCATTGCTGGATAAAAAATACGACAAGGCGATCAGCCTGTATGAAAGAGATCTGGCCGAAGGAGTCGGGAGTCTGCACGCTTTGAAGGTATTGGCCAAGCTTTATTACAATGGCTGGGAATATGACAGTAAAACGTCTTCGTTAAAGTACAAGGACGCCGAAAAAGCAAAAGGCTATTTTGAGAGGTTGATCAGTGAAATACCCGATAACGAAGAGCTGCTTTCGGTGCTCGGATCGCTTTATATCGATTCGGGCGAATTGCAGAAAGGCCTTGAACTGCTTATGAAGAGCAGCAATCCTTATGATCTGCCTCAGATAGGCCGCAACTACGGTTATATGGGCAAATTCGAAAAAGCCACCGAATATTATGAGCGGTTTTACGAAAGGACGGGCGGAGGCGCGGGAGACCTGATTATACTCTATATACTGCAGAACAGGCTGGAGCTTTTGCCCCAGCTTACCGAAAATTACAGGTATAATGGGTCATTCTACGCGGATTACAAACCGCTGATCAAAAAATACCTGGAAATGGATACGTCAGACTATAGTGAATTTTTCAATCTGATCAACACCGAAAAGCCTGATGAAGCGGCAAAGCTGCTTAAGGGCAGGGAGGACGACCTCGCGCTGATGTACAATGGACTGCTTGTGCTGCAAAAACGTTTCAAGACCAGCGAGGAGAAGGAGGATCAGTACAGTCTATATTATAATAAAGTTAAGGACCCCGATTTAAAGCAGCTTATGAAATACTTTGGCAAGGAGTCGGTCCAGAGCGGGTTCGGCGATGAATACGGCAGGGCGATAACTCCTTAATCATATACTTTCGGGTGATGATTACGGGAAACCGGCTATATGGCTTAGACACGGCTATACACATTAAACCCAGCTATACGTTTTAAACCCGGCTATACATCTTAAACCCGGGAATATGCACATAACCAGTCATATTCCATCGAGCCAGCAGGTTATACTGTCATCAGTATTACCTGAGCCGTCCCGGGGCATCCCGATATTGTCCGTCCCGAGATATTCCGCAAAAAGCCTGAAACACTTTGCAAGTCCGCGCTGCATCGGTTTGGTAGGCTTGACGCCGGCTTCCCACCACCAATTTTTTATCATCAGCGCCTTGGACTTTTTATCAAACCCGGGTTCAAACCTGGCGATAAACCGGTCGCCGTACAGGACCGGCAGGACATAATAGCCGTAATTGCGTTCAGACTGTGGTTTGTAGACCTCCCACCGGTAGTCGAAATCAAATATCTCCTTTACAAGCCTGCGATCCCACAGCAGGTTGTCGAGCGGGGCGAGGATATGGGCGCGCGGGGATGGTGTACGCGAAGCACTGCGGAAGCTGCCTGTATCAGAAGCCGCGTCGTCTTTCGCGGAAGATGCCGAAAGCTTCGCGGAAGATGCCGAAAGCTTCGCAGAAGAGGCCTGAGCACCGGACTGTTCGCTCAGAATCTCTTCCAATACCGGCATATCGCAGGTCCTCATATAAAGCGGCGCCTTTATTCCTTCCACGTTTATCTCCGAAAGCTTGTCGGCGGCCGTAAGCCTTTGAATGCTTTCCCTGCGCTCGGGCGTCTTTGTTTCGGGTATCTCCAGCCAGGCATCGCCGGGCCTGTCCCATAAAAATCCCGTACCGCCTATCCTCCGGCATATGCGCCAGTCTCTGTACTGTTCAAAGGTTTCATTCGGGTCGGGTGTGCTCAGCAAATCTCCCGCCAGGTACCCGGAAGCAAAATCATAATATTTCCTCGTATTGACCTTGTGATGTATAATGAGTTCACCCCAGAACCACATGCTTTCCAATGCCGCTCTGGAAACGCGCGTAGGTCCCCACGGCCACCGTACCGCCTGATCATATTCCAGGTCGATGGAGGAAAGAGGGCCACGCTGCCGAAGCTCGTTTCTGATAAGCGGAAGGTAGGGGACAACGGGCTTGTCGGGACTGCCGAGCCATTCGAGCTGTGATGCCCTGTAACGGCTGAAGTACGGCCAGTCTGAGGTGAGATAGATCGACATGACCTTGTCCCAGCCGTCCAGCAGCAATCGGTCATTATATAGGAGTTCCTGAAGCATGGCAGGTTTGAAGCCGTCTATCCTGGACTGGAGCACCAGTTCCTGGTTATGGCCCACGATATTGAGAGGATCGTACTGTATGCATCCGACTCTTCGCACGTATTCGAGGATGCCTTTTTTGCCCCTGGGAAGCCTTTTGCCGTAAAGCCCGTGATATTTCAGCATGAATCTGCGGGCTTGGACTTTTGTAATCTGAATACCGTCCATACCGAACCCTTTCCGCCGTTTATTATTTGTATACTTTTTTAGTTGTATTATATACGAACATTTGTTCAGTATCAAGTTTTACAGCAGCTGGAAGGAAATCTTGTTGAAATACAATTTGCGATATATACGTTTTGGCAGGGTATGACGGTCAGTCAGGTGGAGACGTTACCCCACCTGACAAACGGAAAATTATTTTTTACCCGTCGCTTCCGGACTCACGAAAGATGGTTTTTTCATAGTCGCGGGACTTACATTCGAAACCGGGCTTACGTTCGAGATCGGACTTACAGCTGCCGGGCCGACGTTTGAGACAGGGCTTACGTTAGTCGCGGGACTTACGTTTGAGATCGGGCTTACGTTCGAGATCGGGCTTACAGCTGCCGGGCTTACATTGGATACCGGGCTTACATTAGTCGCTGGACTTATATTTGCAGCTGCCGGGCTCACATTCATTAATTCGGGCTTCTTGACGAAATACGGCTTCTCATTGAGTTTTTCCTGCACGATACGCAATACTTCACCGAAACGCTGAAAATGTACTACTTCACGCTCTCTCAGGAAGCGAAGCGGATCTATCACGTCAGGATCGTCCATCATGTTTATAAGGTTTTCATACGTAGCACGCGCTTTTTGTTCAGCGGCAAGGTCTTCGACCAGGTCGGCCACGGGATCGCCCTTCGATGCTATATAGGCTGCGGTAAAAGGCGAGCCTGATGCATTTACGGGATACACTGCACGGTCATGGTCGGCAAAATAGCCTCCTAGACCTTCCTTCTCAAGTACTTTAGGCGGAACGCCTTTCGTAAGCTGATGCACAATGGCGCCGACGATCTCGAGATGAGCCATTTCTTCCGTACCGATATCGTTGAGCGTAGCCTTGGCTACTTCTAAGGGCATGCTGAACCGCTGGCTCAGGTATCTGAGCGATGCGGCAAGCTCGCCGTCGGGTCCGCCGTATTGTGTTATAACATATTTTGCAAGCCTTGGGTTGCTATTTTTTATTTTAACGGGATATTCCAGCTTTTTATCATAGACCCACATTTACACGACCTCCTTCATTCAGAAATATTAACGAAAAAATAGAAAGCATATCTTATTGTACATCCCACGGCCAGGGGTTCTCGATCCAGGGCCAGGGGAAGGAATTGCTGGCGCTTACCGTCAGAGGACCGTACATGCGTTCAAAGTTTTCTCTGGCCATCTTAGCTCTCCGGGCGGTATCGGTGAAGACCATGACCGCTCTCTGATCATACGGGTGCGTATCAAGATAGAGATTCAGCTCTATAATCATAAAATCCAAAGCCATTACCTCTTTGAGCATCCTATCCCGTGCTTCGTTCATATAAACACCTCCCTTATTCATACCTGCATGGAATTGGTATACGCGTGTTCATCCGTCAACCGTATAAACCGGATCAGCACCGTAAGGCCTGTCGAGTTCCGGGAAAATAGTGCCCTGCCTCAGGCCGACTTCTGGCGGATAGAGACAGCAAAGACACTGAAAGGGAACATAGGCAAAAGTCAGCTTGGCTCCGACGATCGGCATGGGGTTATAGAACTGCATTTTGCACATATCGATAGTTTCAGCGGCTGCGACTTTAGATCCGGGGATGTTTTCAAGTGCGGCCGGCATTATCTCGTTGGGTTTCATCAGGCTCCCTCCTTGTAAACACTTTTTGTATATAATATTCTTGTTAACATAAATTTGTTCAAATAAATTATTATGAGTCGGAAACCGCTGCGATAACGTTTGCATATTCATAAACCAGCCATAAACCAGGCATATTAAAAGTCTGCAAATAAATCATTTACATTATGGAAATGATATGTTAAAATATTTCAGTGCAACATTTAACCATCTGCCCGGTTACTGGACGCTCCGACCAATTACCTGGCTCATGGCGTTATAAATTAAAGGAGGCAATACGATGTTAAAGGAACAAAAAACGGAAATCATCGAGAAGTACAAACTGCACGACGGTGATACAGGATCGCCTGAAGTACAGGTAGCTATCCTCACAGAGAGGATCAATCACCTCAATGATCACCTCAAGGATCACAAAAAAGACCATCATTCCAGAAGGGGACTTCTCAAGATGGTTGGTCAGAGAAGAGGCATGTTGAACTATCTGCAGGAAAAGGATATCGAAAGGTATCGTGCAATCGTTGAAAAACTCAATTTGAGGAAATAATGATGGGCGGGATATCCCGCTCATTATTTTTACATAACGGTGCAATACTATTAAAAGAAAAAAACATATATACTGCAGCGTAAAGAAGTCGCGGCAAACAGAGAACAGAGACCAGAACCCGCAAGAAACTTATTTTCGGATCACCCGCATACGGTTTCTGGTGTCCGTTTTCTGTAATCTGCCTCCCTTTGCGCATTGCAGTAAAAAAGGAGGCATTTTATGCAAAAAAAATTCACAATGGAACTGGCCGGTAGGACTCTTACGATAGAGACCGGCAAATTGGCTCAGCTGGCTAACGGAGCTGCGCTCGTAAGATATGGGGATACGGTGATCCTGTCCACAGCCACCGCTTCGACCGCGCCAAGGGAAGGGATAGACTTTTTCCCGCTCAGCGTTGACTATGAAGAAAGGCTCTATGCCGTAGGCAAAATACCCGGAGGCTTCATAAAAAGGGAAGGAAAACCCTCTGAAAAGGCAATTCTGACGTCGAGAGTAATAGACAGGCCGATACGTCCGCTTTTTCCGAAGGATCTGAGAAATGATGTAACAGTTGTCAATACGGTTATGTCGGTAGATCAGGACAATTCACCCGAGATAGCGGCAATGATAGGCGCATCCGTTGCATTGAGCATTTCAGACATACCGTTCAACGGTCCAATCGGCGGAGTCGTACTCGGACTTATCGACGGAGAAGTCATAATAAACCCTAATACCGCTCAGAGAGAAAAGAGCGATATGTACGTTACACTGGCCGGAACTGAAGAAAAGATCACCATGATTGAAGCCGGCGCAAAGGAAGTACCGGACGAAGCAATGCTCGACGCGGTCATAAAGGGACATCAGGAGATCAAGAAGATAGCCGCGTTTATCAAGGGTATAGCTGCGGAAGTCGGCAAGCCGAAATTCGAATATGCTTCCGCCGAAGTGCCGAAGGAGATATTCGACGCGGTTAAGGAAATCGCATATGAGAAGATGCGTCAGGCAGTGCTGACGGACGACAAGACTGTCAGAGACACAAATGTTGCTGCGCTGACGGAAGAGGTACAGCAGGCGCTTGCAGAAACCTTCCCGGAAAAGACTGCAGTTATAGCGGAAGCTATATACAAGCTCGAAAAGAAGGTAGTAAGAAAATATATACTTGACGAAGGCAAGAGAGTCGACGGAAGGAGACTCGACGAGATCAGGCCTATGTCGGCCGATGTTTCGATACTTCCGAGGACACATGGTTCGGGACTCTTCCAGAGAGGCCAGACACAGGTGCTCACTACTCTGACTCTCGGCGGTATCGGCGAGATACAGAAGCTCGATGGTGTCGATCTCGAAGAAACCAAGAGATATATGCATCATTACAATTTCCCGGGCTACAGCGTTGGTGAAGCCAAGACTTCAAGAGGCCCCGGCAGAAGAGAGATAGGCCACGGTGCGCTTGCGGAGAGAGCACTTGAACCGGTCATACCGAATGAAGATGAATTTCCTTACGCCATCAGGCTGGTTTCCGAAGTACTGATGTCAAACGGTTCGACGTCCCAGGGCAGCGTCTGTGGAAGCACACTTGCGCTGATGGATGCCGGCGTGCCTATCAAGGCGCCTGTAGCAGGCATTTCCTCCGGTCTGGTAATCGACGACGAGAATCCGGACAGGTTCATCACATTCATGGACATACAGGGCATCGAAGACTTCTTCGGCGATATGGACTTCAAGGTAGCAGGTACGAAGAAGGGCATCACTGCCATACAAATGGATATAAAAGTGACAGGCCTCACATACGAGATCATCAAGCAGGCTTTCGCACTTACAAGAAAGGGCCGTTTCCAGATACTTGACGAAATCATACTGCCGGTAATCCCTGCATCGAGAACGTCGCTTTCACCTTACGCGCCGAAGATGTTCACGATGAATATCGATCCCGACAAGATAAGGGATGTCATCGGACCCGGCGGCAAAGTTATCAATAAGATCATCGACGAGACAGGCGTCAAGATCGATATAGAAGATGACGGAAGGGTGTTCGTGGCTACCGCGGATGAAGCGGCGGGCAAAAGGGCGCTCGCTATCATAGAGGCCATTGCAAAGGACGTACAGCCCGGACAGGTATTCATGGGCAAGGTAACAAGACTGATGACCTTCGGCGCATTCGTTGAATTCGCGCCCGGCAAGGAAGGCCTCGTGCATATTTCCAAGCTCGACAAGAAGAGAGTCGAAAAGGTGGAAGACGTATGCAAGGTCGGCGATGAAATGCTCGTCAAGGTAATCGAAGTCGACAAACAGGGTCGCATCAATCTTTCGAGGAAGGATGCACTGCCCGAGAACAATCCCGAAGTACAGTAAGAAAATATTAAAGGACGGCTGCGGACGGGTCAACATCTGCCGGAACCGTCCTTTTTTATACGGTTTATCCGGATGTCGATCAACAGGAGGTTTTATGCTGAACAAATACAAGCTCCGGAACGGAATCAGAGTCGTCTGTGAAAATATACCTTATGTCCGGTCAGTATCGATAGGCATATGGGTCAGGACGGGCTCACAAAACGAGAATCCGCGCAATAACGGCGTTTCACATTTTATAGAACATATGCTGTTTAAAGGTACGGAAAAAAGAAGCGCTGCGGAAATCGCTGCAAGTATTGACAATATTGGCGGTCAATTGAATGCGTTTACCGGAAAGGAATGCACCTGCTTTTACGCCAAAACACTGGACGAGCATATCGAAATCGCTGTCGACGTATTGAGCGACATGCTGCTCCACTCGGTTTTCTCGCCAAAGGATATAGCGCTCGAGAAAAAGGTCATTCTTGAAGAAATAGGAATGTATGAGGATTCTCCGGAGGAGCTCGTACATGACATACTGACCGAAACAGTATGGGGAGGGAATCCTATCGGGTATCCCATACTCGGAACCGCGAGATCGCTGGGGGGGTAAACCGCGATGTATTGACAGGCTATGTGGATGAGCATTATATCCCTGAAAACATAGTCATTTCGGTAGCCGGAAATTATAATGAGGACAGCCTGAAAGAAATTTTGGAGAGATATTTCGGGAAATGGAAATCAAAGGCCGGACCGAAAAACGGCAAGACGACTGTTGAATTCAGGTCCGAAACCTGCGTACACGAAAAAGATACCGAACAGGTACATATCTGCATAGGCTTCGAAGGCGTAAAAAACGGAGACGATAAAATATACCCTCTGCTAGCCATAAACAATATCTTCGGCGGAGGTATGAGTTCCCGGCTGTTCCAGAAAATACGCGAAAAGAAGGGCCTTGTTTATTCGATATATTCCTACCCGACCACTTACAATGATGCAGGCCTGTTCACCATTTATGCCGGTATGAAGCCTGAAAACCTCGGGAATGTTACAGAACTGATCTATGAAGAGATCAGACTGCTTCTGAAAAAGGGTTTTACCGAACAGGAGCTCCAAAAGTCCAAAGAACAGCTTAAAGGTAATTATATCCTTGGATTGGAGAGCACCAGCAGCAGGATGAACAGCATTGGGAAGTCGGAACTGCTGCTGGACTGTATAAATACTCCCGACGAAATATTGAAAAAGATCGGGGCGATCTCAATGGAAGGCGTGAATGATATCATCAAAGATGTTTTCGTAATGGATAAAAAGGGGATATCGATAGTCGGAAATGTTAAACAACCGGGCTGATTATCACTTATACTTTTGACGCTGTCATAGTTTCGCTGATACAAGCACTTGTTAAAGCAGATAAACATAAAATGAAGTAGTGCTTTTGGAATCGTTAAAATATAACTTCCGATAAACTTTTCCGGAGAACTGCACTAAACAGGCTGCATGGGCGAGCAGCAAGCGAAGCTTGCGACCAGTCCGCTCCATTCCCCGGAAAAGAATCGGAACTAATGTTTTAGCCGATCCTGCTTATTTGCCGGAAAGTACTGGAGGGATAATCGTATGAGCCTGCGAAAATACACGGTGATCGGTGGAGACCTGAGAAATGTCAAGCTTGCAGAGGCGATCCATGCGGATGGCAACCAGGTAAATATCTTTGGTTTCAAAAACGCCGGTTTTGAATCCACGATTGCGGAAAATAAAGATCTGCAGGAAGCAATCGACGATTCTGAGATAGTCATAGGGCCGCTGCCTTGTTCAAATGATAACGAAACCTTGAATGCACCTTTCCATAGTGAAAAAATACATATGAACGAAGTTTTCAGGATAATGAAGAAGAATCAACTCTTTATAGCAGGCAGAATAAGTGAAAAGGCTGCACAGCTGGCAAAGGCATATAACGTATATTCCATCGATATACTCGAACGTGAGGAGATGGCTGTACTCAATGCAATTCCGACTGCGGAAGGGGCTATTCAGATCGCAATGGAGGAATTGCCGATCACACTGAACGGAAGCAGGATATTGGTCCTCGGTTACGGCAGAGTAGGGAAGACACTTTCGAAAATGCTGGCGGGTATTGGGGCGGAAGTATACGCAGAGGCGAGAAAATACTCCGATATCGCCTGGATAAAGGCGTACGGATATAAGCCCGTATACATAAATGAGCTTAAAAATGTGATTGGCGATATGGCTGTTATATATAACACCATTCCATATAGGGTACTGGATTCCGAACTGCTTGAAATGCTCGGCAAAGACTGCCTTATCATCGATCTTGCTTCAAAGCCCGGGGGAGTTGATTTTGAAAGGGCAAAAGAGCTCGGCATAAAAGTGATCTGGGCTTTATCTCTTCCGGGAAAGGTTGCCCCGGTAACGGCTGCCAGTTACATAAAACAGACGATATACAATATTATCGAGGAGTTGGGGGTGTAAAACATGCAGCTTCAGGATGTAAAAATAGGATTTGCATTCACCGGCTCATTTTGCACATTTGCAAAAGTAATACCGGAACTTGAGAAGATCGCTGCTGAGGGTGCGGATATCCTGCCGGTGATTTCCTATGCTGTCGACAGTTTTGATACAAAATTCGGCAAGGCTGATGAATGGAAATCCAAGATAGAGACAATATGCGGAAAAAAATTGATCAAAACCATAATAGACGCCGAACCGATAGGCCCGAAAGCCCTGCTTGACATTATGGTCGTTGCCCCCTGTACGGGAAATACTCTCGGAAAGCTGGCAAACGGCATTACGGATACGCCTGTGACAATGGCATGCAAGGCGCATTTAAGGAACGGACGGCCTCTGCTTATAGCCCTGGCCACAAATGACGGACTTGGAGCAAATGCAAAAAATATAGGCCTTCTTGCCAATACAAAGAATATATTTTTTGTTCCGTTCGGTCAGGATGATCCGCTGAAAAAGAACAATTCTCTTATGTCGAAGTTTGAATTGCTGATACCGGCAATACAGGCAGCCTTGAAAGGAAAGCAGCTGGAGCCTGTACTGGAGTGGAATTGACAGGTATGCTTTGATTAGCTTCAGCTATGTTCCATGAATCTTAAAAGATGCCCCCAAAAGGCATCTTTTTGCTTTATAATAAGCTATAATAAGGGTAAATATAGAAAAATATAATTATGCAAATGGGGGATCGAAATGAAGAACAAAACACAGTTTTTAACGCGAACGGCACTACTACTGGCAATTGCGATTGCATTCCAGATTTTCGGGAGGTATATCCCATACAATCAGTTCATCGTAGGCCCAATCGTCAATGCAGTGCTTATAATCGCCACATATACGGCGGGATTTTGGAGCGGTACGTCAGTCGCAATTTTAGCTCCGCTTGTATCGGCATTCACGAACAAGGCTGCGATAGCGCCGCTGATAATTGCATTTTCACCCTTCATAATACTGGGGAACTTTATAATAGTATTGGCTTTCTACCTCTTGCACAAGAAAAACAGGATAGCGGGCGTTGCGGCAGGTGCGGTTTGTAAATTTGCTTTTCTATATGCTTCGATAACGGTATTTACTAATCTTGTTGAAATGAAACCGCAGATAGCAGAAAAACTAAACGGAATGTTCAGCTGGTTACAGCTTCTGACAGCTGTCATCGGAGGGATTCTTGCGTTGATCGTGATTAAGCTGGCTGGAAAGCAACTCGAGAAGCAATAACATAAAAAGTTTAACCAGGTAACACAGGTTTACATAGTATGTTATCAGAGACTAATGCTGCGGAATTTCAGTTGCAGCAGACTTACGGAGCATACGATGATTTACCTGGATAATGCGGCTACCTCTTTTCCCAAGCCTGCCTGTGTGATACAGGAGATCGACAGGTGTATGAACGAATACTGCGCGAATCCCGGAAGGGGAGGCCATGCGCTTTCGGTGAAGGCCGGCCTTGCTGTTACGCAGGTGCGCGAAACGGTTTGCAGGCTGTTTAATATACCTGACCCGATGAACCTGGCATTGACCAAGAATGCTACAGAAGCGTTGAATATAGCAATCAAAGGGGTCATTGAACCGGAATGCCATGTCATAACATCCGCGATGGAACACAATGCCGTGACAAGGCCCCTTAAAACGCTGGAACGGGATATCGGGATATCCGTCACAACGGTTGCCGGAAATGGATTTGGAGAAATAGATCCAGATGACATAAAGAAAGAGATAAGAAGCAATACCAAACTTATCGTATGTACACTGTCATCGAATGTAAACGGGATCATAATGCCTGTCTCAGAAATCGGCGGGATTGCGCGTGAAGCGGGTATAACATTTCTTTTGGACGCATCCCAGGGCGCCGGTTCGATACCTGTCGACGTAATGGCTCAAAATATCGATATGCTGGCATTTCCAGGGCATAAAGGCCTTATGGGGCCGCAGGGTACCGGCGGGCTGTATGTCAGGGAAGGCTTGCAACTACGAAGCCTGATGGAGGGCGGAACAGGCAGTAACTCGGAATATCCGTATCAGCCGGAATTTATGCCGGATCTTCTCGAGAGCGGCACACTGAATACTCCGGGAATTGTCGGACTCGGCGCCGCGGTAGGATATATCGAAGCTATTGGGCTTGAACGCATCCGGGTACACAAGCATACGCTTGTTAATATGCTGTCTGAGGGATTTTCAGATATACCGGGGCTTACGCTGTACAGCTTGAATAATATTTTAAGAAACTCGGGTATAGTTGCAATAAATCTGAAGGACCTGGATTCGGCGGAACTGAGCTATATGCTGGATAAGGACTATGGCATCTGTACGAGGGCCGGGCTTCACTGTTCTCCGTCCGCCCACAGGAAACTGGGGACTTTGAACAGGGGGATAGTAAGGTTCAGCGTAGGTTGTTTCAATACCGCAGACGATATTACGAGAACAATTGATGCCGTTTATAGAATTTCTCGGAAGATTTTGTGAGACATTATTAAGCGAATTACGTATTTATTATCATAAAGCACGATCATTCCGATGAAACGGAATATTCGGGCCGGATCGAATGTAAAATGATAATAAGGAGTGATTTTTGTGAATAATGTAGTTAAAACTGTCATTACAATCGGCATCATCGTAGTTCTGGTATTTGTTGCACTGAAGCTCTTGGGATTTGCACTGAGGTTTGTACTTCCGATTGCTATCCTGGCCTTCATAGCATACGTCATCTATATGCTGGTCACCGGAAAAAGGCCTTAATTTAAATAATAAGCTTTACAATGGCGCTCCATCTGTGCTATAATTCAAACTGCGTTACGGGGTGTAGCTCAGTTTGGCTAGAGTGCTTGCTTGGGGTGCAAGAGGTCGCGTGTTCAAGTCACGTCACTCCGACCAGTGGAATAGGCGGGTTTCAAGAAATTGATGCCCGCCTATTTTTATGCCTAAAAATACTCCTTTACTGCAATTTTACTGCATCTGCACTTTTTGTGAAATAAAAAAGGCCTGTAAGCCTTTATAATCAGGGTTTACAGGCCGATAATAACTTACTTATCAGTATTTTTTACTCGGATCAAATTCTACAAATCATTGAGGTGGCCATTTCTTTATAATGTCAGGGTATAGTTTTGGTAGTATCTCACTACTTTCAATGTCATTACACAGCACGCGATTATAATTACTAACGTGTTGTACCTTTCAAGATTGCAGAATGTTCCACTTATAGACAAAACACTACGGGATAACATAAAAGTAGGCACCAACAGTTGGAGGTGATGCTTTTGAAGAAAAACCACTTTTTAATCGGTTTTATATTATTATTGATTATATTCTCACTTCTATATAGCTTTGTTTTCGGCAATCACAATAGTTATAACCTTTCCGATAATTTCATATCAAGTTCAATACCACAGGTTGAATGGAAAGCTCAATCTTGTCAAAATAAGCTATCCCTTTTAGAAAGACTTATTATGCTTAACTTTTCACCCCAGATTACTGAAGCAGTTAAAAATTTTTATCATGAACTAAGAGGCTCCGACTTAAATTATATAACAGATGTTAGGGCAGTAGGCCCCTATGAGTATGAAATGAAAATACAAATATCGACTTTTGTTGGAGCACACAATCCTCCTTATGGATTGGATGTTGTAACATTACGTTTTAAAAACTTGAGAGACGGAGAAGTAGTGAACTATGAACATAAGGAAGATTATTAAGGCGCAGCGCAGCTGGTTAATAGGGAGTAAATCCATATATGAGTACTCCTCTTGTTTGCCGCATCTTTTTTCACACCTATGATGTTAGCCTTCATCTCTATATTAAAAACATACACGTATATCGTAATAGTTGACAGAGACTATAAACGCACATATAATTAGTTTATAATAGTATGAACATGGAGATGATTTGTTATGATCGAAAACATGCTTGAAATGTCTGTTGATGATATTAAAAACGGTTATTCATACGCTCCCGGCTCAGAAAGATATATTTGCCATATCTGCGGGAAAGGATTTGAGAATGGTGAAATATTCTCGATAGACGGAAGGTTTTTTGATGCTGCAAAAGCAATAAGCATGCATATCAGAAAAGAACATGCAGACATGCTGGATGTACTTGTCTCCTATAATAAAAAGTATACAGGTCTGACAGATAACCAAAAGGATCTGATTAAAATGATGCATTCAGGAATGAGCGACAATGAAATAGCCAAAGGTGCAGGCGTCTCACCATCGACGATCCGCCACCAGAGGTTCATCTTCAGGGAAAAGGCCAAACAGGCAAAGCTGTTTTTGTCGATATATGAATTGGCTTTCGGGGATGACGCGAAAGACAGGAAGCAGCCTAATGAGGACAGGATACTGGATATTCATAACGGAGCAAAAATGGTGGACGACAGATACTTCACGACGGAATCGGAGGAGAAAAAGATACTGTCAGCCATGTTTTCATCCTTGTCTCCTTTGAAGCTCAAAACATTTTCCACAAAAGAGAAAAGAAAGATAGTCATATTGAGGAAGATTTCGGAACAGTTCGAGAAAGACAGGAAGTACAGCGAAAAGGAAGTCAACGGTATCATAAAAGAAATTTTTGATGATTATGCAACGATCAGGCGTTATCTCATAGAGTATGGATTTATGCAAAGGACAAACGACTGTAAGGAGTATTGGCTGAAATGAGAAACGATATTTCAAGATTTTTAGATGAAAAGGGCAGGATCAGGATCTGGCCTTCGAAAAAAGATATGAAGGAAGCAGTCCTGGGTTACCTTGCCGAAAAATTCGAATACAAAAAAACATATACTGAAAAAGAAGTAAACAATATCATTCAGGAATGGCATACGTTCAACGATTACTTTATCCTGAGAAGGGGCCTCATCGACTATGGCCTGCTTTCACGTACTAGAAACGGGGCAAGTTATTGGAGGGAAGAAAAGCACGATATCTAAAAAATTGATCTGCGCTTTGTCGATGCACGCTTGTTATTCAAAATTTCGAGCTGCCTCTCGAGCAGTTCCCTCTGGGCGTCGTCGGCCTTCTGGCTGGCCAGAAAAGCGGCCTGTGATGCTGAAACGATAATAATACTTCCGATTGCTATTAATACATTTCCGACTACGTTTTGCTCATCAGCAGTAAATAAATCGATAAAAATAATACCAATAACGACCGTTATTATAACAAGGCCTATTGGGGAAATAGAGCTTAGTCCTTTCATTAACCTTCACCCTTTCATAATTATATTACTTCACTTTACCATAATGTGTGCAGACGCCGAGCAGAGAGTTGAATAAAGAGCAGCCAAAATGATGATAATAAGTCCCATAATAAGCGGGAGGGTTTGAAGTTGTCATATTTAAGGGACAAGCTTAAAAGGTTTTTTCTGTTTGATGAGCCTGAAGAAAATGAAAAATTCATATTGAAATATCCTGCTGACAACGAAAAAAAAGATAACAGCAAAGAAAACAGGATGGAAAGGGAGATCGGAAAAAAACTGGCTGAAGCAGGGAAGAAGCCGGAACCATCCGATGCTATATGCGATGATATCGACGCTAACATGGAATTCATGAAAAAGATATATAGCGTACCTGTCAACAGCGATATCATCCTGCGCGAGTTTTCAGTCAATTACAGAGGCGATCTAGTGAGGGCATTCATAATTTTTTTCGACGGGATGACAGACAGAGAAATAATTGACGAATATATGCTGACACCTCTGATGGTAAATTCGTTAATGAATCTTGAGCCCGACTCCAAGGAAGGTTTGAAAGACTTCATATCGAGGCAGCTTTTGCCGCATAATCAGATAAAATTGGAGAGCGCATACAGTAAGGTAATCGATGAGATCAATTTCGGGGGCTGCGCGCTTTTTGTGAATGGATTGTCGATAGCGTTTACAGCCGATGTAAAGGGCTGGGAACACAGAGGAGTAGAGAAACCCAATAATGAGATAGTAATCCGTGGACCGCAGGAAGCATTCAATGAACTATTGAGGAGCAGTACGGCACAGATAAGGAAGAGGATCAAGAATGAGAATCTCATCGTCGAAGATATTATCGTAGGTAAAGTCAGTAGAACGCCTTGCTGCCTGCTGTATATCAAAAACGTAACCAACGATGAACTAGTGGATGAGGTAAAACGAAGGCTCGATAGCATACATGTGGATTATATGCTGGATTCAGGCATACTGGAACAATTGATAGAAGATAGTACGATTTATCCGTCTCCGCAGATGATATCCACTGAGAGGCCCGATTACGTATCCGAACTGCTGATCGGGGGCAGAGTCGCCATCATAGTGAACGGGTCGCCAAACGTCCTGGTCGTACCAATAACGATATTTGACCTGCTGCATTCGGCCGAGGATTTGTACGTCCGCTACCCGTATGTAAACCTGCTGCGCTTTATCCGGTATGTAGCACTGACTCTTGCACTTTTGTTGCCCGGCTTATACCTTTCGATTATTAACTATCACCAGGAAATGATCCCTACTGATCTGCTTCTGGCAGTAGAAGCGTCAAGGGAGAAGGTGCCGTTCCCTGCAGTTGTCGAAATACTGCTTATGGAAATCTCATTTGAGCTGATAAGAGAAGCAGGTGTCAGGGTCCCGGGCCCTATAGGCCCGACATTAGGTATTATAGGAGCATTGATTCTCGGCCAGGCAGCTGTTGCGGCTAATATTGTAAGCCCAGTACTGATAATTATCGTGGCTGTTACCGGTATCGGATCTTTTGCTATTCCCAATTATTCACAAGCTTATTCGATAAGGATTCTGAGATTTGTTTTCATATTTTTCGGAGGATTGGCGGGATTCCTCGGGATAACGCTCGGACTTTTTATCCTGGGGATGTGGTCAACGAGCATGAAAACGTTTGGCGTGCCGTTTATGGCGCCGGTAGGCCCCAGGACTGCGAAAACCAGCAACAATATGATATTCCGAGCTCCAGAGTGGAGACGCGAAGAGAGACCTGACTATCTCAATGCAAAAAAAAGCAGGATTCAGGCCAAACACAGTATGGGCTGGAAATCTGATCAAAGAGGAAGAAAATAGATTATGCCAAACAGGATCAAGTTTGGAAAATGGGAAGCAGTAACGTTGCTGATAAATTCAATATGCACAAAGCTTTTCCTCAGTTATACCAGGAATAATATAGATTTTGCCGGAACTGCAGGATGGATACTGTCCATATATATCAGTCTAATCACCTTGATAATATTTACCCTGCTTATAAGGCTGTATAAGCGGTTTGAAGGCAAAGACATTCTGGAGGTATCGGAGATCTGCGGCGGAAAGCCCCTTAAGTTATTGACGGGATCGTTAATTGCCGGGGTATTGTTCTATCTTACTATAATTACTCTCCGGGATTTTTCAGAGGATATGAAGGTGATATCGCTGCCGATATCACCCCTTAGTTATGTTATGCTGTTTTTCATTGCAGGTATGATAATAGGAAGCTATTTAGGACTTGAATCGATAGTCCGCTATCATGCCATCATTGTCCCAATCATTGCCACAGCATTTTTGTTAATTTTGATCGGTGCAATAAAGCTTATGGATATATCCAATATTTACCCGATACTTGGCACCGGAGCATACGATATTTTCGGGAAAGGATTTTTCAGGATCTCGGCATTTGGCGAGTTATTATTGCTGTTTCTCATTATACCCAACACAGGCAGTTACAGAAATTCTAAAAGAATAGGGTATACCGCAATAGTATGCAGTTCTGTATTCTTAATACTGGGTTCATTCACCTACATATTATCGTTTCCGTACCCGACCAATCTTGAGCCTTTTCTTCCAATATACCAGATGGCCAGGCTCATAACCTACGGCAGATTCTTTCAGAGGATCGAATCCGTTTTTGTGTTTATCTGGGCGACTGCAGCTTTGATGTACCTTACAGTCAACTTCTATTTTATGGTATATGTGCTGTCAAAGATGTTTGATATGAAGTATATCAGACCGCTGATAATGCCATGCGCCATAATCGTATTCAGTGCGGCGTTCGTACCTCAGAATCTAATCAGCGTCCTGAATGTAGAAAGCAACATCTTCAATAAATTTGTCTGGATGATTTCTTTTGGATATATAGGCCTGATCCTGATTTTTGCAAACCTTCGTGAACGATCGAAAAGGAGGGCAAAAAACGATGAAACTGAAGGATGAACTTAAAAAAATATTTTCAATAATGATTTGCATGACGGTAATGATGCCCTTGACAGGCTGCTTCGATATGAGAGAAGTGGACGACCTAGCTTATCCGCTTGCGATGGGACTCGATGTAGGAGTAGCGGATAACCTCAGACTAACGCTGCAGCTTGCAGCGCCCCTATCTATTGGAGGCGGCCAGAGTGGCGGAGGTGGCGGAGGTGGCGGGGGAGGAGGCGGAGGTGCAAGTGCAGGACCGACCTCCATTATTACAGTTGATGCGCCATCCATATATTCTGGTTTGAATATGATAAACAATATAATAAGCAAGGAAATAAACATGTCGCATACTAAAATTATTGTGTTTTCAAAAGCGCTTGCCGAGAAAGGTGTCGAGATATACCTGCATGCTATTCAAAGAGGAAGGGAATTCAGATCCGACATATATGTCACAGTATCGACCGATCCGCCCGATCAATATTTGAAGGCCGTCAAACCGACTTTGGAAAGCAACCCTGCTAAATATTACGAATTGATTCTTGGAAAGGATTTTACCTCATTTTACCCAACTGTGAGATTTAACGACTTTTATTTCAGGTCCGAATCGGATGCAATCGAACCTGTGGCCATACTGACGGGATTGAGCAGTTATAAAACAGTGGATGATCTGAAAAAGTCAGGCAACAAGACAGACGTAACCAAGATAAAACCTGAGGGTCATTACGATGCAGGTACTACACCGATCATTGCAGACCAGAAAAATGAATTCATGGGGGTTGCGGTATTTAAAAATGATAAAATGGTAGCAACGATGAATGGACTTGAATCTTCGTGCCTGCAATTGATAACAGGCGAATATAAGTATGCATACTGGACTATGCCTGACGTTTACGTTAAAAATATGGTCGTGGTCATGAACATATTCCAGAGAAAGAAACCCATGATCAACGCAGAAATTAAGAACGGAAAGCCGTTTTTCAAAATAGACATAGATCTTGAGGGTGATTTTACATCCATACAAAGCGACGTAAATTATGAAAATTACCCGGAAGTGATGGAAAAGGAAGCATCGGAAATGATAAAGGAAGAGCTCACAGCCATGCTCAAAAGGACATTATATGAGTTTGATTCCGATATCTGCGGATTAGGCAGATATGTAAAAAGTAAGTTCCTGACATGGGCGGAATGGAAAAAATACGACTGGCCCGATCAATATAAAAAATCTGGTTTTGAAATTAATGTCAAGCTTAAAATGAGAAGGACCGGCTTAATGGTAAAGTCAGTTGAACATTGATAGTCTGCGGCATTACGGAGGTGGAACATGTCAATACTGCTCGGAATCCTGATCTTATCAATTATAGCAGGAATAACGATACACACTGCAAGCTATGCGGTTTGGAACTGGAAACAGGGCAATAAGGCAGGCTCCATATTCCTTTACGTACTATGCCTTGGAGCTGTTGCGATGCCCGTATATCTGTTTTTTTTCCGTACTTGATTGGATATTTTTCAATTGCATGGTATGATAAAAGTGTATTCGGAAGCATAAATTATCTATATTGGGGGTAATTTTATCAAGCGCGGATTTGTTCTGGCTTTAACGGTGATAATGCTGCTGTCGGCTGCTGCCTGCGGCGGCAATAAAAAAGCTGCCGAAACATCCGGCAACAACCTGCCGGAAAATGTTTCAACCGAGCTTTATGAAGCAACGGGGACTTCGGTGCAGGATAGCGGCACATTGCAGGATTTACAGGGACAAAATGCGACAACTGCGGCAATAGAGCAAAGCGGAAGCAACAGCGCCGCAGTTGGACAAAAAACTGAGCTGCTGCAAAGTGCAAGCGTTGATCTTGACGCCGACGGCGTTAACGAACAGGTCGAAGCTGTTATGTCATCAACATCGGTTGAAGGGCAGAATTCACATAATATACTGGAAGGCACCCTGGTTATCAGAGGCAACGGTAACGAAAGAAGAGTACAATTCAATAAAAGGGAACAGGGACTTACAAATATACTGACGAGCATGCAGTTTGACGATCTTGATAATGACGGTTCGAAGGAAGTTTTTATAATAATACCCGACCACGGCGCATCTTTTTCCTATTCTACCTATTTTGTCTACAGCTATAAAACGAACAAAAGCTTTACATTTACTATCGATAATTCTATTGTAGATTATATCGCCGGATTCCATGCAGTTTACAAAAAAGGCGGTAATAAACTGACATTTACTAATAATAATTACGGTTTTGAAGCTGACCTGACCATTGAAAACGGTGATCAGCAGCCTGATGAAGAAACTATGCAGGAGTACGCGGACAAGGCCTGGATTGATCCTAATGCAGTCGATATCAGCGACGATTCAAGACTGGCACTGGTTAAATCACCGAAAGGACGTATGGAAATCAAAGTACCGCTGCCGATCTTCGGTATGGCTGCCGTCGATATGATTGGTGAAATCGAGTCATTCTATACACTGGATGATAATCTGGAACCTGTTCTTAAGCATTTTGAAATGTGGGATTTCAAGAGCGCGAATCCAGCGGAGAGAGTAAAGGTGGGAAGCTGCGATGCTGTGAAGTGAAAGCGGGGGATTGACATGAACAAATCCAGGATCGAAAAGATCATCAATACTATTGTTTTTCTGATGCTTGTGGGATCTGTGATATATATAGTGATCAGGATTGCGCTTACTCGCGGCGGAGTGCCGGAGGACGGCGGCCGTACCGACAGCGAATATGTACTGATGCTGCTGCAGTGCCTGCTCGGCATATTCATCATGTTTCTGCCGGGTCTGATAGAAAAGAGGCTGAAACTCGATATACCAAACCTTATGCATATTCTGTTCGTGCTGTTTCTTTTCTGCGCTATTTACCTTGGCGAAGTAAGAAGCTTCTATTATGTGTTCCGAGACTGGGATGTGCTGTTGCATGCCTTCAGCAGCGGAATGCTTGGCGCGATCGGCTTTTCTTTCATCACCCTTCTTAATCGGGCGGAACGCGTTCCGGTCAATTTAAGTCCTGCCTTTGTTGCACTCTTTGCATTCTGCTTTGCAGTCATGCTTGGCATGATCTGGGAAATATATGAATTTACGTTCGATGGGTTGCTGGGGCTCAACATGCAGAAGTTCGCCCTTGAGGACGGTACTTTGCTGGTAGGGCACGCAGCGCTTGAAAATACTATGAAGGATCTGATCGTCGATACCGTAGGAGCGTTGATCATATCGGTAATTGGATATATTTCAATAAAATACAAGAAGGGCTGGGTCGAAAAGATGCTCATCCGCAAAATAAACTCTAAAAAAGGCTTAGGGATGGGGATCGACGCCGGTGCAAAAAATGATTCGAGTACGAAATCGGTATAGAATTGATTCGGGCCTTTGCCATTCGCGCACTGGCAGCGTTGAAGGCCGTCCGACTTGCCGGAAACGGCCTGCGATGCATTCTGAACAGCGTTCCTCCATTCTTCCTAAAGATAATACTCAAGTAGAATGTAGGTAAGTAGAGTTTACCAGACTCCTACCGGTTACTCTTCCTGAAGCGATATGTTACCATACCGTCGCATTTGCGTAGCCGCTGCTTTGATATCCCTCCACGCAGAATGCCTGGTAGGCCCAACTGCTTCCAAGATTCATTCCCTTACTCCTCCAGGCGTTGGCATGGTTGCCGAAATTGATCGAGACGTTGCTTCCGGTTGGTCTCTTCGACTGCCTGACACTCCAGAACTGCTGGAAAGTTTTATTGCCGTCAATGGAAGGTGCGTTGTATCGCCAGGAAGTATATATGTCATAAGTACCTCCATCACTGGAAACGGCGCCCATATACGTTCCGGTAGGTCTGTAGGTGCCCCAGCTGTCAACGACGTAATACTCTATAAGTGAGTTTCTCGTCCACCCATAGAGAGTCAAATATCCGTTGCCCGATGGCTGCCAGGCGCCGGCATTGTAGTTTGCAACCCTGGATGCTGATCCGGTGTACCAGCCTTTACCGACAACAAAATTCCCGCAGTTTGTCCACGAGACACTGAAATTGCCGCCTGCTCCATTGGTAGCGTTTACCGTCCCGCCGCCGTCGGTCCAATTTTGCCAGTAGTCTGTGGCTGCACTTGCGGGCATTGCAAATACCATTGTAAAAATCATTATAATTGCCAAAAACGCGATTTTCTTTTTAAACATGGTTTACCTCCTTAAATACTTTTGTTTGTCACTACTTACCTACATCCTGCTTAAATATTATCTTTATAAATCACTCCGTTTTAAGCCGGTTGTGGCTATTTGCAGCACAAAAATTATCCGATGTCATATCTACTGGAAATGCGAAAGCCACCTCCTTCCTGATAGGAAACATTCTTTTGAAACAATTTAAAAATGTCGGTTTCAATTGTGAGTTCAAACCAGGAATTCCAACAAGTGTTTAACCCAAAGCGGCTTCAATGCGAACTTGAGAAAGTAGATACCGATAGCAGGATAAATCATGCGAAGAACCGTTTATTGATTGGTGACAGTACCTAAGGCAAGCGGCCAAGCTGATGTTTAACGCATCACATTTGTACTTCTAGATAATATTTTACAACAAATATTGCGTAATGGCAAATCCTGGGAAATATGCATTAGACAAAGGATCGACGCTTTTATTTAGTGCTTCTTCATCAAAAATGAAAAAGCACCAAAGCTGTTAAGCCTTGATGCTTCTGGCAGGGGAGACAGGGATCGAACCTGCAGCCGACGGTTTTGGAGACCTACAAGTATGTATTGGGCTATATTGGTGAAAATTTGAAAGCGTTGGTATTACTGTGTTTGCGTTGTTCTTATATTGGTATACATTGGTAAAAATCCGCAAATATTTTTAAAAGCTGTCGGTGGGAATGTCGGTAGAAAAAACCGCTACTCATACCGACAAAAACCGTTACACAAAAATAAAGCCCTTACCGGTTATCCGGCAGGGCTTCCTGACTTTCGGTGGGTAAGCTATTTTAATTCGCTTTTGTTGTGCCTTCTTCCTTTTTGGGATATAACAAGGCCATTCTGTCGGCAGCTTCTTGATCCTTCTTTTTAAACGCATGTGTGTAAATTGATAATGTTGTGTTTACATTACTGTGCCCGAGCCTTTTACTGACGCTTGCAACGTCCTGACCTAGCGATATTAAATAGCTGGCGGCGGTATGCCGGAGGCCGTGAAAGGTAAGGGGAGGAAGCCCTTTTTCTTCAACAAACTTCTTCCATTGCTTTGTAGGCGTATATGGATGCATCGGGGCGCCGTCTGCCTGTGTAAAAAGTCTATTAGGCTTTTCTTCTTCGCCTGCGGCCTTTTTATCCCTTATCCTGCCACCTTTCCACTTGGTTCCTAATTCAACCTTCCTAACCTTCTGAGCATGTTCCAGATCAACTATTAACTTCATTACAGGCTCAGGTAGGGAAATTGTTCTTATACTCGTTTCATTCTTCGGTGCTTTTGTGAAAGTGCCTTTACCTGGAATATACTGCGCGGCTTGCCGTATTGTAATCGTGCTATCCTCGTAATTAACGTCTTCCCATTCAAGCCCCATTACTTCACCTAAACGTAAACCACCAGCTAAAGTGATATGTACGCAAGTTTTAAACTGTAAGTCAGTGTCTTCAAGGTCATTTATTAACTGGGTTATTGTTGCGGTATCGTAAGCCTGAACATCATGCTTTTTTACCTTCGGGGCATCGGTCCGGGATATGGGATTTTCTTTGATCAGTCCTTTTTTGTAAGCTGTCTGTAGGATCGTTCCTATAAGCCGGTGAATATGCTTCAACGTCATTTCTGATAAAACATATTCCTTTTCGTGCTTTGTGCCATCTTTTTTAACACGGACCTGTTTTTGCGGTTGTCTTAGTTCTTCATATGCGTTATCCAGAATGATCGGTGTTATGCTTTCAAGCTTCTGAGCGCCAATCTTAGGCAATATATGAAGCCTCAATAATTCATTGTACCTGTAGTACGTCTTGGGCGCCAGGGTACGCTGTGCGTTCTTTTTCCAATCTTCAACATAGCTTTCAAAGGTGTAATGAGTAGGCGCAATAAATTCACCCTTTTCAACCTCTGCTACAAACAGAGCAAGAGCTTTTTCAGCCTTTTTGTGAATAGCTTCAGGTGTCGATCCTGTAAAAGTAACGGTTTTATATGCCTTGTCACGCTTGCCGCTTCCGTCTTTTCCTTTGCTGACCTCAAACTGAAATTTGCCGTTTCCCAGGTCCTTCATGTACCCTGCCATATTCTTCACTCTCCTTTACACTTTTCCTCTTAATTTGTCTTGTCGATATTTACCAGCACATTGCTTAGAATGAAATGTCTGTTTTGGATTAGTTGATATGAATGGTTTTTTACATCGCGGGTCTTCACATATCCTTACTTGGCTTTCTTTATTAATACAATTATTTATAACCATAATGCCCATAGCATCAATAAGGGAGTTGTAGTTCCATTTATACTGCCAAACATCATAAAACGACATGAACAAATATATCGGCCCTACTCCAAACTCGTTTATTTTTTCTTCCCAAGTTTTGTTGCTATTCGGCATATAATCATAAGGCTGGGCCTTTGAGTGAATAAAATCATTCCAAATGTTCATTTTATTTGAGATTAGTTTTATGTGGGTTAATATTGATACAACTGGCTCAGCATAACCATACCAAAACTTTTTATTTTCTATAGGCTGAAGTCTATATTCGTCAAATTTGTCGTTTTCCTGAAAAGATTTTGGTAGTCGTTTAAAGTACGTAAGATAGGATTCTCTTGGGAAATATCCCTCAATATAATTACTGATTTCGGTAAGTCTAGATTCGTAATCTTTTAAAAATAAACCTAATAAGCCGTATTTCTTAACAAATTCCAAAATTGCATTGTTTACATTTCTTTTTACGTTCTCATCCCATTTGTCATATTGAAACAGTGGATCTGCATTATGCCTAAAATTCTCAGGTATCACCATCTCAATACTTAGAAAATCCCTTAACAATTCGCTTGGAGTAGAATGTTCAAATGGGTTGTAATTGCGTATTGCTGAATCCTTTACGGGTATAATGCAATCTTGATCGTCTGAATTCACACAAATCTCATATTTTTCAAAGTGAACCCACATTATTTCTGAATTGAAAACTTCTCTCGTTTCAAACATACAAATCATTCCTTTCGCATAACGTCATGTAACGCGTGTAGCTTTTGACTTCATATAAGCGTTAGATTACAATAATAGTACCATGAACCAATAAAGTTTGCAACAA
The DNA here is from genome assembly GCA_023411715.1 of Bacillota bacterium. Taxonomy (GTDB): domain Bacteria; phylum Bacillota; class Clostridia; order Acetivibrionales; family DTU013; genus JAEYOM01. The sequence goes on along the minus strand of JAEYOM010000004.1, from coordinate 935 downwards.
AAATTTTGAGAGGAGGGTATTTTATGGCAGCGTCTAAAAAATTGACTACATTCGGTAAATATATACGAACAAATAAAATTTCCAATCTTAAAGTATATGACCTTACAGGAATAGATCCAGCAGTGATTTCAAGACTTGTTACAGGTCACCAAAAGCCGTTTCCTTCATGGAAACGTAGAATTTCCATTGCGCTAAACGTTTCTCCGGAAATGTTGTTTCCTGAAAATCAGGAAAACTGACTTATAAAAAAGTGGCTGCTGGGTGAAGCAATCGCTTCAAGCTCAAAAGCCTGAACATATCGGGGTAGCGCCTATCGATGCTAGACCGATAACAAAGGGGGTTTTATGCCTATGACAAACACAGGCAAGCAGCGAAAAAGAGAAAACCGTAAGAGAAAGAGGCAGTTAATTCATGCACTTAAAGAACAGGCAAAAACGCAAATAAATGAAACTCCACTTTCAGATTGTATTGAGATAAATAAACCGTTTATTGATTATGCCTTACAAGAAACAAGGCGCGAGATAAGAAACGGCGAGATTGAAACCGAGCGGATCGAGCTTTTACTAAAGGTAATGGAACTTAAAAAGAAAGGGGTGGCTTGAATGGCAATAAAACGGTTAATGACTGACAAAGAACTAGCTGAATATACTGGATTTTCTGTATGGGCTATCAACGAGGCCCGGAGAAAAGGCACAATGCCCGGAGTAGTGTCTATACCGGGAATACGGAAATTTTACTATAATGCGGACGCGATTGACATATGGCTTAACGGACAGCAGGAACAGCCCCAGGAGCTACGGCTTGTAAAGGCACGGTGATTTAATGGACATAATAGAAGAAACGGAAAGAAGTCTAAAAACAAGTGTGCCAGGAGCCTACGAACTGACGGAGGCCGGAAACGGTGAATTGCTCGCAGATGCCTTATATGGCGTATT
>JAEYOM010000182.1 GCA_023411715.1 Bacillota bacterium | reverse complement strand
TTTATATTTCTTCAGACATCTTACCTGAAAAGCTCAGGATATGCCGCCTTGGCCACATCCTCGACTGCCAGTACGACATACTGCGATATGGCGCTGATATGCGGATTCGGTACCGAAATTATCCTGTCCTCCTTCACGGCATTCACCGTCTGGAAGCTTGCATCACCGGTAAACTTGCTTTTCATGCTGTCGAACGAATTTTTTGCATCGTAATACCAGGACGGCAGGACTATAATATCTGGGTTGAATTCTATGATCTTTTCCTTCGGAACGACGGGCCACCCTTTCATGCCTGCCTTCGATACGACATTTATAAGGCCCGCATATGTCACGATATCGTCAAAATTCGTACCTGCCCCGCTGCTGCCGAGTTCGCCGTAATCCAACACCTTAAGCTTTTGCTCCGGCTTAAGCGTTGCCAGCTTTTCCTCGACTTTCGCAAGCTTCGCATCCATCCAGTCTGTAATTTCCTTCCCTTTGGCGTCGGCACCGATAATGTGCGCCAGTTCCTTTATGACTGCTTTCTGCTCGTCGATATTGCTCGGCGTTTTATAAGTATACACATCTATGCCTGCGTCCCTTAACTGCTTGACTTCGTTGGAGTCGGCCCACGTATCAAGGATGATGAGGTCGGGCTGCATTGCGATCGTATTCTCGCCTTTGTCCATCACAGCCCTGTTTTTGATAGAGGCGGCCTCTTCAGCGATATTTGATATCCCCACGTCGTCTGCATACTGTGTCAATGCCGTGATCCTGCTTTTATCGACGAGTCCGAGCAATATTTCATCTGAGCCAAGCGTAAGTGAAACTATATGCTGCGGTTCGCTTTTGATAGTCATCTCATATCCGGTGGCATCCTTTATGGTCATCGGATATGCAGCTTCATCGGATGTTTGTCCGGATGCCTCTATCCCGGCAGTACCCGAATTACCGGCAACTGCCGTGGACTGCGCCGCTTCCGCACTGTCCGGGCTCTGAACCGATACGGTTCCTGCCAAAGCCTGCGAAGCGGACGATTCATCCGTTTTCGCCTGACCGCAGCCTGCAAGCACCATAAACGACATAGTTGTGACCAATAACAATATGACTGCAAAACCTTGTTTCCTATTAAAAATTCTTATCATAGGTCTTCTCCTTAAAACTCTATTCCTTTTCTTGCGCCTGTCCCCTTATCGGACGGGTGCTTTGCAGCTTTGATTACCGACACATAATCGGCCATCACGACCAGTTCCGCAGGAGCGTTTCTTCCTGTCAATACAAGCTCCATATTTTCAGGCTTTCTTTCAACAACCTTGACGAGGCTCTCCTTTGAAAGCATACCGGACGTAACCGCGCCAAACGCTTCGTCGAGTATGATCATGTCCCAATTACCTGTTCCCGCCTCTCTGACCGCATACTCGAACATATCCTGCTGCTCAGCCGCAGTTTTCGCCTTTTCTTCAGCGTTCATCTCGAATGTGAACTTCTTCAGGCTGGAACATCTATAAACGGTGAAGCCGGGTTCAAGTGCCTTAAGTGCGTTGACTTCGCCGGTCGGAATGGCCTTCAGGAACTGTATCATCAGGACCTTTAGCCCCTGTCCGCAGGCTCTTACTCCAAGTCCCACAGCCGCCGTCGTTTTCCCTTTTCCGTCTCCGGTATAAATATGTATTAGTCCTTTCATGCGATCACTCCTGCAATTAATATTTCCACAGTCCGGCAGCGGTCAACCTTTTCCGCTGTTTCACATGTGAAAAGTGAAACAAAAGAACCGTCTCCTCGTTTCTTTCCTCTCGTTTCGCCCTGTGTTTCGTTTTGTTTCGCAAAAACTAAAGCCCCCCGACTATACCGTCAGGAGGCTCTGATATACATAATAAGATGTTCGATCGACATCATATGCACCCCCTATCGCTCGTAGAGTTTTGGCGTAACAGCGCAGGCAGGTCTTCTGGCTCAGGCGTCATCATTCTGCAGCTCCTTCCCGGTTTCCCAGTGGTATGCGTCAGAACTCTTCCATTACAGCGGCGGGACCGCGTGGGATTCAAACCCACTTCCCTCTTGGGATATCGATATTTGCATCAAAACTGCCAAGATACTGCAGTGACGTGCATTGTATATCGCATATTCCTGTATCAGTTTTCAAGCTGATACCTGCACTTCGTATTGAATTTTACTTATTTAGTCTATACCATTGTCTTCTTGTTTTCAACTTCTATTGCAAAAATATTTCGCAAACGTCCGGTACCATCCGATCAACCGTCTGCCGGGCTTTATCCGTTCTGCTCGCCCAGCTTGAATTTCTCGTGGATAGTGCTTACCGCACGTTCAGCTTCCCCGACGTCGACAAGCACGGATATCTTCATTTCGGAAGTGGTGATCATATGTATGTTTATATCCGCATCATACAGCGCCTCGAACATAGTGGAAGCAACTCCGGGATTATTGACCATGCCCGCTCCGACTATCGATACTTTTGAATATTTATCTGAATACTTGACCTCTTTTGCACTGATAGCGCCAAGGTTGGCGTTTAATGTGTCGAGCGTCTTCGGAAGGTCGGCTTTCTTGACCGTAAATGAGATATCCTTCGTATTGTTTCTTCCGATCGACTGCAGTATGACGTCCACGCTTATTTTTTCACGGGCAAGCAACGAGAACAGCTTGAAGGCTATCCCTGGCTTGTCTTCGACTTCTATGACGGCTACCCTTGCGATATCGTTATCCCTTGTTACTCCTCTTACCAGCATCTTTTCCACGTTGCCTACCTCCTTTATAACCGTTCCCGGCATTTGATTCAGACTTGATCTTACGACCAGATTGACGCCATATTTCTTGGCCATTTCAACAGACCTGTTATGCAGCACATTAGCGCCGAGGCTCGCCAGTTCCAGCATTTCATCATATGAAATATCGTCGAGCTTCCTTGGATTTTTAACTATCCTCGGATCAGCCGTAAATACGCCGTCAACATCCGTATATATCTCACAGAGATCCGCTTTCAGTGCCGCGGCGAGCGCAACCGCCGTCGTATCCGAACCACCTCTTCCAAGCGTCGTAATGTCGTCGTACTTGTTCCAGCCCTGGAATCCTGTTACGATAACGATATTTTTCTCGTCGAGCTCTTTAAATAACCTTTCGGTATCTATGTTCTTGATCCTTGCGTTTCCATACTGGCTGTTAGTGCTTATACCGGCCTGGTACCCCGTCAGCGAAACCACATGGCATCCGAGCTTTTCGACTGCCATTGCCAAAAGTGCCGCCGAGATCTGTTCTCCTGTCGAAAGCAGCATATCCATTTCGCGCTGCGAAGGTTTTTTATTTATATCGTACGCCTTTGCTATCAGATCGTCAGTCGTATCGCCCTGCGCTGATACGACGACCACCATCGAATTACCTTCCCGGTATGCTTTCACTACGCGGCCGGCAACGTTGGCAAGCCTTTCGGCGTTTGCCACAGAGGTTCCGCCGTATTTCTGAACTATTAGACTCACAAGCCGCTCCTCCTGTTCTAATGATTTTTTCCCGTTCTGTTGAACTAATCCTCTAATATCCTGATAATATTCAAAACTTCTTTTACCGAACCGACCCCCTGCAGAGCTTCAATGTGGCTCGACAAACCATTCTCGGTCTCTCTTTCAGTCGTAAAGGCCAACTCGTTTTCGTGTTCCTTTTTCCCCGATTTGACGAAGCCGACCCTGCCGAATACCTTTTCGATATACTTGGCGGCCTCATCCCTGTTGCGAACCGCAACCCTTATGAAACAGCGTGTTTCACTTTCACCGAAAGGCACTGTGTTGTCGTAATCTTTCCTCACCCATACGTTTCTGACGCTTTCATTATGCCTTACGATGTCGATTATGTCCGCAACGACAGCGCTTGCCGTAGGCAGCTTGCCGGCGCCTCTTCCGTAAAACATCGCATCCCCGATTGCATCCCCGCTGACAACGATCCCGTTGAAAACATCTTCAACGTTCGCAAGGGGATTGTCCCTGCTGATCATAGCCGGTGAAACACGAATGAAAATACGTTCTCCCTGTCTCCTGCTGACCGCGATCAGCTTGATTACAGAATCCATGGCCTCCGCATACTGCATATCTGCAAGGCTTATCTTCGATATCCCCTCCGTATGGATATTTTTATAATCCACAAACTCATTGTATGCTATGGAAGACAAAATGGCAATTTTTCTGCAGGCATCATAACCTTCTATATCGGCGGTCGGGTCCGCTTCGGCATACCCGTTCTGCTGTGCGCTTTTGAGTGCGTCAACGAAATCCCGGCCTTCTTTTCGCATCTGTGTAAGTATATAGTTTGTCGTTCCGTTCAATATTCCCTTTATCCCGTTTATTATGTTGGCTGCCAGGCACTGGCTCAATGGCCTTATTATCGGTATGCCTCCGCCGACGCTTGCTTCGAAAAGGTAGCTCACGCCGTTGTCCGACGCTAGCTTTAGCAATTCGGGGCCATGCGTGGCAACGAGTTCCTTATTTGAAGTAACAACATGTTTCCCTGCACTCAGCGCCCTCTTTGTATATTCTTGCGCAATCCTTGCGCCGCCTATCGTCTCAACAACTATCTTTATTTCAGGATCATTGAATACCTCATCCGGATCCTTGGTAAGCAGAGCTTTATCGGGTCCTTCAGGCAAGTCGCGGATATCAAGGATCTTTTTGACCCGGATGGGTTCGCCCGCCCTGTCTGCTATGCTTTTGCCGTTTTTCCGTATTACCTCCGCAACGCCGGAGCCAACTACGCCATATCCGATAATTGCTACGTCCATAAAATCAGTCCTCCCTAATCCCTCGCCAGAATTTCCTGCCTGCGCACCCCTTCGATTTCGCCTATGCTTTCCATGAGCCTGCCGATATCCATCGACATTCCGGTGGTCGCAATCGATATGGTCACATCAGCCAGTCCGTTTATCGGGACATTCTGGTTTATCGTAATAATGTTGGCTTTTGCCTGTGCGATCCTGTTTATAATACTTGAAAGTATACCCGAAAAATCTTCTACTACAAAGAACAATGTTATGACCCGGCCTCTTGAAGTCTCGTAGAACGGGAATACAAAATCCTTGTACTTGTAGAATGCGCTCCGGCTCAGTCCGACTTCCCTGACAGCGTCGTTTACGGTCTTGATCCGGCCTGTGCTGAGGATCTTTTTGACTTCTATAACCTTCGAAAATACTTCCGGAAGTATAGTTCTGTCAACAAGAAAATATGTCGACCCATTATCCATTTTAGTTCTCCATTGTCCTTCGTGGACGCACATATGTATGTTATTTGTGTAATATTAGCATAGATAACGAAAAAAATCAAGAGTTTTAAAAGGGAAAAAATCAGGAACGCAGGGACGGTTCTTTTGTTCCATTTCTGAGGCGAAATGGAACAAAAGAACCGTCCCTGCGTTCCAAAGAACCGTCC
>JAEYOM010000056.1 GCA_023411715.1 Bacillota bacterium | reverse complement strand
GAGCCTTTAAGACCGCATCCAGCTACGGTAGAGATTCTGCCTGTTTTTGAATCGATTTTTCTGATTATATTATTATGAAATTCTGCAACATATATATTATCAGCCCTATCTACAGCCAGCCCCGCAGGTCCCCCGAGCCTGGCCGCGATTGCTTCTTGCCCGTCGCCGTCATACCCCCGGATGCCTGTGCCTGCATATCTTTGTATCACGCCGTTGGTCCATTTTGATGCGTTTACAGCCATGTTATACACCTCGCCCATTCATTGCTAACTACAGTTTACAAAATGTAACCTGACAGCAGCCTGTCATATTGAGCAAGGTTATTCAAATATACAGCAATTCTGTCCGGGCGATATGGGCCGTTTACTGTTGAAAATCGCAGACCAGCTTCGGGACCATCCTCCCCTTCCTTACCAGAGATTCTATCTCTCCCACCTGTTCAGCGCCAAGCTTCGTGTAAAATCCTACGGCCTGGGGGCTGGTCACAAGGCTGATCCCGGCTATCCTATTTTCTTTGCAATATCCGACCAGATGGGTCCACAGGAGTTTTCCCAAGCCTTTTCCGATGTATTCCGGACCGACATAAAAATACTCCAGCTCTGTTACCGCCTTTTCAGGCACAATACCGTAAAATCCCAATATTTTTCCCTGCTCCTCGATAACATAAACCGGGTTCTCGTTTATAAAGCTTTCCGTGAGCTTGTAAGCCCTCCTGAAGCTTTCCATAAATTCAGGGTCGTAACCCCAATAAGCTTCGGATCTCACAGCAATATCCGTCAGAACGGCTGCTTCCTCTGATTTAGCCTGTCTTATCCTGTGCATGGTTAAAATCCTCACAAATCTTACTCTGTATGTCCGTTTGGATTCGGCTTTCTCTTGCCGATAAAATCCGTTGACACTACCTTGAATACACAAACACTATTGGCCTGTTTTTCGGAAAAAACGAAATCCTGCTTTGAAAGATGCTTTACCATCAATGCAAGGGCAGTGCACTTTTCACCGATGTCCTCAACAAACTCGGCATGTCCGAACCCGTGAACACTTTCATAGTAATAGCCAGAATTGCATGGGTCCTCGATATGCCCCAGCTTGCCTTCACAAGTCATTTCAAAGCACACGGCATTGTTTTCCCTAAGTATATCGAGCTTGCGTCCTGCCTTTGCGCTGTGAAAAAATAAAGTAAGTGAATTGTCATCAAGCGTATATCCGAAATTAAGGGGAACAACATATGGCAAACCTTTATCCACCATGGCAAGGTGACATACCATGCATTTTTCGATAATACTCCTGATTTCCTCTTTACCTGATACTTCCCGGTCTTTTCTTCTCATAAGATCGCCTCCAGAGATACTGCCATTTGCCCGATACAGGCGAGGGCATACTATCACGATAACTAATCGTTATATTGTGGGAAGCCGCAAGTCAACCGCAAAATAATAGGTCCATTATTGTAATATAATTGTAATCAACCAATGGCGATGGTTCTACTGTTTATGGTAGTCCTGTTGGGCTTCGTTGTCTCGAGAACCTCAATATCGGCTCAGGAGAGGTCACCTTCGATACGAACGCCGACTTCGGGCTGCGTGTGCATAAATTGACGGAGTGAAACAAAAGAACCGTCCCTCTGTTTCACTTACCTGTCGCCCGTTTCAGCACCATGATTTCATAAGGCTTCAGCGTAACCAGCCCCGACAGGCTTTTACCGGATAAAAGCTCCTCCGTCTTATTTTCACCTATGTCCATGGAATTAGGCTCCTCGGAGAAATTCATCAGGAACACGTACTCATTTTCGCCGTCGGTCCTCATCTGGGCTGTTACACCGACAGGCAGCTCCGCATCAAGGACTCGTTTGATGCAAAGCCGGCTTATCAGTGCGGAATAAAAGCCCTGCAGGAAGCTATCGTCAAACCTTGACGCCATATAATACGCCTTGCCTTTGCCGAACGAATTGACGGTCAATGCAGGTCTGCCCGCATAAAAGTCCTCCTTATAGGTGCCCAGTGTCTGCGCCGTTTCAGTATGTATCAGCTCACAGAGATCTACAGCTTTATAGTCGCCCCGCAGACCCGGGAAATCCGTTTCATTTACACTTATCGCGTTGCTTTCGCCATCATACAGACTGTCGATCTCCTCAGCCCAAATACCTGTGACCTTACGCAGCGGGCCCGGAAATCCCCCCAGGAAGCACAGGTCGTTTTCATCGACATAACCTGTCGCATATGTCGTAACAAAGGTCCCTCCGTCCCTGACGAAGGCTTCAATCCTCTCGCCGGCTCCGGGCCTGACCATGTACAGCATGGGCGCCACCACCAGCTTATACTCTGACAGCTCGCAGTCCATATTTATGATGTCGACCGGCACACCTTTTTCCCAAAACGCTCTGTAATGGTTTTTGCAGGTCTCCTCGTAATTTTTTCTGTCCTGCGAAAAGCCCTGTGCGTCTTCCAGCGCCCATCTGTTTTCCCAGTCGAACAACACCGCGACCTCAGGATGCACTGTAGTGCCTATTATAGCGTCAAGCTTCTTTAAAGCTTCTCCTACTGCAGTGACATCGCCGAATACTCTCGTATATTCATGTCCGCAGTGGTCGACGACCGCTCCGTGAAGCTTTTCCGAAGCGCCGCGGCTCTTTCTCCACTGGAAATACTGTACCGTATCCGAGCCATGCGCGACCGCCTGTAATGAAGATAGCATATGCATGCCCGGCCTTTTGAGTTTGTTGACGGGTTTCCAGTTGACCAGACTCGGAGTGCTTTCCATCAGCATGAACGGCTTGCCGCCTTTCAGCGAACGGTTCAGGTCATGCGCGAAAGAAATGTCGGAAGCCAGTTCCCAGGTTTTCTGGCAATCGTCATGCCACCCCGGATAGTTATCCCAAGATACTACGTCCAGTTCCTTTGCGAATTTCCAGTAATCGAGGCCGGGATATGTGCCCATAAGGTTTGTCGTTACCGGTATATCGGGAGTGAGCTCCTTCAGCGGCTTGATTTCGTTCAGGAAGAAATTGATGGTCTGGTCGGTCACAAAACGTTTCCAGTCCAGGTTATGGCCGTGTACGATATTCTCTCCATGAGGCGCGGGCGATTCTATCTGCGACCAGTCGGTAAAGCGATGGCTCCAGAAGCCCGTCCACCAGGCGTGGTTAAGTTCGTTCAAATCGTTATGGTATTTTTTGCGCAGCCAGTCTCTAAAAGCCTCCTGGCAAAGCTCGCAGTGGCATTCGCCCCCGTATTCGTTCGAGATATGCCATACCAGCAAAGCCGGGTGATCCTTATACCTTTCGGCAAGCTTACGGTTTATGATCCCAGCCTTTTCACGGTAGACAGGCGACGTAAAACAGTGATTGTGACGCTGCCCGTGCAGGTTTCTCCGCCTGTCGGCCTGTACTCTCAGCACCTCGGGATATTTCTGCGACATCCATGCAGGCCTGGCGCCGGTCGGTGTGGCAAGTACGGCGTAAGCGCCGTTATCGGCCAGCTTATCCATTATAGTGTCGAGCCAGCCGAATTCAAATCTGCCTTCCTCGGGTTCAAGGCTTGACCACGAAAAAATGCCCAAAGTCATTTCATTGCAGTTTGCAAGCTTCATCAGCCGCATATCTTCATCCCATATCCCGGGAGTTTCGCTCCACTGATCCGGGTTATAGTCTGCGCCATGGAGAAAAACACCGCACTTTTTACTGATCGGTCCATATCTGTCTGTCATTGTTACTGCCTCCCTGTCCCATATTATCAAACGTAGATTTTGCCCAACGTATATTATCTTACAATTAAAGCGAATGCTTATCAGAATAATATAGTTTTATTGGTAACATTTTACCACAAAAAAGAGTGTCAAGAAATTGTCGAATTAACAGAAATAATTTGTTTAACAAAACTCTTTACAGGCAAATGATTCCGTGGTAAAGTGAGTTTTTATTAGATATCAGTGAAATAATAATAAAGGTGAGTCTATGTACAGTGATTTTAAGAGGTTTTTGATAGGAAAACCATTACAGAACGAAGCGGAAGGCGAGCAAAAATACGGTATCCTCTGGGGTTTGCCGATACTGGCCAGCGACGCAATATCCTCCGTGGCATATGCCGGCCAGGAAATACTGCTTGTACTGCTGCCTGCGATCGGCGTACTTGCATACAGCCAACTGACATACATCTCTTTTGCGATTATCGGCCTTCTTGCCCTGCTGATGCTGTCTTACAGGCAGACCATAAGAAGCTACCCCAATGGCGGCGGCGCTTATATAGTAGCCAAGGATAACCTGGGAGTAATTGCGGGCGTAACGGCGGGTGCAGCCCTCTCGGTAGACTATATACTGACTGTCGCCGTCAGCGTATCTTCAGGCGTGGAACAGGTAACGTCGGCGTTTCTGCCGCTCCGCCCGTACACAGTCACGATAAGCGTTATCATGGTCCTCCTGCTTATGTTAGGCAACCTCAGAGGCATCAGAGAATCCTCGCGCATATTCGGTATACCCGCGTATGCTTTCATCATAGCAATGCTATCAATGCTGGTAGTAGGGTTCGTCAAACTCAAAGGCGGGTATGTTCCGCCCGAACCTACAATACAGTCCATCGGTGAGCCAATAACGATGATACTTATACTGAAGGCGTTTTCAAGCGGATGTACAGCGTTGACCGGAGTAGAAGCGGTCAGCAACGCCGTCCCCAATTTCAAGGAGCCTTCTGCCAAGCATGCCAGGACCGTACTCCTACTGCTGTCGATTATTATATTTGTGATTTTCGGCGGAACATCCCTCCTGGCAAATGCGTACCATGTCGTGCCGGGCGAGAAGGCGCTGCTTATTCTTATGTCTGAAGAAATATTCGGCAGGAACCTTATGTTTTATTATTTGACAGCAACTACCTTCATTATATTGATAATGGCGGCTAATACGGCTTATTCCGGTTTCCCGCTGCTCGTTGCAGTAATGGCCAGGGAGGGTTACGTTCCCAGGCAGCTCAGCATGCGCGGCGACAGGCTGAGTTACTCCAACGGTATATTGGTCCTTTCCTTAGTATCCGCCCTGCTTATAATAGTATTCCAAGCCAAGGTAACTGCGCTGATTGGCCTTTATGCCATAGGTGTTTTCATCTCATTCACGCTATCGCAGACAGGTATGCTTGTAAAATGGATCAAAACGAAGGAGAAAAACTGGATTCCGAAGGCGCTTATCAATGGTTCGGGCGCACTGGTCACAGCTGTTTCAGTCGTCATCATAGCCTTCACCAAATTCGAGGAAGGCGCGTGGTTGGTCGTACTGCTCATACCGACCCTGATCTGCCTGATGCTGAAAGTTAAAAACCACTATGTAGCGGTCAAAAAGCAGCTAAGATTAACACCGGAAGAGCTCGCGGAAATAGATGTAGATCACAGCGCATATATCAATCGCGTGATCGTCCCCATAGAAAGCGTAAACAGATCAAGCGTCAGGGCTTTGCGCTATGCCATGACCATTTCGAATAATGTCATCGCATTCAGCGTTCAAACGAATGAAGAAGAAGAAAATGAACTTAAGAGTAAATATCTTCACCTGAATACAGGTATACCCCTGATCGTCAAATATTCACCGTACCGAAAGGTCGTAGAGCCGCTGCTCAAGTTCATAGAATCGGCGGAATATGAATATGAAAAGGGCGATATGATAACTGTCATACTGCCCCAGTTCACGGTAAAACGCTGGTGGCAATCAATATTGCACAATCATACAAGGATTTTCGTCGAACGCGAGCTTCTGAAGCACAAGCATATAGTCGTGGCTGTAATGCCGCTTAAGTTGAAGGACGACGGCGAAGTACTTACAAATCCTAAATATAATTGATAATACGGATACAAAAATGGCTGCCGGCAAGTACTCAAAACTACTGCCGGTAGCCATTTTTCTTTTTTTACCATTTGCCCCTTTTCATATGACCTTCGATTTCAGCCTTGGATCTCTGCTTTATTACCCAGGATTCCTTCAATGCCGCCTTGAATAAAGCTACGCAAGGTGGATCCAGATTTAAATCGATGCCTTCTTTTGCAAGCTCCCTGATCTTGCCTGCCAAAGTAATGATCTCCATATGGATGTCATTGGTCCTGTCCGAACTAAAGATCTTGTCCGCGTCTTCCTCGCTGATCGCGATAAACTTATCCTTCGGCGCTCCGCACTTTGGACAGGCATCAGGAGCTTCCGGGCCTTCGGATACATAACCGCATACGCTGCATCTCCATAGTTTTTTCATAAATATTATCATTTCCTCCTCGATTTTCATTATTGTAGGCAATGATTTATTTATACCCAATGCGGCATCCTACTAACACTTTTTATTATTTTCAGGGTACCTTCATCTCCGCTTACTCTATCGTAACCTTACTTGTCAAGGGCACCACCTGTATCCACGTCTGACCTCTGTTCAGTGTGATCGGATTGCCCGATTCATCCGTATACCGGGTCTGGGACGCCCTGTCCTTCTTTGACCATGTTATTTTTACGGCTTTACCGCATGTGATGAAATAACCTTTGCCGCTCCCCGTCGTATCCATCTCCTGGCGGCCTTTCGAATCATCCTTGATATCATAGTTGCGGACATACTGTACTATTATATTCTTCGCTTCAAGCTGTTTTCCGCTGACGCGTTCCATGTGCGCCTTACCCTCGCGCAAGCGTTTATAGGTCCCCCCGGTACTGTCGTATTCATATCCGGAGATCATCGAAGGATATTTGAATGTAAGCTTCACTGCGTTTTGTCCGCCGGCCGGCACAACATCGGTATCATTGTATGTAAACGGGAATTTGATATCGGTCTTGGTCCTGTATTTTCTGACCCCGGCATAATCCAGCAGCTTTTTCATCGAAGTGTACGAATCCTGCCAGTTACCTTTGTCCCTGGTCAGATCCCAGATAACGTCACTTCCTACGCGCATGCCGTCTATATCGTTTGTTTTAAGTTTTTTTATATCTGCCAGGGCCTTCGGGCTTCCGCCCACATGAACATACATGGCGTCGTATTCCATCATATAGTCAAGGAAATAATCCCTTGCGCTTCTGACCGGCCCGATCATCTCCGGCATAGTGCCCCAGAATACGGGCATAAGTCTCGTAAGTCCGCCCTCCACGATCACCTCATAGACGATCTGGGCCTTATCAAGCCCACCCTGAGGCAGTACACGCGAGCCCTGATTGTCGATCATCACAGCAACCGGCCGGACGCCTGAAAACGGGAGCGCGTATATATCCTCTTCCGCAGCCTCCTGCCCTGCCGGCTCAGTTTCCACAGCGCCGGACGTCGTTGAACCAGACGGCGTTTTTTCAGCTTCTGCGGTTATTTCCGCGGCAGTTGTCTGTGTCCCTGCTTTTTCCTGTGAGCTGCAGGCTGAAAAAGAAATCAATAGAATGCAGAGAGCCAGTAATAATGATGATCGTCCACGCATCGGGAAGCCTCCTGTGACGAGAATTTTTTGCCTTTTATATAATTCTACCTTCCTCATAAAAATTCCTTCTCGGGCAAATGCATTTTGAAGATAAAAGTAATACTTGGACAAATTAGCATAATCAAGTTATAATGGTTTTGTGAGGTATCTAAAAAGGAGTTGCAGCAATGACACCAAAAGAAGTAACTTTGGGAACGAGACTGGAATTTGAGCTTTTGAACAGACAGGACGAAAAGGCAGGAAAAACTTTCGTGAGCCAGCTGCTGGAACACCAGAGCGATGGCTCGATGGTCATTTCTTCGCCTATTCATAAGGCGCGTCTGGTCTTTATACCTACAGACATACATATAGGATTGTCCTTTATTCACAGCAAGCATGGCCTTATGGGTTTCACAGCGGTAGTAGAGGGCAGGGAACACAGAGACAATATAGCCGTACTTGTGGTCAGGCCTGTCTCTGAAATCATCAGGATACAGCGCAGAATGGATTACAGGTTCGATATTGTCGGAAACGTCCGGATATGGCTTGATGAGGAGTCCGATCCCATAAAGGCTTATTCGAAAAACATCAGCGGCTCAGGGCTCTGCATTATCACAGAAAACAATATACCGGTCGACTCGGTTATCAAGGTGGAACTGGATCTGCCGGGGCTTCCGGTGTTCGGCACAGAGTGCAGGGTATTGAGAAGCAAGCTTGTAGAGGACAAAAGAGGCAAGCAGTTTGAACTTGGCCTTAGTTTTATGGAGATCGCAAAAAAGGATCAGGATATTTTGATTCGCTATATATTCGAGCAGCAAAGACTGCTCCTGAAAAAAGAAAACTAAATTCCGATCACTAATTGCTGTCCGTCCTGAAGGAAGCTGCAGGCAACCCTTCCAAATTATAAAGGTTCGCGCTCTCCGGGTTATCCGCCCACGCATAGCGCACTGCCGCAGGCCCAGAGATACAGTCGCTCCGGACGATTACCTTATCGCTCTCTATCCTTGCATCAGCCCAGACAAACTTAAGGTCACTGCCTGCGATCGCAAAATGCTTCAGGCTTCCGCCGCCCTTGACGGTCAGACCTTTTCCGACGTTCGAGAAACTGATTACAGCACGATTTCCTTCTATCCTCATTTCTTTGAAGACCGGTCCGGAACTGGTTATGTCCTCTCCGTACGCCAGTCTGCGCGCGGCAAGCGCAAGCCTCTCTCCCACCGTTTTTTTATCCATCGGATGCAAGTCGTTCCACTCTCCCGCGTCATGTACCACTGCCATTGCGGTCTCCGGAATGGACAGGCCATGTTGCTGCGCCTCCCTGAATTCGGCCCATTCGCTATGAGCCGGCTCTTTATCGGCCTTTTGAAAATTGGGAAGCTGTACGTATAAAAACGGAAGACAGCCCTGGTCCCAAACCTTTCTCCAGCCGGTCACGAGTTTATCAAACAGCGAACCGTATCCGCCAGGCCTTGAGGTATTCGACTCGCCCTGGTACCACAGAAAACCTTTTATGCTGTAGTTGATAAGCGGGTATATCATCCCGTTGTAAAGACCGGCGGGCTTATAGTGGACGAATGTAGTTCCTGGCAGAGGATGGTCCGCCGCTGCTCCGACTTTATACTTCCATTCTCCCTCGAGACTGATGACCTGTCCCCCGATCTCCAGCCGGTACGGCTTATCCTTGATGAACTCGCCCTCTCCACCGTTGCTTATGACGCGTACCGTGACGATATTCCTTCCAGCCTTCAGTATACCGGCTGGCAAATCGTATTTCCTGGGGGGATAGCGGTATGTTATCGCACCTGCGACAGTATCGTTGACATATGTCGTATCGCTGTCCACGATCGTGCCCACCCTTAACCTTGCGGGCAAGCCTGCAAGCTCCACAGGGAGCTCGATTTCCTTTTTGAACCAAACGGAGCCGTAAAAATCCGTCAGTCCTTCGTCTACCAGGCAAGCAGGGAGCTTCATGGTTTTCCAGTCCGAGGTGTCTGTCTCGTCACTATACCAGGGCAGCCCGTCCCTTCCCAGCCCTTTATCCAGGCGGTCCAGTTCCCCAAACCAGGCTGCGCTTGCTTCCGCGTCATTCCTGATAACCTCTTCCACAAAGGAATCATCCTTATATTTTGCGAGTTCATTCATGTGGACAGGGAAGTCCCTCAATGATTCCTCGCTCAGCCACGCCTCGATGGGCGTGCCCCCTATGCTTGCATTTATCAGGCCTACCGGCACCTTATACTTTCTTTGAAGAGCTGCCGAAAAAAAGTAGCCTATCGCTCCGAAATTCATTATATTCGCAGGAACAGCGCCTACCCATTCGCCGCCTTCAAGGTCCTCCCGTTCAACGTTGAAATCATACCGTTGGGGTACCCAGAATTGCCTGATTTCATTATTGTTAATATGTGATACTTCTTCCTCGAAAAGATCCAGTGTCCTGTAGATGGGTACCGTCATGTTCGACTGCCCGGAACAGACCCAAACCTCACCGACAAGAATGTCACTGACCGTTATCTGCTCACCGTCCGCACTGATCTCCATGCTGTAAGGTCCCCCCGCATGTATGGGTTCCAATGTGACCTGCCATTTTCCGTCCTCCCCGGTAACGGCCGTATAGATTTTACCGGGAAATCCAACTGTTACAGTGATCCCAGCCTCAGCCCAGCCCCAGACTTTCACCGCCGCGTCTCTTTGCAGTACCATTCCGTCGCTTATAAGACGTGGAAGCTTTAATTTAACGCTCAAAGCAATCAGTCCTTCCGGATATATTTTTATAATTTTTTCGCGCCGCAGCAGTCCGGCTGTTCCATCCCATCGGCGGGGTCTGTACCGGTTTTTTATGCAATTTCCGGTATCCTCCTGATCTTTTCATCAGTAAATATATCAGTATCGTCCATGCTTCTTGTAGAAAATTCAGATACTACGGCTCCGTCAGGACCTGCCTGGAACCAGTGGAGCGTATCCGGTTCCAACGTATATTGCTCACCGGGTCTGAGTACTATTTGGTGAAAAACCGTATAGGCATTTTCATTGGTTTTTGGAGGTCTGCATATGGGATCGCTGTCGGGCGTCCCCGGCACGTACAGGTAAACCATGCCATACCTGCACCTGAAGGTCTCTTCCTTTCCGGGCTCTCCATCAACTGTCGGGTGTCTGTGCTCCGGACAGGTCTGCCCGGGAAACAGCACGAGTTCTTTTGCACAGCATCTCCTGGTATTAACATAAGTGACCAGCTCAAGACCAGTATTATAAAGGTCTCCCAGCCCGAAATCGGCCACTTCGATATTTAGCTTCTCGGTTTCATTTAAAACAATGCCGGCCTTTTCAAAATACTCCAGTGTCCTTTTCCTGGCCTTCTCATGCTCATCTTTTTTTATCATAGCTGACACCTCACAATAGTTATAAATACTAAAAAGCCGATGCTATAAACCGCACCGGCTCCTGAAATAACATGTTTACTCTTCCGGATCGAATTCCTCTTCCATCCTCGACTGGAACTCATTGAATACTTCCTCGAGCTCATCGTCATCCTCGATAGTGACGAATGAATCCTCTCCGTCCTCATTATGCTCGATCTTCAGTATTATTACTTCCTCGTCTTCGTCTTCCTCATCCGATTCTTCCTCAAGAGGGGCTAAAACAACATATTCGTTGTCATTCATTTCGATAGTATCGATATGTTCAAACTCAACTTCGTCTCCATTTTCATCAACCAGAACGACTATATCATCTCTTTCATCTTCCATAGAAGCACCACCCTTTCACCTTGTATTAAATAACATACCCTTATTTTAACTGGCTGTCAAGATATCCCTGCAATATTAGTACGGCTGCGATTCTGTCGACCGATCCCTTCTTTTTGGAGGTTTTCATACCGACCTCGTGCATGGTGCGGTTGGCCGCAACGGTAGTCAGGCGTTCATCCCACCTGATCACTTCTATCCCCGTAAGCTCTGCAAGAAGGTTGCCGAATTCGATGGCCTTTTCACCGCTGGGGCCTATGGTTCCGTTCATATTTTTCGGAAGGCCGACCACGATTTTCTCAGCCTGATATTGCGATGCCAGCTGCCTTATCTTCTCCGCAGGCTGTTCCATCGACCCTTTCCACTGTATCGTATCCAGACCCTGTGCAGTCCATCCGAGCGGATCGCTTACAGCGATTCCGATTCTACTGTCTCCAAAATCAATTCCCATTATGCGCATAAATGCCTCCGCCGATCCTTAGCATATTTTAATGGCAAATTGAGGGCAAACACTGCCGCAATAGCCGCAAAGCAGGCATTTGTCCTTATCTGCTACCGCTTTACCGTCTTTCAGGTACAGAGCATGCTGTCCGCATCGGACGACACACCTCCCGCACCCCTCGCACCAATAATCTATATGGAGATGTTTTCCCTTAGAGGCTATCCTGTCCTTCAAAGCCTCCGGGATTGCCCCTCCTTCAAAACGGCATATGTTCATCTCAACTTCTTCGATGCTTTGCATCCCGATCGCTATCGAATGTACGAACGGCAGATCTAGTACGAATTTCAGGCATTCCTCATAGGAGCTGAGCAGGTTGCCGCCCCCGAGAGGCTTCATGCTGTAGACTCCCTTTCCGCAATCATATGCGGCCTTGACAGCTTCAAGCATATCTTCTGTCGTGCCGTCGCCGATGCCGATGCCCGTTTTGTTCACGAGCGGGTGTACTACGTCGATCTCAGGCATCTCGCAAACAGCCCGGACGACTTCGATGTTATGCGTTGAAACGCCAACGGCCCTTATCCTGCCTTTTTCTCGTTCATTAAGGTAGTATTCGAGCGCCTGGCGATGGCCACGCAGTGTCAGCCGGCTTTCCTGCTCATGCATCAGGAAAATATCTATTACGTCAATATCCAGCTCTCTCCTGGCCTTCTCGACGCTTTCAGCCGCACCCTCGGCTGTATATGCATAAGACTTGGTCGCCACCACCGGTTTTTTGTCCAAACCCCGCGAAGCTTCCCGTATATGCTCATAGGTGCCGTAAAGCTCGGCCGTGTCAATAAAATTGACGCCGCGCTCCAATGCGCTGCGAATGACTTGCGCTCCCTCCGCAACGGGCAGATTCAGCTGCAACGGGCCTATGACCAATGCCCCGAAGCACATTTTCGATACTGTTATGTCTGTTCTTCCCAGCTTGTTATACTGCATATGACCTCTATCATCCCGGCAAAAATGATATAAATAAAACCCCGAGCATTCGGGGTTCATATTATTTCTTATTCTCAAGATAGAACCTTACGATCTCTTCGAGCAATTCGTCCCGTTCAAGCCTCCGTACGACGCTTCTTGCATTCAGGTGGTTTGTTATGTAAGTGGGGTCTCCGGAGAGTATATAGCCAACGAGCTGATTGATAGGGTTATAGCCCTTTTCGTTCAGCGCCTTATATACCGTAAACAGTATATCACGGGCCTCATTCTCCTTATCCTTGTCCATTTTGAACATCATGGTTTCACTGTTTGCCATTTACAACACTCCCCTGACTGCCGTCAATACTGAATGAAAACGGCAGATTCACAAACACATGTTTGATATGAATATAATAATACAAGCGGTAGTTTTATGCAATATAAAATAACCGTAGTATCGGGTAATCAGCTATATCTCACCACTGACATATTCAGCTGCAGCCCTGACAAGTCTGGTCTGCGAAATATTTCCCACGATGCTAGGATTCCCCTTTGTCAATACTTTTATGTAATTTGTTGTAAGACCTTCGCAGGTACCGGGGTCGTTCTTTATTTCATGCTCGTACAACACAGGCATCTGTCTTCCGACGAATCTGTTATTGAACTCCAGCGCACAGCGGTCGGACAGGCCGATGACCTTCCGGCTGCGCGCCTCCTTGACAACGCCGTCGACTTGTCCTTCAAAGCCGGCGGCAGGGGTCCCCTCCCTTGGTGAGAACTTGAAGACATGCATTTTGGCAAAACGGATGTCCTGGAGAAACTCATAAGTTCGTTCGAATTCCTCGTCGGTCTCGCCCGGGAAGCCCACCATTACATCAGTAGTGATCGATACGTCGGGGATACGCTCCCTGAGGAGTTCTACAGCCTTTTTATACTCCGTTGTCGTATAGCGCCTGTTCATGCGTTTAAGAGTCTCATCACAGCCGCTCTGAAGGGAAATATGGAAATGCGGGCAGAGCTTCTCCATACTTGCTGCCGATTCCGTAAAATCTTCAGTTATCAGCGTCGGTTCTATCGAACCTATGCGTATGCGTTCGATACCGTCTATATCATTCACTCCCTGGATAAGGTCTGGAAGCCTGATTTTCCCCAGATCCCTGCCATAAGACGCGATATGTATGCCGGTAAGTACGACTTCCCTGAAGCCTGCCTCTACAAGCCTCTCCACTTCCCCCGTGATCTCGTCGTACGGCCTGCTCCGTATGGGTCCTCTCGCATACGGGATGATGCAGTATGAACAGTATTGGCTGCAGCCCTCCTGTATCTTTAGGAACGCCCTTGTCCTGTCCTTGTATCTCTCTATCTTCAGGTCTTCAAATATATGATTCTTCATTACGTTTTCAACTGCCGATATCCTTTCCCCGCCTTTAAGAAATGCCTCTACAAATTCGGGGATTCTCAGCCTGTCCGCAGTACCTGCAACTATATCCACCTCGGGCATGGCCTCTACCTCTTTCCTCGCCGTCTGCGGATAACAGCCGACTGCCGCTACTACCGCATTGCCGTTCAACTGTCTGGCCCTGCGGATAGCCTGGCGTGATTTACGGGAACTCAGCCCCGTTACCGTACAAGTATTTATCACATAGACATCGGCCGCAGAGTCAAATTCGACCTGCTCGTAACCCGCATTTTCAAAAGCCTCTGCCATGGCTTCGGTCTCGTATTGATTAACTTTGCAACCAAGCGTATAAAACGCGACTTTTTTCACGGTTCCTCCGTATTGAATTTTACTTTAACTAATATATTATAGTTAATTAATATTTTTTTAACAATATCGTAATTGACTTGCTGCCAGAAACAGGATATTATTATTCTAAGCAGTGCGAAGCCGACACCATGTGGCAGAAGGAGGTTTTAGTGATGAAAGCATTCAGCATTATGCTAAAAACAATAAACGACGTTAAGGACTTTGTTAATATCGCAAACAAATATGACTTCGATGTGGACCTGACCTCAGGGCGCTATGTCGTAGACGCAAAATCAATCATGGGTATATTCAGCCTGGATTTCAACAAACCTATCCGTGTGGAGGTCCATACGGACGATTGTGAAACCTTCTGCGAAGAAATAAAGTCCTTCGTAATCTGACGAATCAGAGCAATTTCCGATTGCAAATTTACTGTAACGTGACCCGGGGCCGAAAGGCTGCCGGGTTTTTCACATGACGACGGCCCAGTTAATCCGTTTTCACTTTTCCAGCGCCTCGATGTTTTCCTCAGTGAACACTTCTATCCCGTTTTTACTAAGCAGTTCCGCCGTTACGCCGTTTCCATCCTTTAAAACGCCGCTGAAGGTACCGTCATATATCTGCCCTCGTCCGCAGGATGGACTCCTGGCTTTCAGAACAGCCTTTTTCACACCGCAGGAAAGAGCTAGTTTCAGCGTTTCCTCGGCACCCTTGATAAAATGCTCTGTTACATCATTTCCCTCTTTGGTAGTAACGCGGCATCTGCCGCAAAGTACATCAGAGCCGTTGCCGCCGGATATTTCACTCTGACTCCTCGGGGTTGGGCATCCCCCCAGCTGCTCCGGGCAGATCGGGATAACTTTCCCCTCTGAGGCCAGCTTCATAAGTGCTTCATTTTTCTTTGTACCGCCGTCGTAACGGCATTTTATACCCATAAGACAGGCACTCACCAAATACATATGATCCCTTCCTTTATAGCTTTTTAGGGGTTTTCCCCGGTTTCACTGGTATCCGCACTTCACGTTTCCTCCGATTGGCCGAATCCTTCCCGATCGGAGTAAAAACCACTGCCGGCTTCTCCTCTATCCGGCTTTCATCGATTACCTCCAGCTTTCGGCCCTTGTGCCCGGCAATAGCCTTATACATGCCCTGGCTTTCGTAACCTCCTCTGCTGAAACCCTTGTCATGATTCCTGCCCTTGCCCGACGTGCTGTCATCCCTTTTCTTCCCGGTATATTTATGCTTTTTACCAAAGCCATCCCTGGCACCGGCTCCGGCATGGGCTCCGGTTCTGACACCGGTTCCGGTTCCGGCATGGGCTCCGGCTCCGGTTTTATCACCGGCTCCGGTATCACCTCTTTTATTACCTTTGCCGGCAGTTCTGCTTTTGGTGCCGGTACTGATCCTGCTGCCCCTACCATATTTGACTCCGCTGCTCTTTAGCCCTTCTCCTGCGGTATAACGCCTGCCGCCTCCGGATCTGTCGGCATTCCTGCTTCCGCTCTTATTGCCCCCATCTTCCATAGCGCCGTTCCGGTCTTCCTTGCTTTCAGCCTCGATTATAAAGTCCAGCTGCCTCGTGGCTATATCGGCCCGGGTCAGCAAAACCCTCAGCTGGTCTCCGATACTGTAACGTTTTTTTGTCCGTTCGCCTATCAGGCAGAAATGCGCATCGTCGAATATATAATAGTCATCATCCATGCTGCTGACCTTTACCAGGCCTTCTATCGTGTTTTCCAGTTCCACGAACATGCCGAAGGAAGTAACGTTTGAAACAATACCGTCAAAGGTCTCGCCGACCCTCTCTTTCATGAATTCGACCTTTTTCATATCTTCGGTATCACGCTCAGCCTCATCCGCCGCGCGTTCCCTCTCGGAGCAGAGCCTCGCGATCTCGGGCAGCATGTTCTGAAGCTGTTCCTCCCTTTTTTCCGGCAGCTCACCCTTGAGTTCCTCTTTTATCAGGCGATGTATTATCAGGTCGGGATACCTTCTGATGGGAGATGTGAAATGGCAGTAATACTTGGCTGCAAGGCCGAAATGGCCTGAATTTTCATGGCTGTAGCGAGCCTTTGCCAGCGAACGCAGCATGACCATGCTTACGATCGTCTCCTCCCTGGTGCCTTTGACTTTCTTCAATATATCCTGCAGCGCCCTCGGATGGATCTTGTTCAGGCCTTTGAGCGGATATCCGAGATTCCTCGAAAACTCGGCGAAGGTCATTATCTTTTCGCTGTCCGGTTCTTCATGGATCCTGTAGACAAACGGCATGCCGGCCCAGTGGAAATGCTCGGCGACCGTCTCATTGCAGACCAGCATGAATTCTTCTATTATCCTGTTGGCTATCGTGATCTCATACTTTTTAACTTCAGTAGGCTTGCCGTCTTCATCGAGTATAATCTTCGTCTCGGCGAAGTCAAAATCTATAGCGCCCCTGTCCGTCCTCTTTTTGCGCAGTATCAGCGCAAGCTCCTTCATGGCGGTGAAATCGTCCATAAGGTACCCGTAGCGCTCCATGAGGTCTTCATCTCCGAACTCGAGCAGCTTGTAGACGTTAGTATATGTCATCCTTTCGCTGGTCTTTATCACACTTTCGAATATCTCATGGTCGGTAACTCTGCCGTTCTCATCTATGTCCATCATGACCGAGAACGCAAGCCTGTCCACATGGGGATTAAGGCTGCAGACCCCGTTGGACAGCTTCTTTGGAAGCATCGGTATCACCCTGTCCACCAGGTACACGCTCGTACCGCGTTCGAGGGCTTCCCTGTCAAGCGGCGTCCCTTCCCTTACGTAATAACTTACATCAGCGATATGTACACCCAACCTGTAACATCCGTCCTCCAGTTTTTCTATCGAAACTGCATCATCCAGATCCTTGGCGTCTTCGCCGTCGATTGTCACCATCGTATAATTTCTGAGGTCACGTCTGCCTTTCAGCATGCTTCGGTTTACCTTCTCAGGCAATTCCTCGGCCTGGCTATTCACATCTTCAGGAAAATCTTCATTGAGACCGTATGCCTTTATCACCGAAAGGATATCTGTGCCGGTCTCGCTTGGATCGCCTATTACCTCGACTATCCTGCCCTCCGCATTACGCCTTTTTTCAGGCCACTTGACAATTTCCGCGATTACCTTGTAACCGGGCTTTGCGCCATTCAACTCATCCTTCGGTATGAAAATATCGCCGGGTATCCTGCGGTCATCTGGAACAACAAAACCGAAATACCTGCTGTTCTCGAATGTTCCCACGACCTTTGTCACGGATCTTTTCAGTATCCTGACTACTTCGCCTTCGGCACGCTTGTCACCCGCCGGTTTTCTCGTGATCCGCGCGACGACCCTGTCATTGTGCAAAGCGCCTGCCATGCCGTCAGATGGTATGAATATATCGGCCATGTCTTCATCATCCGGTATCAGGAAACCATAACCGCGCTCATTTCCCTGTATCCGGCCCACCATCAGGTTCATCCTTTCCGGGACTCCATACCGGTCCTTATTTGTTTTGTATATCGCGCCCTCCTGTTCCAGGCTGTCAAGAAGTACTGCCAGTTCTCCGCGCTCTTCCCGGGGTACGTCGAGCACGACTGCCAGTTCCTCGAATTTCAAAGGTTTATAAGCTTCTTCTCTCATGAAGCCGACTATTTTTTGCTTACGTTCTTCGCATACGTCCATAATGTATCTCCTAAAGCTCAAAATGAGTAATTTGCATTCCTTCACTTATTATCCCAATTATGCCTCTTTTTAAACAATATAAAGCGCAGTGACAGGCTGATACTGTACAGCTAGAGGGCATGCCGGAGATTGAAAAAGAGAGCCTGAGCTCTCCATCCGACTGCCAACTCTCGCATGAATTTTTTCAACCTTCCCACCTGTCGTTCAATAGCATTTCCTGTTCTCCTGCAGTAATGACATCTTTCGGTTTGTATAGCCAGTATAACCCAATATAACGGATAATGCAATTATACGTGGCAGTCGAGTTAGCGTAAAGTTACTGTAGGGAAATTAATGGAGTAAAAAGGAAGAATAATAGAAAAGAAGATGAAATCCTGTTAATATATAATCGCCAAAAAATACACAACAAAGGATGATCATCTTCTATGTACAACAGTATACAACAATTTAACGAATTTGGCGCTAA
>JAEYOM010000036.1 GCA_023411715.1 Bacillota bacterium | reverse complement strand
ATGCTCTGGGACGAAGGCTTCTGGGAACCTCAGTCGGATGTGGACGAAGGACTTAACAAGGGTTCGCTCAAGTTTATGCTTAAGGGAAGAAGATTAAAGGGGAAATGGGCCCTGGTCCGGCTGAAAGCAAAGACGAAAAAGGAAAAGGCTGAGAACAACTGGCTTTTGTTGAAAGAAAAAGATGACTTCGCCAAAACTGCCGATGGGATCTCCGGTTATACCACCAGCGTCAGGACAGGGCGTACTATGTCGGAAATTGAGGAAGGGCAGGATGAGAAATTAAATGCCTTGAAAAATCCCTTCGGCAAAACCGGTGTGCAGCTTGCCAAATTGGTAAATAAGGTCCCGGAGGATGGGGATTGGTTATATGAGGTGAAGTATGACGGTTACAGGATCCTTGCATATCTGGAAGGCAACAATGTCCGGCTCATAACCAGAAACGGCAATGACTATACGAGGCAATTCCGGGATATCGCATATTCCCTCATCGTTTGGGCTGCCGGAAGGGCAATGGTATTGGACGGAGAAATGGTGATAACGGATATGGAAGGCAAGCCTGATTTCCAGGCCCTGCAGAACTATATGAGAAATCCTGGGGGTAAAAACCTAACCTATATAGTCTTTGATCTTTTGGCATTGGATGGGGAAGATTTGAGAGGACGCCGCCTGATCGACAGAAAAGAAACGCTTGAAGCGCTTATGAAAGATTCGCCTGAAAACCTCCACTACAGCAAGCATATCAGGGGCAATGGAAAGGCGAGCTTCCTTGCTGCCTGTGAAGCAAATCTGGAAGGGATTGTAGGAAAGAAAGCCGATTCCGTATACAGCGGAACAAGAAGCGGAGACTGGATCAAGCTGAAATGCGATACGAGGCAGGAGTTTGTTATAGGAGGATATACGCTCTCGGACAAAAAGATGAGCGGGGTAAGTTCGCTGCTGCTTGGCGTTTATGAAGGGAAAGAACTGGTCTATGCCGGGCGTGCCGGAACAGGCCTGGATGCACGGAGCACAAAAGAGCTTGAGCAGAAATTTGAAGATATAGTGCGGGAAGCATCTCCTTTCAAACGGCCTCCGGAGCCAAAGAGAAATGAAAAAATAACCTGGCTTGAGCCTGCACTGGTCGCGGAAATCAAGTTTGCGGAATGGACCGGGGATAATCTTTTAAGGCAGGCAAGCTACAAGGGCCTGCGGACGGATAAGGATCCCAGGGACGTAAAGAGGGAAGATATGTATGACGAACCGCAGCCAACTGAGGAGCCGCAGCCAACAGAGGAGCCGCAGCCGACAGAGGAGCCGGAAGCCGAGGGTTCAAAAACTAAGGAGCCGGAAGCTGAGGGTTCAAAAACTGAGAAGTCGAAGGCCAAGGGGCCAAAGGCTAAAAAACCCAAAGAGAAAAGCCCGAAAACTGAATTACAGGCGTATGATAAACCGAAAGAGGAGCAGCCAACCGGCAAGGCTCAGGAGGGACCAATGAAAGGAAACAGCAACAGCATCGTCATCGAAGGAATAAAGATCACAAGTCTGGATAAGGTGATATTTCAAGATCCTGAAATAAAAAAAGCCGATGTGGTCCGATATTATGCAAAGATGTCGGAGCGTATGATGCCGTATGCGGGTAACAGGATCCTCAGCATCGTACGCTGCCCTAAAGGAATATCCGAGGCTTGCTTCTTTAAAAAGCATCCCGGTCCGGATAGTAAAGGGATCGTCACGCTGCCGATCCTGACTGGCAGCGGAGAAGAGGAAGACTACTTCTATATTGGGAACACTTCCGGATTCATATCTGAAGCACAGATGGGAACGCTGGAATTTCACACCTGGGGAAGCCGCGTGGACGATTTGGAGAAGCCGGATATGATGGTATTTGACCTGGATCCGGATGAGGGAATGGAGCTGGAAAGGGTGCGCCAGGGCGTGAAAGACATAAAAAGCCTTCTTGACCAGCTCTCATTGATCTCATATCTGAAAACCAGCGGAGGGAAAGGGTATCATGTAGTCGTACCTCTCAAACCGTCGGTCGGATGGGATGCGTTCCACGATTTTGCCAGACATATCGCCGAGCTTATGGAACAGAAGTGGCCTGACCGCTACACAAGCAACGTCAGGAAGGATAAGCGGAAAGACAGGATATTCATCGATTGGATACGGAACGGCAGAGGCGCCACAAGTATTGCCCCCTATTCAATAAGAGCGAGAAAAGGAGCTCGCGTGTCCATGCCCATAACGTGGGAAGAGCTTGACAAGGTGACTCCCGACGGCGTCGATATGGCAGACGCGCTGATGAGGATAGACGGCAATGATCCATGGAAAGATTTTTATCATATCGATCAGCGGCTAAAGTAAGGCAGTCTTCTTAACAGAGGCCCTCCCCAGGACTTCAGGCTTTTATGGGCTCTCTGCAAGGAGCTGCGGCCATGATCCGGTTCGACTTTATTTTAAGTATGATAGAGCAAGTATTATAAATGAGTGCAAATGTTCCCGCCCATGTGTTATTATAATTAACAATAACTCGAAGGAAGCGATGACCTGATGTTCGTACGGAACCGTGACATGGATATGTGCAGCGGACCGTTGTTCGGTAAGATATTGATATTCGCCCTGCCCATTATGGCTATGAATATCCTGCAGCTGTTGTTCAATACTGTCGATATGGTAGTCGTAGGACGCTTTTCGGGCAGCGGCGCGCTGGCTGCGGTCGGTGCGACAGGCGCTCTTATTAACCTTATCGTCAACCTGTTTATGGGCTTGTCGGTAGGTACGAGCGTCGTTGTGGCGCAGGATTACGGCGCCGGTAAGCCGAACGACGTGAGCCGGTCAGTTCACACTTCCATCTTCATCAGCATCATCAGCGGGTTGGTTGTCATGGTTCTGGGTCTTGTCCTTTGTGAGCCTTTGCTGGTTATTATGGGAACCCCGGAGGATATTCTTGACCTGTCGGTACTGTATATGAAAATCTACTTTATAGGCATACCCGCCCTCATGGTGTACAACTTCGGCGCTGCCATCATGCGTGCCGTAGGCGACAGCCGCCATCCCATGTATTACCTCATTGTTACCGGCGTCGTGCATGTTATATTCGACCTGTTCTTTGTGATCGTGCTGCACATGAGCATCGAAGGCGTGGCTTGGTCCACGGTCATTTCCGAATATCTTTCGGTATTGTTGATCATGATCTGCCTGTACAGATATGACGGAGCGATACGCTTCATACCGCGGCAGATGCGTATCGATGGCCAGAAGCTGAAGAATATATTGAAGATCGGCCTGCCTGCGGGATTGCAGAGCTCACTGTTCTCCATTTCAAACGTGTTGATACAGGCGGCTGTCAATTCCTTCGGAACTATCATGGTGGCGGCCAGTTCAGCGTCGGGCAATGTCGAAAACTTGATTGGTACCACAATGAATGCATATTACAATGCGGCCATCACCTTTACAGGACAGAACATGGGCGCTAAGAAATATGATCGGATCGACGCCGTTGCAAAGGTGTGTACGGTATTGGTAATTGCCACATGGATTCTTATGGGTGGTGCGACGATGCTCTTCGGCAGGCCTCTGCTGAGTATTTTCACGTCCGATCCCAAGGTCATTGAACTTGGTATGCTGCGCTTGAATATCATGATGGGTGCATACTTCACATGCGGCATTATGAACGTTTATCCCGGCCTGACCCGTGGTATGGGCTATTCAATAATTCCGATGCTCTGTACGCTGGTCGGCGCCTGCATCATGCGAATCGTTTGGCTGGTTACTCTCTTTGCCTGGTATCCAACAGAGATCATGCTATTTGCCTGCTATCCCGTGACATGGACCCTGGCGGGGCTGGGCCAGGTGGGCAGCTTCTTCTATGCCCGGAAGCAAATCCGTAAGCCGGCTTTGAATAGAGCCGGAGCTGTGGAAATGTAGATCCTATAAAATGTCCGGGCCCTGGATGCGGCGAACAGTATATCGAAAAGCCCCAACGGAGATTTCCGCCGTGTCTTTCCGCCGTGTCTTTCCGCCGGGGCTTTTTACGGCCGGAGGACCGGTATTTATAGAGAGGCTTTCTTGAGGGTGAAAACAAACTTTGGTATAATCTTGGATGAAGGCACATTACATATTTACCTGGAGATCGGACATGAAACATGCCGTACTGATAGGAATAGCCGGAGGAACGGGCTCGGGCAAGACTACTCTTGCAAAGAGATTGAAAAATACCTTTGGGGACGATGTAGTTCTTCTATGTCAGGATTTTTACTATAATTCTTTTGACAACCTTACATATGAAGAAAGAAAACTCCTTAATTTTGACCATCCTGATGCCTTTGACTCAAAGCTTCTGACAGAGCAGTTAACACAGCTTAAGAGGTTTGAAGCTATAGAACGGCCGACTTATTCCTTCGTCGAATATAAAAGGCTGAAAGATACAGTTAGGGAAGATCCGAAGCGTGTCATCATATTGGAGGGGATCCTTATCTTTGAAAACCCGCAGTTGGCCGAACTGATGGATATGAAGGTATTTGTCGATACCGATGCCGATATCAGGTTCGCCAGGAGGCTCATGCGGGATATCCATGAAAGAGGCAGGGACCTGGACTCTGTGGTCAACCAGTATCTGAATACGGTAAAACCTATGCATGAGGCATTTATAGAGCCGAGTAAAAAGAAGGCGGATGTCGTTATTCCCGAAGGCGGGATGAATAACGTCGCATTTTCGATGCTCGTAGACAGGATAAAGAACATCATCGAAAATTGGGATGAATAAGATCAATAAAGTCAGCCCATAGAAATGGAAACCCTGATAAATTCATAAAGCTTTTTAACGCCTTCCTCCATGCGGCTTTGATCAATATTTCCATAGCCCAGCACGATCTTGTTCCTGTTGTTCCCTTTGATCATGCAGAAATCTTCAACAGGCTCAACAACTATTCCGTACTTTCGGGATTGGTCCCAGTCCAACGGAGGGAGGTCCCGGCTCAAAAATTCTACCTGTATATGCATTCCTGCTTCGTCTCCGATGATCGCGATATCTTCGCCGAAGTACCCCGTGAGATACTCTATCAGAGATGCTCTGCGCTTCTTATATACATTCTTCATTTTGTATATATGACGGTCAAGGTGTCCATCGTCAATAAAATTGGCCAATGCTCTTTGTTCGATCACCGAAGTGTACATATTCAGGCTGCTCTTAGCCTTGTTCAGTATTCCGGTCAACTGATCGGGGATGACGATAAATCCAATTCTCAGACCGGGGAAAAGTGTTTTGCTGAAGGTCCCGACATATATGACTCTGGATGGAGAAAGAACCTGAAGCGGCGGGATAGGCATCCCTTTCAAGCGGAATTCACTGTCATAATCATCTTCTATTATATAGCTGTCTGTTTTTTCTGCCGTTTCTATTGCATTGAGCCTTCTGTGCAATGACAGGATGCTGCCTGTCGGGAATTGATGTGATGAGGTCACAAGGAAAAGACCTCTGTCTTTTCGAGCCACAAGCACCGGAATATCCATCCCGCAGCGATCAACAGGTACGGGAGTAACAGCATAGCCCATTTGCAGGAAGATGTTACGTGTAAAATCAACGGTGGGATCTTCGAGAAATACTCTGCCGAACAGCTTTGACAAGGCCTGCGCAATCAGTAGGAAACCGCCGGAGGAGCCGGATACGATCATTATTTGTTCAGGACTGCTATGTATTCCCTTGACTCTGAGGAGATATTCTGAAAGTACATTGCGCAGTTCCTTGTCGCCCATGATCTCATGAAGGTTTTCGTCAAAATGGTAAGAGTTTTCTGAGGATTGCCTGAGATACTTTCCCCATAATACTGCAGGGAATAAGGTCAGATCCGGGATTCCGGTTTCAAACTCAATTAGCTCTTTTTTATTCGGTGCAGTATTGGCGGAGAGCAGACCGGATGTTCCGGCAAATGAACCGGCAGATGCAGGGGATATACCGACAGATACATCAGCAGATACATCGGCAGATACATCAGCAGATACATCAGAAGATATACCGACAGATACATCAGCAGATACATCAGCAGATACATCGGCAGTTACATCGACAGGTACACCGGAGGACCTGCTGATCGGCATATTTATATCAGCCGAAACAAAAGTTCCCGAACCGGTGCGACTTTCCAGATATCCTTCGGCAGTCAGCTGCTCATATACCTCTACCATTATGTTCCGGTTGATATTCAGTTCTCCTGCGATTGTTCTCGTAGGCGGCAGCCTGGTTCCATTCCTGAGTTCGCCCGATTCGATCAGTATGCGCATTTGGCTGCATATTTGCCGGGGTATGGAGACGTTTGCGTCTTTCTCGATTTTGATGCCATACATGCTGCACCTCAAAATTGGTTGCTGAAATTTCGCATAATTGGTTCTGAATCCAGCCAATCACTGTAATTATAATAAAGTTAAAATAATATGTAAAGGTAGGAGATTACTATGAGTATGACAAGGTTATTGGGGAAGTCCGGAATCAGTGTCAGTGCTGTCGGGATGGGATGCTGGCCGATCGGAGGTTATTTTACCTTCTGTGGGAAGATGGATTCATATGGAGCAGTGGATGACCGGGAATCGAAATTTGCAATCACACACGCACTGGATGCGAGGTGCAATTTTTTTGATACATCCGATGTATATGGCACCGGGCATAGTGAGGAAATACTAGGAGAGGCCTTGAAGGGCAGAAGATGTGAAGCGGTTATAGCAACCAAATTCGGTTACATATTCGACCCTGTAAAGCGGGATGTGCCGGGGGATTATGATGTTTCGGAGGCGTATATAAGAAAGGCATGCGAAGCGTCTCTTAGAAGATTGCAGACGGACTATATCGATTTGTACCAGCTCCACGTCTATGAAATAAAAAAGGAGGAAATCGATCCTTTGACAGAAACGTTGGACAAGTTGAAAAAGGAAGGTAAGATTCGAGAGTATGGCTGGAGTACAGGTATGCCGGACCTGGCAGGGTTATTTGCCGGGAAGTCCGACGGCGCTTGCTTACAGTTCGGGTTTAATATTTTCAAAAACTCTGCTGAGGAAAAAGAAATGATAGCGTTATGTGAGAAGTTCCGTTACTCCGGGATAATTAATTCACCGCTGGCTATGGGATTATTGAGCGGCAAATTTACCCGAGGTTCCGCAGTCGGACCGGACGACGTCAGGGGAAGCGGCTATGATTGGGTTCCCTATTTTGAAAACGGCAGGCCGAAGGAGGAGTTTTTGAAAAAGCTCGATGCGATAAGGGAGATCCTTACAAGCGAGGGGAGGAGCCTGGTACAGGGCGCAATTGCATGGATTTGGGCCCAAAGCGGCAGCCTGATTCCCATAACGGGATTTAAAAGCGCCAGGCAGGCGGAGGAGAATACAAATGCAATGAAATTTGGACCTTTGACGAAGGCCCAGTTAGATCAGATCGACACAATCCTGAGAAGTGAGTAAGTGAAAACAAGATATATATTTCTGTACCCTGCGGCGTATTGTCTGGTATAATTGAATTTAATAAAAATAGAGTCCATCACAATAAAGGAGGAGTATCGGTTTGAATCAAAAAATATTGGTCGACTATCTGGACTCACTTGAAAAATGCGGGATACCTGGGTGCGACTGCGTTGTTTATCGCGAGCGCAAGCCTGTTTTCCGCCATACCACAGGGTACTCGGATCACGCTAAAACAAAGCCCCTGACAAGTGCAAATACATACTGGCTCTTCTCGGCGACAAAGCTCTTTACCTGCACGGCTGTCCTGCAGCTTACCGAGAAGGGGAGTATAAGCCTTGACGATCCGGTTGCAAAATACCTGCCGGAATATGGGGCTCTTAAGGTGAAGGACGGTTCTGAAGTAAAACCGGCTAAAAATACTTTGACTATCAGGCATCTGCTTTCAATGCAAAGCGGGTTGAACTATAATCTCGAAGCCCCATCCATATTGAAGCTCCTTGAGGAAACCGGCCGTAAGGCTACTACGCGACAGGTCATAAGGGCGCTTGCAGACGAGCCTTTGGACTTCGAGCCGGGGGCGCATTACCAGTACAGTCTTAGCCACGACGTGCTCGGGGCGGTAATAGAGGAAGTTTCGGGCCAAAGCTTTGGCGGGTATCTTGCTGAGCATATATTCAAGCCTCTAGGCATGAAAAATACCGGATTTGAACTGACGCCCGAACGAAAAGCGAATATGTCGGATCAGTTCGTATATGATGGCGAGACCATGACTTCGGCTCCCATGCCGCCTGATAACTGCTACGCCTTGTCCGAGCGGTATGAAAGCGGAGGCGCAGGCCTGATCTCAACTGCGGACGATTACATACTGTTCCTGGACGCCATGTGCAACGGCGGTACCGGCGAGGAGGGCTATCGGGTGCTCTCCTCTGCCTCATTGGACCTGATGCGCAAGGACCAGCTGCATGATATTTCGAAAAAGGATTTCGCCTCGTTTAACAGAAAAGGCTATAGTTACGGCCTGGGAGTACGGACGCTGATCGAAAGGGAAAAGTCCGGCGCCAGGAGTCCTCTTGGAGAATTCGGTTGGGACGGCGCGGCGGGCGCATATGCATTGATTGATCTGAAGAATCGACTGGCGATCTTCTATATCCAGCATGTTCGCAACTGTGGTTACGTTTATGATGTAATACACCCAAGTATCAGGGATCTCACTTACGAGATGCTTGAGATAAACGATTAGATGAGGTAAAAAAATGCTTGATTTGAGTAAGTTAAAAAATCCGGTATGGAAAAGATCCGATAACCTTCGCGATCCTTCCGTATACAGGACAAAAGACGGATATCATATTTTCTATTCGCGTTTTTCGAATAAAGACTGGAGTAAGTCTGAAAACTGGTCAATAGGCCATGTTTTCACGAAGGATTTCATTACCTTTGAAAACGACAGGGATATTTCACCGAAAGGATTTGCTTCCCCGGGTGATTTGATATGCTGGGGAGGAAGATACATTCTTCCCTATCAGGCATATCCTGAAAAGCCGACAAAGCTATGCTTCAGTCAATCTGACAATCTGATTTCATGGTCCGCTCCGGAGTTTTTCATGGAGGAAGCTGTGGAGCTGCCCTGGAATCAAGCAGGAAGGACAATAGATCCTACCTTCGTACTGGACAACGACACGTTGCATTGCTTCTTTGTAGGGACTGATTTCATACATTATTCCTCACAAGCGAATCTTGTAGGACATGCCGTAACAAATGATATTCAGCTGCGCAAATGGGAAATACTGACTGTGAATGAACCGTTGATAGGCGTCGGAAAGGATGCTCCGGACGGAGCTGAGAACGTGGTGGTTTTCCGTCAGGCTGACAAATGGGTCATGATTTACAGCGAAGGGTTGAAGAACCAACATCTTGCCTATGCCCTCTCGGATGATTTATATAACTGGGAGTTCAAAGGGAAGATTCGAATAGAATCGCAAAAGTGGACCACAACCAGATATGGAGCGCCGTTTGTCTGGAAGGAAGATGACCGCTGGCTCATGATTCTGATGGGCGAGGATTCTGAAAATATTACCACCTTCGGCCTTTTATATTCAAAGGATGGTTTGGACTGGAAAATGTTGCAGGAAAAATAAACATGCAGCGAGGATATGACAAAGCCGGTGACACTATTATCGTCCATGAAGGTATTTACCGCGAGCATGTCAATCCCAAAAACGGAGGAAGCGGCGACAACGAACGGATTACCTATGAAGCCGCACCCGGTGAAAAAGTAGCGATCTCCGGCGCAGAGGGCCGTTATTGCCTGCCCCTTGTAGTGCATATCGGGGGAACTCCCCCTTATCTGTCGGATATAGAATTTTTAAAAACGGCGACATTCTGACCCACGGCACGACTTATAGAACAATCTCCGTCCAGGCTCCACCTCATTCATAATATTTCTTAATAAATTTCCTCTTACCAGTTAATTAATACTATTTATAATTACTAACTGAGTCAAAAGCTGAGCTGCGGCAGGCCGGGACAGTTCGACCCGGCTTTGGCGCATTTGGACAAAGGAGAAGATGGATGAGCTTTATTACTTTTGAGAATGTTGAGAGGGAGTACCATGTCGGCGGTCACACGATAAAAGCGATCGACGGTATCAGCTTCGGCATAGAGAAGGGGACAGTCAACGTAGTGCTCGGACAAAGCGGGGCGGGTAAAACAACGGTGCTCAATCTGCTTGGCGGAATGGACTCGCCGACGAAGGGCCGTATTATCGTAGACAATCAGGAAATCTCGAAAATGTCCGAATATGAGCTTACGACCTACAGGAGA
Source organism: Bacillota bacterium (assembly GCA_023411715.1). Lineage (GTDB taxonomy): Bacteria > Bacillota > Clostridia > Acetivibrionales > DTU013 > JAEYOM01. The sequence goes on along the minus strand of JAEYOM010000036.1, from coordinate 4,644 downwards.
GATAAAATAGGCTTTGTTTTTCAGTTTTATAATCTCGTGCCGAATCTGACAGTCCTGGAAAACGTGCAGCTCGCAAAGGAAATATGCAGCGATTCTCTGGATTCACAAGAAATGCTGACAAAAGTGGGGCTCGAAGACAGATTGGATAATTTCCCGAGCCAGATATCCGGCGGGGAACAGCAAAGAGTTTCAATTGCGAGAGCTCTGGCGAAAAATCCTCAGATCGTATTATGCGATGAGCCGACGGGAGCCCTGGATTCGGCGACCGGCCGCAAGGTCCTCAGGCTGATATGCAACGCTGCCTTAAGCATGGGGAAAACGGTTATAATCGTTACACATAATGCCTTGATCGCAGATATGGCGGATGTCGTCATTCATATGAAAGATGGGAAAATTAATGAGATAAGGCACAACGACAGCCCAAAGGATGCAGAGGAGATCATATGGTAAAAAGGTCGCTTTTCGCGAAATCCATCAGGGATATGCAGAAATCCAAAGCCCAGTTCATATCGATCTTTATTATGGCTACGCTTGCCGTAACCATTGTTACCGGTCTCGACAGCGTCTGGAAAACTATCGATGATAATTCCAGTGTTATGTATACCGCTACAAATATCTCCGATATGTGGATCAATGTCTCAAACCCCACGGAAAAGGAATTGTGGGGCATTTCGAGGATCGATGGCGTTGAAAAGGCAGAAAAGCGTTTTGCGATAAATGCCATAACCGGATTGGAAGGCCGCCCGACTCTGCGGATTTACGCAGTTTCCGGTCAAAGCACGCTTGACAGGCCGATGCTTAAGCAGGGCAGACTTTCAAGCCGCAGCGGCGCGATATTGGATGAAGCCTTCGCAAAGAAGCACGGGCTTAAAATAAACGACGAGGTCTCAGTGAAAGTAAATGACAAATGGGTCAGTTTTCGCATCGAGGGGCTGGCACAGAGCAGTGAACACATCTATTCCGTCAAGGGTACAACCTCTATAGTGCCGGACTCCGGAAAATACGGATTTATCATCATAAATGAAGAGATGTTGAAGAGCATATACGGCCAGAAAGTATATAACCAGGTATGTGTAAAACTGTCTCCGGCGGCTGATGTCGCCCGGGTGGAGGCCGAGGCCGATAAAATTACAGGGGATGACCTTATAGGGATAGTTGTCAGAGGCGATGACAGCAGCACCAATAACATCAACGCTAACATACGCCAGTTCAAAACCCTTGCCACAGTGTTCCCGCTGATGTTTTTCCTCGTTACAGCGCTGATTACGCAAAGTACAATGCTCCGTATGATAGAAAGCCAGCGAAGCCAGATAGGAATACTGAAAGCCCTAGGGTATACGAAAAGAAGCATCCTGTGGCATTATACGTCCTACGGCGTATATATGGGGCTGCTGGGAGCATTTCTCGGCCTGCTGACAGGTCCGAATTTTTTCGGCAGATTACTGATCCCATGGCTTAAGCTGAGTTTTACCGACTACCGGATCTCAGTCAACCTTGTCAATTTTATTTTCAGCCTTATTTTGATACTTGCCTGCACGGGAGGCATTTCCCTCTACGCCTGTCTAAAGCTGCTTAAAGATTCTCCTTCCGTTCTCCTCAGAGATAAGCCGCCAAAGGAAGGAAGCCACATTTTTCTTGAATTTCTGCCAAAGCTTTGGAGCAGGATGAGATTCAGCCGAAAGCTCATTGCGAGGAATACCCTGAAAAACAAAATGCGTGTGATAATGAGCGTACTTGGGATAACAGGCTGCACGGGACTTGTCGTGGCTGCGTTTACCCTATGTAATATGGTTGGCGGGATCGCACGGCAAACATATGATATTACCTATACATATGACCAGAAAATTATGTTGAACAAAAAAGCGGATTATCGCTTAATCAATAATTTGAGGCTCGATGGGACAGTACAGCAAATGGAGGAGACGGCGGTTGAAATCATATGCCCGGACGGGAAGCGTACGATGAAACCGCTAACGGTCTTTTCGCTGGACAGTCCTCTCGTCCATCTGAAGGATGTCCGCGGTGATCCTGTTCTGCTTCCGAATAACGGGATCACAATGACGAGAAAGCTTGCACAGACGCTGAACGTCAAGGCGGGTGACGTGATTGAGCTCAAGCGTGCCGGCAAGGGTTATGTAAAGGTGCCCGTGAGGCAGATAGTATATTTGGCAACCGGGCAGGGGATGTACATGACGAATAAATACTTCGAATCGATCGGAGAGACCTACAAGCCCACTACGATGCTGGTAAAATGGGCTCATCAGCCCGACAGCGCTTTTCTGGACAGCGATTACGTCGATGAATACGTGGATAGGACGAGCCAGATAAAGGATATCAAATCCAGTACTAAGGTCGTTTATATTGCGGCGATATTGCTGATCTTCATGGGAGGGATCCTGGCATTCGTTGTTCTTTACAACAGCAGTATCCTCAATTTTGCGGAAAGGATACGGGACCTTACCACATTGAAGGTATTGGGCTTTTATCAGAAAGAGATCCGTTCGCTTGTGCTTACCGAAAACATCCTTTCCGTCATATTGGGGTCGGTTTTTGGCATACCGGTGGGCAAAGTTATTGCAGGCCTTGCGGCCAGCGGACTGGACGACCAGATGGATCTGCTCAGTAATATATCTTTTGGTACCGTAGCTCTGTCAGGACTGATAACATTTGTATTTGCGCTAATAATCAACAGTATCGTGGCTGAAAAAATGAAAAACATCGACATGCTCGAGTCGCTAAAGAGCGTTGAATAATAACAGTTGGAGGTTTTATTATGATTGAAATGATCCTGAAGCACAAAAAGCGGGCCCTGATCTGCGCCGGACTAATTATCTTACTTGTGGCAGGCGGCATAATCAGCTATAATTTGATACAGGCGGATAAGGAAAAGAGCCTTGAAGCCGTCTCCCCGGAAACGGAGCAGGACAACAGGCTGGATGCCTGGGGAGAGGTAAAGTATGAGAAGGTCTATGATATAAATATCGACTTTCCTTCCACAGTGACTGACGTTAAGGTCAAGGAAGGCGACCGCGTTTCACTTGGACAGAAACTTGTGACACTTGATATGTCGGAATACCTGAACACGATGGATAAACTCAGGGAACAGCTTGCTGCGGGACAGGCGGGGCTTCAGAATACTGTACAGGATACCGGCGCTCTTTCGGCGGATATTGCACAGCTGCAAAAGGATATAAAAACAAAGACGGATGAATTGAATAAAGGAACCAATGCAGACCTTAAAATCCTTCAGACTTCGCTGAACCTGGCGAAAAAGGAACTGGAGAAGGCGAAAAAGGACGTTCAGGACAACCAGGCGCTGTATGACGCGGGTACGGTTTCAAAAAGCGTGCTGGACCAGTATAACGATATTTTGGATCAAAGAGAGAAAGCCCTGTCGGACGTCGATATCAATATAAATAAAACGAAGAGCTCACTGAAGACTGAACTCGATCAGCTGAAGATCTCGCTGAAGTCCAAGCAGGAGCAGCTCGGCCAGATAAATAACTCCAACGGTGCGAATACGGCAAAACAAAACAGCAGCGTGGCAGCCTCTCAAATCGACCTGGATATAATGAAAAGCAAAAGCGGTAAAGACTATCTGGACTCGAACAGTATCATATCCAATGTTAAAAACGGCATCGTTCAGAATATCGGAGTTATAAACGGTACAATGCTCGGAGCGCAGAATACGCCGACAAGGGTGCTGCAGCTGATCGACGCCGATTCCATAATCATCAGCGCCGAAGTCGACGAAGAATTCATAAAAAATGTGACGCTGGGTGAGGCTGTCGAAATCGTGCCGACTTCGGACAGCAGTATATCCATTCCCGGCATTGTTACTCAGATTTCGAACGTGGCTGTGGAAAAGGACGGGAAGCGGATCGTAAAGGTAGAGGTAAAGCCTCAGGATCCTGAGGGAGAGCTGAAACCGGGCTATACCGCGGATGTGTATTTCACCTTTAAATAGAGCAGCAAGCCATATGGGATCATTCTTTCGCTGCATGCATATATCAGAAGGGGTGGGAAAAATGGAAAAAATCCTGATAGTTGATGACGATAAGGAAATTGCACTCCTGATTTCGGACACTCTCACGGATGAGGGGTATGAATGTCTTTTGGCATTCAACGGACAGCATGCTCTCACTTTGATTAAGGACAACCCGGATATTTCACTGATCCTGCTCGATATTATGATGCCCGATGTCGACGGGCTGGAGATCTGCAGGAAGATCAGAAATACAGTAGCCTGTCCGATCCTTTTCGTAACGGCAAAAAACCGTACCTACGATACCATGCTGGGGTTTGAAATGGGTGCGGACGACTATATTTCAAAGCCTTTTGTAGTAGATGAGCTCGTTGCAAGGGTAAAGGCGCATTTGCGCCGGGAGAAGAGAAATCTTCTGAAAAAAAACAGCGCCTTGACTATAGGGGACATCCATATAGACCCGGAAAGCTATGAGGTTTTCGCAAAAGGCAGGGTCGTGGAATTGTCCATGAGGGAGTTCCAGCTATTGTACTATCTCTTTGAAAACGCGGGAAAGGTCTTGTCAAAGGAACAGATATTCAGCGCGGTGTGGGGCACGGATTTTTCGGATATAGGGACTGTGGCCGTCAATATTAAAAATCTGCGGGACAAGATAGACC
>JAEYOM010000161.1 GCA_023411715.1 Bacillota bacterium | reverse complement strand
CCTCCGGCAGCCTGACTGCATGCTCCCTGTCGACCAAAACAAAGCTTTCCCTGTACTTTTCCGCCTCTTCAACGGAATCGATTCCGGATAGCTTCAGTACGACAGAGTTTTTTACGAATTTGACTCCCAGTATGTCGTGCCTGGCCATGGAGCCGCCCTTTTCCACGAACACCCATTCAAGGTCTTCAAACCTTCCGGGATCGTCTGTCAGCGGTATCAACTTGACTTCGCCGTGTACTCCGTGTATATTTACGATTTTTCCAATCTGCAGATATTCATACATAAGCCTGCTCCAACATAATAAGTTAAAATCAGAGCAATTTGCGGTAGCAAACTGCTGTAACAAAACAAGTAAAAGGTGTTGCAATAACACCTTTTACTGTACGATCTCCACTACAACTCTCACATTTTCCTTGATAGCTGCAGCTTTTATTACAGTTCGGATTGCTTTTGCAATTCTTCCCTGTTTGCCTATTACCTTACCCATGTCCTCCTTGGCAACTCTTAATTCAAGGACTATGGTCTTATCGCTTTCCACTTCGTTGATACTTACTTCATCGGGATAATCAACAAGAGATTTTGCGATAGTTTCAAGAAGTTCTTTCATATTAAACTACCTCCCTCGCATAGCAGGGTAAAACGGTGCTTCTTCAATATTATTGAATGACACCGTTCTTTTTCAGCAGAGCCTTTACCGTATCCGTAGGCTGTGCGCCATTTTTGATCCATTGAGCCGCCTTTTCATTGTCGATTTTTACTTCTGCGGGATCAGTCAACGGATTGTAAGTACCCAGTTCCTCGATAAACCTTCCGTCACGCGGATATCTCGAATCTGCAACTACCACCCTGTAAAAAGGATTCTTTTTTGCGCCAATTCTTTTAAGTCTGATTTTGACTGCCATGTGTGTCACCTCCTCTCAATACCTGTTCTGCAGCTTTACAGTGCAGTATTTTCTTAAACCGTATAGTATAGCCTGCTATGCCAGCCTATTTTCTTATTAATTACTGTTCAGATTTTTATGCTGGTTAGAACGGCAACCGCATCCTGCCGAGGCCCTTGCCGCCTTTTCTGCCCATATCGGTAACCATTTTCATCATTTTCTTCATTTCTTCGAATTGCTTCAGGAGGCTGTTCACTTCCTGAACTGTAGTGCCACTGCCCGCCGCGATCCTTTTCCTGCGGCTTCCGTTTATTATCGCAGGATCATGCCGCTCTTTAGCGGTCATTGACTTGATTATTGCTTCGACATGGCCCATTTTTTTCTCATCGACTTCAACGTTCTGAAGCGCCTTGGTGTTCATGCCCGGGAGCATTCCGAGCACCTGGTTCAGAGGCCCCATTTTCTTTACCTGCTGCATCTGGTCGAGAAAATCGTCAAGTGTGAACTGCTGGGATCTGAGCTTCTTTTCCATCTCGATGGCCTTCTTTTCATCGAAGGCCTCCTGAGCCTTTTCTATCAGGCTCAGCACGTCGCCCATGCCCAATATGCGTGATGCCATCCTGTCGGGGAAAAACGGTTCGATATCGCTCAGTTTTTCACCAATACATGCAAGCTTTATCGGCTTTCCGGTGACTGCCTTTACCGAAAGCGCCGCGCCGCCCCTTGTATCGCCGTCGAGCTTTGTCAGTATGAGGCCATTGACGCCGAGCTTTTCGTTGAAGCTCTCGGCAACATTGACGGCGTCCTGTCCCGTCATTGAGTCGATGACAAGCAGTATTTCCTGCGGGTGCACGGTATTCTTGATCCTGTCGAGCTCATCCATCAGCTCTTCGTTGATATGGAGCCTTCCGGCCGTATCTATGATGACAATATCATACAGCTTTTGGTTTGCATGCTCGAGGGCCTTTTTTGCAATGTAAACGGGGTCCGTGTTCCCTTCTATCGCGAAAACCGGAACATTCAGCTGTCCTCCTACAACTTGCAGCTGTTTGACCGCAGCGGGCCTATAGACGTCGCAGGCTACCAGCAGCGGGTTTTTGCCCTGCTTTCTGAGGAGGCTTGCAAGCTTGCCCGACGTAGTCGTTTTACCTGCTCCCTGAAGTCCGACCATCATATAGACCGTCGGCGGTTTATTGGCATAGGTGAGCTTTGCGGGCTCTTTGCCCATAAGCTCGATAAGCTCTTCATTTACTATCTTGATTACCTGCTGGCCCGGAGTGAGGCTTTCGAGCACATCCTGCCCCACCGCCCTCTCGGAGACCTTGTTTATAAAGTCCTTGACCACCTTGAAATTGACGTCGGCCTCAAGCAGCGCGAGCTTTATCTCGCGCATCATTTCCTTGACGTCCTTATCGGTAACCCTTCCCTTGCCGCGGAACTTGTTCAGCGTTTCCTGAAGCTTTCCGGACAATCCTTCGAAAAGAGCCATATATTAATCCTCCGCTATACTTCTGATCTTTTGCTTTGCCAGGTCGAGACTTTTTTTGTCGCTGTCGGATAATATCGAACTGTCTATATCCTCCAAAAGCTTCAGTATACCTGACGCCATTTCTTTTTGTTTTTCGAACCTGCTCACAAGGCCTAGCTTTTCTTCCATATCATAAAGCGCCGCCTTGCCTCTTTTTATATTATCATATACTCCCTGTCTGCTGATATTCAACTCTTCTGCTATTTCACCAAACGAATAATCGCTGTTGTAATGCAGATCCAGAATTTCATATTGCCTTTTGGTAATCAACTGCCCGTAGAAATCAAGCAGCAGACCGATCGTATATATCTCATCCATAACTTCAGACAACCCTGCTTTCTTTTCAAACACAGGTGTAAAGCAAAATTACTTTACACCTTATTTTAATGTAAGCAGGC
>JAEYOM010000154.1 GCA_023411715.1 Bacillota bacterium | reverse complement strand
TTGTCGTGGTGTTGTGGGTAAGATATGCGCAAGTCTATTATTTTTCGACATTATATTTCTATAAATGTTCCTGGATTACCTGTCGTATTAATCTATTTTTAAATATTTGTAATCAAACGGTAACATGTGCAAATAAACTTGACACCATTACGTAACGGTACTACAATTTTATTTAAAGGAGTAATTGCTGCCGGGTCTGTACGGCGGATTAAACCTGCGAATACTTAAATATATATTAAAAGGTGAATTACATGGAACAGAGCAGTTACCGCATTGGGGAGCTTGCTGAAAAGGCAGGCGTAACGAAGCGTACGATCCATTACTATATGGGCCGGGGTCTGTTGCCTACCTCGGAGGGAGCGGGTCTCGGAACGACCTATTCGGACGAACACCTCTACAGGATTATGCTGATAAAAAAATTGCAGGATGCCTGGCTGCCGCTCGACGAGATCAGGAAGAGGATATCCGGTATGAGCCTGCAGGACGTTATCAAAAGCCTTGCCGGAAACAATACGGCTATGATGCTGTCCGAACTGCCGGCTGAGTACAGTGCTTCTGTATCCTCAGATGATTACAGTCCTTCCGTATCATCAGCGGAGTATAGTCCTTCCTACGGAAAGTCCCGGGAGGATTCGCAGGGGAACCCACCGGAAAACCTACGTAAAAACCTACCGGGGAACCAACCGGAGAACCTACGTGAAAACCTACCGGGGAACCAACCGGAGAACCTACGTAAAAACCTACCGGGGAACCTAATGTATAAAGAGTGTACGAAAGAGAATGCTTCAACCTGCACAGTTGCCTATGAACGCATAAATATCGGCTCCGGGCTGGAACTGCACTTTCAGTCAGATAATAAAAAAGCCCGGGAAATGGCGGAAATTCTATATAAATATGCCCAAAAAATGATGAAGGAAGGCTAGAATGTATGAATACCAACAGAGGCGCAGACACGTTTCCCCTGAACTGTATAATGGATGTAAAGACCGGCGAGCCTGTCTGTCCGCTGCGTAATGTGGAGATAAACGCGGTGTTGGATACCTTTGTGTCGGAAGTCACTTTGACGCAGAACTACTTAAACACTTCCGGTCAGACAATAGAGGCTCTATATACATTCCCGGTCCCTCATGATGCCCAGGTGACAGGATTTACGTGCAGGATTAGCGGTGATCGGATACAGGGCGAATTCAGAGAAAAGGAAGAAGCCTTCAGGGAATATGACAGGGCGGTTCGAAAAGGCGACAGCGCATTCCTGTTCGAAAGCCACAGGCCTGATATTTTTCAGGTTTCGCTGGGAAACATCGCAGCTGGCGAAACAGTTTCGATCACGATTTCCTACCTGGAGGACGTCAAAATCATCGATCGTGAGCTGCGCTGGTCTATTCCGACAGTAGTGGCGCCGCGTTATATCCCGGGGAATAAAACGGGACCTAAGACCAGACTTAAGACCGGACTTAAGACCGGCCCGGGGACAGCGGATCCGACGGATCTCGTGCCCGATGCCGACTATATAACTCCTGCGGTTGGAAAGACGGATTACACATTGAAAATAAAAGCGGTACTTAAAGGAATAAAAGGATTGAAAAAGGTCTCTTCGCCCAGTCATCCCGTCGAAGTCGGTATCAATGGCGAAGACGTGACAGTCACATTATCAAAGGAAAATGAACCTCTGGACAGCGATTTTATCATAACTGCACAGCTTGCGGATAGAAGCAGGAATGGCTTCATTACCGCGGCGGGCAGTAACGGTATGTTCGGTTCGGCAAGTTTCTGCCCCGATCTTTCCGATCACCTGAAAAAGCCAGGTGCCTGCGAATACATATTCCTTATAGATGTATCGGGTTCAATGGGCGGTGAAAAGCTCGAGCAGGCAAAGCGTGCGCTTTCGATCTCACTGAGGAATCTGCTTGAAGGCGACTGGTTCAACATTATCGCGTTCGAGAGCAGCTACAGCTATCTTTCAAATGAATCCCTGCCATACTCGAAGAGCACTCTCGAGTCTGCGGACAAGTGGATTTCGGCGCTTACTGAGATGGGCGGCACGGAGATATATGAACCGTTGAGATTCGTGCTTGAACGTTCGAAGGGAATCAAGGGGCTTGAAAGGGTCGTTTTCCTGTTCACGGACGGACAGGTCGGCAACGAGAACCAGATCGTCAGCCTCGTCAGGAGTAACGGCGTTTCGCTGCAGCTATACCCGTTCGGTATCGATACGGCAGTAAATAGATTTTTCATAGACGGTCTTGCAAAAGCGGGGAACGGCGTACCGGAATACATATACCCGGGAGAAAGGATAGAAGACAAGGTAATCCGGCAGTTTTCAAGGATACACCAGCCGTATCTTACTCATTTATCAGTGACCGGGAAAGCCGGCAGGGAGCTTGAAACAGTGCCGCCGCTGCCGGCCAGGCTATTTGATTCGGAGGCCTTTAGCTTTATGATCCGGACAGATAAGGGCGAAATGCAGGATGTGTTGAGGATCTGCGGAGACGTGGGAGACAAGAGGCTGGAGTTCGAATTGAAAGGCGAGGATACCGGCGACGAAAGGCTGCTTGGCCTGAAGTGGGCGAAAGGCAGGATAACTGAACTCGAAAGCCAGATGAACAGTACTTACGAGAGAAGAAACGACCTTGTCAGAAAAGAGATCATAGATCTGTCAATAAAGTATTCGGTGCTTTCGACCCTGACTTCACTGGTGGCCGTATACACGAGAAAGACCAAAGCAGTAGGGGCGCCGCAGACTGTAGTAGTGCCTGTTGCAGCCCCACGAGGCTGGACGATGCCGATTGCACAGGATAAGGCGTTCGCCTTTGCTCCTTTATGCGTAACTGAATCCTGCATGAGGTCATATCAGGATGAAAATGACGGGATAAGCGGAATGAAGTACGATAGGGACGTATCAGGCTCCACTGAGATACCAACATTCCCAGGGAAAAGACGATCAGTTCCCGGCAGATCGGGTTTTGGCGGAACGATACGGATGAGGACTGAGAAATCAACTTATCCAAGCACAACGCAAGCTTTGGACCACAAGGCGGGAGCAGGTGCAACAGAAGCTGGAACTACCTGTATCAACGCAGGACTGCACGAAATGACCGATATAAAGGCATCGTTGCACGAAATGATAATAACGGCTGCACAGCTGCAGGATGCCGCAGGCTCCTTCGGTACCGGCGAGGATGCAATTTTAAGGACTTCATGCTTTATCATCGGAATGCTTCTGCTTGATGAAGAGTGGAAGCCATACAGGATACAGCTCATTAAAGCAGGGGAAGCACTGTTGAAAGCTCTGGCCGGCAATGACCACATAGTTGCGGACGCTCAAACTGCAGCAATCTCTGCGACCCAAACAGGCAGCTGGACCCAAACAGACAGCTGGACCCGAACAGATAGTCCGGCACAGTCCGCAAATCCTGAAGGATCAGCCTCATTGCCGCTCGCCGCTGCTGCTTTGGCCATGCTCACCGGTGCAGGCCTGTTAAGGTACGATACAAAAACAAGTTCATTGGAGGAGGTCGTAAAGAGTTTGCCCGGTAATGCATCCGGGCTCTTTAACGCAATACTTTCCGGCGATCCGGAGCAGCTGCCCGATGCTGATCGAAGCATCCTCGTTGCCGTCGGAAGCATTCCCGAGCCCGGCGCCGATAAAAAGTCACGCGCAGCTGACTATTTGCAGGCTGTTATTAATAACGCAATAATAGACTCCTTTTGATATAGTTTAGCTGTGTAGGGGCTATTATTTGGATACAGCAGGAAAGAATGAAAAGAAGATCAAGGAATACATGTAATAAAGATCATAATTTTTCATCATACCTTGCTGGTATGACTATTTCAGCAGTCGTGCCTGTCCCCAGGCTGCTTGCTAAATAAATACCGTATTGGGCGCCATAATTCAGAAGTATCCTCTTCCTGATATTTGTGATACCGAATCCTGAAAGCTTGTCCTCATAGCTTTTTCCGTTTATTTTTTCAAGCGCTTCCGCCGACATGCCCACCCCGTTATCCTGAATGGTTATTTTTATATTTTCATCTTCGATAACTGCTTCAATGATAATATAACCTTCCTTGCTCGGTTTGTTCATAATACCGTGAAGTATGGAGTTCTCTACAAATGGCTGGAGTATAAGCTTTAATATGAGATAGTTGCCGATTTCTTCATCAATATCAATAACCAGATTGATCCTACCGGAAAAACGGATGTTTTGAATCTGAACATAGTTTGAGATACGTTTAAGCTCTTCGCGTATCGGGATCTCGTCATTGCCGTTGCTCAGGCTGAGCCTGTAGAATTCCGCCAGTGACGATATGGCTTTTTCCACTTCTGCAGCACTTCCCTTTTGTGCCAGCCAATTTATTGTATCAAGGGTATTGTATAAAAAGTGCGGGTTTATTTGCTCCTGTAATGCTCTCAGCTCTGCTGATTTTACCTGAATGCCGGCTTTGTACCTCTCCTCCATCAATCCTCCGATCTTTTCCATCATGAAATCATACGTATCTGTTAAATATCCTATCTCGTCGGTGTATGTGTTTTTCCCTTCAGGGCTGAAATCTCCCTGCTGAGCCTGTTTCATTTTTTTCTGCAGCAGTATGATCCTTTTTGTCATCGAGCGGGCTACCATCCAGGCGAAGGCCAGGCAAACGACCGATAAAAGTACCGTCAATATTCCGATCCGTTTCTGTGTAAGCTTCACCTGAGACAATATATCATCGTAGGATACGATGGTAACCAGGCTCCAATCTGAATTGGCGAACTGTTTTTGTGCAAACAGCAATTTTTTCCCGTCTGCCTTGCAGGTTTTTAAAAGAGAAGTGTTGTCTTCTTCCTGAGTTCTTTTTTCAAACATTGCGTGCAGGCTGTCATACTGTTTTTTGTTTGAAGCATAGATCAATTCGCCTTTTGAGTTCTGAAGAAAGGTTACGCTGCCGCTTACGGCGTCGCCCATATTGACGATGTTTTCAATGGGCTTTGACTGAAAGTAAATACAGTAATAGCCTAATGTACTCAAATAGTTGGCCGGACTGTTGAAACACCGAACCAGGGCTATATTTTCAGGCCCCGGTTTTATATTTGCCGGGATTCCATTGACCAGATATGAATTGGGACACCAAAGCAGATTAAGATTATTGGAATTGATGGTTTCGAACCACTTCGAATTTTTGATATTGCCTACGTTGTTGAAATAATAGCTCAGGTCGTAATTCTGATCATCGTATAGAAAAAGTACAATCCTTGTTATATCCTCATCCTCAAATGAGCTTAAAAAATCCATTGATTTTTTCATGGAGTAATAATCGTCAGCGTCCGAGTAGAAATTGTCCGTTATAAACATGTTATTTACATCATCGTTTGTCAAAACTATATCCGAAATCTTTTTGACCTTGTTGAACTTCTCCGTAAGGAAGGAGAATGTCTGGTTATAATTTTTTTCCACTGAAAATACAACGTTTTTCTCCAGAACAGCGGAAACCGAATTGAACGTTATTATTAAAAAAAAGCACAGCGGAAGAAAGAGAAATACAATGTATGAAAACAGTAGTTTATTTTTAAGCTTTATACCAGAAAAATAGCTTCTGGCTCTGAGCAAGGATTTAATCATGCCTTGACGCCATACCTTTCCCTGAATTCGGAAGGAGAACTGCCGTATTTCTTTTTGAATATTCTGGCGAAATAGTTGTCATCGTATCCTATCAGCCCTGCCACATCCGAAATACGATATTTCTTATCCTTAAGATATTCAGCAGCCTTCTTCAGCCTGTAGCCGGTAATATACTGGTTTATTGTCTTGCCTGTTTCACGTTTGAAATAGGTACACAGGTATGCAGGGGAAAGGAAGGTGTTTTGACTGATCTGGTTTATATCAAGGGACTTGTCGGTGAAATTTCTTTCAATGTAATTGATGATCATTGAAATGCTGTTTACGCTCTGTATCTTTTTTACGGTCTCGAAATATATGCCCAGCAGCCGGCGGCAGTAATCATCCAGCTCACTGAGCGTGTGAATCGGGAATATCGCGTTTCTCAGGGAATTCTCATTTTGGTATTGTAAAAGATGGGAGATGCCGTAATTCTGAAGGTTGGTTAAAAGAACGGCCGTAAGCTTGGAATATACGTTTTTTATTTCATTGACGTCCGCGTTTTCATACCTGTGAAGCTGGTGCGAGAAGTCCTGCATAAATTGAATAGCAGCCTCCTGCTTACTGTTTTCCAATATATCGTTGAATTGATCGATAATCTCCTTTTCTGTTATGGACACCTTTGCAATATCCTGCATATAGCACACAACGCTGCCATATCCCCTAAAAAAGCATTTATTCAAAGCGGCCCCGGCATTCGCATAGGATTTGTATATTTGAGTGAAATCAGGCACAACCGTACCGATCGAAATGAAAATCTTCCTGTTCTTAAACCTGTCGAGCCACTGTTCAAGCAGCACGGAAATTTGTCTCTGGTCAGGAATCAACGAATTTGAAGCGCTGTATATATGAACCGCATACTCTTCTTCATCCCTTGTTCCCCAAAAACACAGAAAGCCGTTCGAGTACAAAAATTCTGCCAATCCGGAAAAGAATTCTGTTCTTGCCGCTTTGCTATTTTTCTCATAAGGGTTAGTACTGAAAAAACCAGCGTCTTTAACTATAACCGATATATACGATGTATTTGCAGTAATGCCAAGCATGCTGTTTTTAATGCAGTCCAGCAGCAGATTCATATCTGCGTTTTTGTTTGCTGCCAGCAGCGCGATCTCATTCTTTATCAGCGGCATGCTTATTTTATAGTCGTTTTCGACCATTATACTCTTAAGCTTGATATATTCATTTTTCCTATAGCTTTTTACGGCTTCCTCCAAAACTTCTTCCAATCTTGCCGCTTGAAGCGGTTTTTCTATATAATTGCTTGCCTTCAGCTTTATGGCGGACATCAGGTATTCCTTGTCCGAATAGGCGCTCATGAAGATGATAATGCAGTCAGGGTACATCTCAAGAAGGCCCCTTGATAGCTGGATACCGTCGACAACGGGCATTCGTATGTCTGAAAGCAGAATGTCGATTTTGTTTTCCCTGGCGATCTGTAAAGCTTGCTGACCGTCGGCAGCCTGAAAAATCTTATCGATTTGAAGCTCCCGCCAATTCAAGCTGTTGGCGATTCCCTCACGGATATGCTGTTCGTCATCGGCAACCAAAATTGTCAACATAATGAACACCCTGTCTTTAGATTTTTATATTAAAGGAAGCTTTTAATGTCAGTTTACACTATACGCGATTTGTGTTCAATTTATTATTAAACCCATTAGCACAAATCAAAGCTCAAATTCTGCAAGAACTAAATTTAGTGCTTATTCATAAAAATTTATTCCACTTCCTGTGGCTTTATAATTATTGCATGAGGTTTACAAAAACTTAACCGAGGCAGGAATCAGATACAATGGGATACAAACGTCTTTCTTTTCCAAAGCAGTTGTTTCAGTACAGGGAGTATTTATTGATGCTGCTCCCGGCAGTCATATTTTTCATTACCTTCAGCTATATACCGATGGCGGGAATAGTTATCGCATTCAAAAACTATTCTTTCAGCGATGGAATTTTCGGGAGTCCGTGGGCGGGCTTGAACAATTTGAAATTTCTGTTTCTGAACGATGATTTGTTTGTGGTAATCAGGAATACGGTCGGTTACAATATTGCATTCATTATTGTAAACAATGTTCTTGAGATTTTTTGCGCCGTGGTTCTGGCCGAACTGGGAAACAAGATATTCAAAAAAGTGACTCAGACCGTAATGTTGCTTCCGTATTTCATTTCATGGGTCGTAGTAGGGGGATTGACATACAATCTTTTTAATTATGAACATGGCTTTATAAGCGGCATACTAAACTTCTTCGGCAAGGAGCCGATCGATTTCTACAATTCGCCGCTGTACTGGATTCCAATAGTTATCTTGGTCAGTGCATGGAAATCGATAGGTTACGGGACTGTGGTCTATCTCGCCACTATTATGGGTATTGACTCATCTATTTATGAAGCGGCTGAGATCGACGGCGCTTCCAAATTTCAGACGACTATTCGAATAATTATTCCCATGCTTGTACCTACAATGATCATACTTGTCCTGCTGTCGCTCGGCAATATTTTCAGAGGCGATTTCAGTATGTATTATCAGCTGGTTGGTAATAATTCGATGCTATGGCCCACAACAGACGTTATCGACACCTTTGTAACCAGGTCGTTGCTTCAGACCAATGACATAGGGATGTCTTCCGCAGCCGGCTTTTTCCAATCGATATTCGGATTTGTCACTGTGGTATTGGCCAACTTGTGTATACGGATGTATGACAAAGAGTACTCATTATTCTGATTCTGAAAGAGGTAGCGATATGAGCGGCAAAAAAGGCAACTTAAGCTTTAATGCAATAGGATACACGTCTATAACAATATTGTCATTGGTTTGCATAATCCCGTTTTTGATCATTATTTCAGGTTCGCTGATGAACGAACAGGCCATTATAAAAAACGGGTTCAACATCATTCCAGTGCCATTTTCAACCCAGGCTTACAAAACGCTGTTCAACTACCCGAAAGATGTATTGAACGCCTATGAGGTCTCACTGGTCGTAACTGTTGTTGGGACTGCGATTTCTTTGCTTCTGACGGCGATGACGGCTTATGTATTGTCGAGAAGCGACTTCAGGTGGAGGAATAAATTCTCATTTTTCTTCTATTTCACGACGCTTTTCAGCGGCGGCCTTGTACCTTGGTATATCTGGTGCGTCCAGTACCTCGGATTTAAAAAGAATCCCATTGCGGCAATGATTTTACCTTACATGTTTTCAGTTTTCAATCTTATCATAATGAAAAACTTCATGAAAAGCATACCCGAATCTGTAGTTGAATCGGCCAGAATAGACGGAGCCAGCAATATCACCATTTTCATAAGGCTGATGCTGCCGCTGTCAAAGCCGGCACTGGCTACCATAGGCCTTTTCACTGCACTGAGTTATTGGAACGATTGGTATCTTTGTTATATGTTCGTGGACAATATGAGGTTTTATTCTTTGCAATATTACCTGTATACGACACTTAGCTCACAGGATGCTCTGAAGAGAATTGCGAACGTCACCGGCATCAATATGGCCGCTGTGCCGACGGAAAGCATGAAAATGGCCATGGTAGTCGTTGCGACGGGCCCCATACTACTGCTGTATCCGTTTTTGCAAAAATATTTTGTCCGCGGGCTGACCATCGGGGCTGTAAAAGGATAAACCCGGAGAAATCCGGTTATCTGCCAGGCGGAAGCTTGGTATAATATATTAACAAGGGGGAATTTATTTTGAAAAAAGCAAGTGTATTCAAAATTCTTGCTCTTGTCCTTGCAATCGCACTGACCGGCACTCTATTTGCGGCATGCGGAAGCAGTGGACAGAACCAGTCTTCATCCGGGCAGGCAACGAACCAGGCGGCTGCTTCGGGTGAATCATCCTCAAACGAGGCTTCAAACCAGGCGGCTGCTTCTCCTATTGATCAGGAATTGGCCAAAGGAGACGTAAACCTTACCATGTATCTGGTATGCGATCCTCAAAAGGATCAGTCCGTTGTCTGGGATGAAGTGAACAAGAAGCTTAAGCAGGATATTAAAACTACAGTAACTATCAAAAACATCCCTTGGGCTGATTTTCTGCAGAAATATCAGTTGATTTTCGCAAGCGGAGAAGAATTTGACTGTGCATTTGCAGGCAACTTCACCAATTATTCAACTCTGGCCGGCAAGAATGCATTTATGGCACTGACAGAAGATATAATCAAAACCTATGCGCCCAAGACATGGACGGATATGGACCCCGGTTTCCTAAAAGGCAGCATGGTCGGCGGTAAAATATACATGGTTCCCGCCAACCAGCACGATGTCAGAGGTTCATTGGGCGCCGTACGCGGCGACCTGGTAAAAAGATACAACCTTACAGTCAGCAATCTGGATGAGTTCTATAATTACCTTACTACTATAGCCAAAAATGAAAAAATAGTCGCGTTCTCCAATGATCCTGACAATACCAGCTGGTATGATGAGACGTATGGTAGATATAACGCTATTTCAGATATCAATGTAAAAGGGAACAATGTCAATACTTTCGATGAGAATCCAAAGGTATTCAACATTTTCGAAACCGATACATTCCTGCAATATGCAATAAAAATGCGTGAACTCAACCAGGCAGGGGTCTTCCCGAAGAGCATGCTTTCATCCAAGGAAAAGAGCGGCGATATGTTCCCCGCGGGTACGGTTGCTTCACATTTGGATACTTGGACAGGAGTTTACCAGGCGGCCCAGAAAGCAAAAGATGCCAACCCCGGTTGGGATCCGCAAATTGTCGACCTTACGAATTACAACAACGCCTTGAGCGACCTTTCCCCATCGGATTCAGGTCTGGTATTGCACCCCAAGACACAGCATCCGGAAAGGGTACTGATGATGCTTGACCTTCTGAGGGAAGACCAGACATACCAGGATTTGACCTATTTAGGGATCGAAGGCACGCACTGGACAGCTCCCAGCGGCAATACCTTTAAAGAAACCGATGCTGGTTCAGCTTCCTTCCAGTATAACGCAAATTGT
Source organism: Bacillota bacterium (assembly GCA_023411715.1). GTDB lineage: Bacteria > Bacillota > Clostridia > Acetivibrionales > DTU013 > JAEYOM01. The sequence continues at coordinate 10,542 of JAEYOM010000154.1, read as the reverse complement.
CCGTGGGCATGGGGTAATAGTAATATCATGCGTGTGGATTCTTCAGTTCCCCAGAATATACTGGACATCAGGGCAAAATGGCTTGGTATCAAAAAGGATTCCGTAGCTGTAGCGTTCAAATTCGACGATGCAAATGTAAAGAGTGAGGAAGCCGCTATTAATAATGTAATTGCAAAATATTTCAACCTCCTTATTTACGGCTATGCGCCCGATACCAAGGATACGATAGCTAAATTGAACGCCGGGTTGAAGGCTGCAGGATTGGACAAGGTACAGCAGGAAACTCAGAAGCAGCTTGATGCCTTTGTTGCACAGTACGGTAAATAATTAACTTCAGTTACGGTAGATACAGGTCTGCAGGAGGATTGCGTTTAACTTGGCAATCGCCTGCAGACTTATTCTTAATAACTTTGAGAGGGCAACTGTAGAACTGCCATTACAAGTTTGCAGAGTTGGTATTGGTATACAGTTAAAAAAGAGCGGAGTGATAATACGTGTTATATGCCGGTACAAACTACCACCCACATGATTGGAACGAGGACAGGTGGGAGATCGATATAAAAATGATGCAGGAAGCCTCGTTTAACATAGTAAGATTGGGTCATCTGTGCTGGGACAGCTTTGAACCATGGGAAGGTGTTTACAGATTTGAATGGTTCGACCGCGTAATGGATCGTTTTCATGAGGCAGGAATCAAGGTGGTGCTGGATATTGCGACCCGTCCTGCACCAATCTGGCTGCATAAAAAATATCCTTCGATAAACATAACCGATATATATGGGAAACTCCAGGCTCCCCACTCAAGATATATGGAGGATGTCGGAAACCCGATCTTCCAGGAATACGCGTATAAATATGCCAGAATGCTCGTTGAAAAATACCGGGCGCATCCGGCGCTTCTGGCGTTTGGACTGTGCAATGAGCTGGGGGCAGGCTTTGTTTCATACTCGGAGGAGGTTGAAAAAAGGTTCATCGAATGGCTTAAAGGCAGGTATGGTAATATTTGGGCTCTGAATAAGGCCTGGGCGTCTCAGAGGTGGTCCAGAAGGCTCAATAATTTTGAAGAAGTTTCATTACCTGCTTCCGCTATCGCAAACGCTTCACCGGAGAGGTATCTCGACCTGAACCGCTTTTACTCGGATGAGCTTATTGAATATTTGAACGGGCTTAAGCAGATTGTGAAAAAGTATGCCCCAAACGCAAGAGAATCGACAAACCACTGGGCCGAAAATAGAAATATAGGCTTTGACTACCTCAAAGCTTACGAAGATATTATAGATATACCGGGAGCGGGCTTTTACCCGGGAGTAAACCCGGAGGACATAAATGCGGTCATAGGAGCCTGCCTTATACTGGACCACAGGATTGCGGAGAAGGATTCACCAATTTGGTGCCTTGAATTTCAAACGGGCACTTTCGGAGGTTATGCCTGCCCTAAGAAAGTCATGCGCATGTATGCATATCTCACACTTTTATACCGTACACAGGCTGTTTTAGCATGGACGTGGAGAAGTATGCTTGGAGGGGAAGAACAGTATCTCTTCGGACTTTTGGACCATGACGGTGTTCCCGGCAGAAAATATGACGAATTCAAGCAGGTTGCGGAAGAGTTCCGAAAGATCGGGCAATATGGCCTGCCAAGGGAAATAAAGCCCGAAATAGGCATTGCATATTCATTTGAGAGCTTAAAAGTCTCGATGTACAACAAAAGCTATTATAAAACCGACTATTACACGCAGTTAATGAACACATACAAGCCGCTGTTTTATTCCAATCTGGACTGCAATATCCTGGATCTCAGAGGATTGAAAAAAGACTACAAGTTGATTTTCATACCCGGACACTGCCTCATGGACGGGAAATCCGCCGAAACTGTGAGGGAATATGTTGAAAATGGCGGGACGGTAATCATGACTGCATATTCGGCGAAGGTAGATCAGAACAATCAGGTTTTCGATACGGCAATGCCAGGTATGCTGAGCGATGTTTTTGGCATAAGGGCAAATGCTTTTGAAAGGACCCGTTCACATGTCGGAGACGTTAATGAAGGAGGGCTTGACAAGACCGATCCGGGTATATGCCGCGAGAAGCCCGTAATTCGTTTCAACGGTGCCGACTTTGAACCCGGGATTGACTATTATGAAATACTGGAGTTGAATACTGCAACAACCATGGCGGATTTCACAGGTATCCGGGAAAGCAGTTCAGCAATTTCGGCAAACCGGTACGGGAAAGGTACGGCAATATATGTTGCGATACCGGCGGATGAAAGTATTATGCTTGCGCTGCTGACAAAGCTTTGTGATGAACTGGGGATCGAAAGAGGGCCTGAGACCCCTAAAGGCGTTGTCGCAAGACGAATAGGAGCAGATAAGATCATCTATGTTAATACCCTGAACCAGGTATGCCCGATAAACCATACAGGTACCGCAAAAAGCCTGCTGACAGGCAAAGTATACAGCGACAGTATCCCACTGGATTCATATGAGGTGGATATAGTAGAAATTGATTGACGTGTCCGACATTTTATTCATAAATTTTTATGACATGAGTTTAAATGAAAGGAATGACACTTTTTATGAAAAACAAACCGATTATCCCCAAATTTCCTCACATTCTGCATGGAGGCGATTACAACCCCGACCAGTGGCGCGCTGCTAAAGAGATCTGGCTGGAGGATATGCGCCTCGCCGGACTTGCACACATAAATTCGCTGACGGTGGGAATCTTCAGCTGGGCAGCATTGGAACCGGAAGAAGGACGCTTCGATTTTTCCTGGCTGGACGAAGTAATGGACCTTCTGGCGAAAAACGGTATCGCAGCTGTGCTTGCAACCCCGTCAGGCGCACGCCCTGCTTGGATGAGCTTCAAATATCCGGAGGTGCTCCGGGTTAATGAGGACCGTCGCCGCATCCTTCACGGAGGCAGGCACAACCATTGCTACACGTCTCCCGTCTACCGTGACAAAGTTAGAAAAATCAATACAGCGCTTGCTGAGCGCTATAAAAATCACCCTGCTCTGGCAGTATGGCACCTTTCGAACGAATACGGCGGTGAATGCCATTGCGAATTGTGTCAGGAGGCCTTCCGAAATTGGCTCAAGCTGCGCTATGGCTCGTTGGATGAGCTGAACAGCGCATGGTGGACGGCATTCTGGAGCCACACCTATACGGGCTGGAGCCAGATCGAATCTCCATCCCAGATCGGTGAGACAAGCGTCCATGGCCTTGTTCTCGATTGGAAGCGTTTTGTGACCGAACAGACTCTGGACTTCATGAAGGCAGAGATGGAGCCTCTGAAACGCCTTACGCCGGATGTGCCATGTACGACGAATATGATGGGACTTTACGACGGCCTGAACTATTACCGCCTTTCGGAGGCTTTGGATATCGCATCCTGGGATAACTATCCAACGTGGAGAAGTGATGAGGGCGACTCAGATATAGCACTGCTTACGTCGATGGTTCACGATATGAACCGCAGACTTAAGGACGGGCGCCCGTTTATGCTGATGGAAAGCAGTCCTTCCACTACGAACTGGCAGCCTGTCGGCAAACTAAGAAGGCCAGGGCTTCATGAGCTTCAAAGCTTGCAGGCGATAGCTCACGGCAGTGACACCGTACAATATTTTCAATTCCGGAAGTCCCGCGGAAGCGCTGAGAAATTCCATGGCGCCGTGGTTGACCATGTGGGCACGGAACATACGAGAGTATTCCGGGAGGTTGCAGGTACAGGCAGGACTCTTGAGAAACTAGACTCTGTCGTTGGAACCGCGAAGCCTTCCGACGTTGCGATAATATATGACGTTGAAAACCGCTGGGCACTTGATATGTGCCAGGGGTTCAAGAGCAAAAAGAATTACGTTGAGACTCTGAAGGAGCATTACGCGCCATTCTGGAAGGCCGGCATATCCGTAGATATCATTGACAGTACGAAGGAACTGTCGGACTACAAGCTTGTTATCGCACCGATGCTTTACATGCTTCGCCCCGGAATTGCCGAAAAAATCGAAACTTTTGTGAAAAACGGCGGTACATTTGCAGCCACATATATGACGGGTTATGTGGATGAGCATGACCTGTGTTTCCTGGGCGGGTTCCCCGGGCCGCTCGGGCATGTTCTGGGAATCTGGTGTGAAGAGATCGACGGTCTTTTTGAAGAGGAAAGAAGGTCTGTGGAATGGAACGGAGCCAAATACCAGGCTCGCGATTTTTGCGAGATCGTCCATCCGAAAGGAGCGCAGACGATTGCCACCTATTGTGAGGATTTCTATGCGGGCAGCCCCGCTGCAACAGTCAACCGTTTCGGAAAAGGTGAGGCATATTTTATTGCTGCAAGGCTTGACGAACAATTTCAGGAGGACTTCTTCGGCATGCTGGTCCGCAAACTGGGTATTGGCGGCGCTGTTAAGGGCGTATTGCCGGCCGGCTGCACTGCGCAGGTGCGCACCGATGGTGAAAACAACTATGTTTTCGTTATGAATTTCACACCGGATCGGAAGTCAGTAGATATAGGCATCGGCGGAAAGAGTTTGGTTTCCGGGGCTGATGTTAGCGGAACCATAGAGCTGCCGCCATGGGGCTGTGACGTTTATACCGAAAGGTGTCAAGCAGTTTGACAGTTAAATGCCAGCCAGGGAAAAGCGTCGATCCGGTATTGCAATGCCAGCCGGAAAAACGAAGGGAGTATTGTATGAAAGAGACAGACATACGTTTGGTGCAGGTCGTGCCAAGCCAGAGGCAGTTCAAATATCAGCAGCTGGAATTTTACAGCTTCGTTCATTTTACCGTAAATACATTTACCGGAAAGGAGTGGGGGGATGGTAAGGAAAGTCCTTCCATATTTAATCCTGTAAAATTTGATGCGCGTCAGTGGGTTGGTGCACTGAAGTCGGCTGGTATGAGGGGATTGATACTAACCTGCAAGCATCACGACGGATTCTGCCTGTGGCCGAGCAAATATACGAGCCATACGGTTGCCTGCAGCCCGTATAAAGATGGGAAGGGAGACATTGTAAAGGAGGTATCGGGGGCCTGCAGGGAAGCCGGTATAAAGTTCGGCGTTTATCTGTCGCCATGGGACAGAAACAATCAGGCTTATGGATACGGAAAGCTTTATAACGATTATTTTATCAATCAACTTTCCGAGCTTTTGTCAAACTACGGCGAAATATTTTCAGTGTGGTTTGACGGCGCCTGCGGCGAAGGTAGCAATGGCAAAAAGCAGGTTTATGACTGGGAACGTTATTATGAGACTATACGCAGACTTCAGCCGACGGCTTGTATAAATGTTTGCGGGCCGGATATACGCTGGTGCGGAAATGAAGCGGGTTATACAAGAAAAGCAGAATGGAGCGTAGTACCGGCCAGGACGAAGGAGACCGAACTGATAGCGAATCAGAGCCAGATGGAAGACGATGATAAATTCGGGCAGAGGAAGATATCGGCGTCAGATCAGGATCTGGGCAGCAGAGAAATACTAAAGGACGAGACGGACCTGATATGGTATCCCGCGGAGGTGAATACGTCGATACGGCCGGGATGGTTCTATCATGAGGAAGAGGACGGGAGGGTCCGCTCATTTGATGAACTGATGATAATATATTATAACTCCGTAGGCGGCAACGCTACGTTTCTTCTCAACATACCTCCAACGAAAGAAGGCCTTTTCCATGAAAATGATGTAAAAAGGCTGAAAGAAATAGGGGATTTCTTGAGGCAGGCGTTCACGAAGAATCTGCTGGATGGAGCGGAATTGACCGCAGCATCTTTCATGAACGGATATGGAATCGACAACGTCAGGACGGACGATTATTCCGAGTATTACAGAACGGAGGACGGAGTAACGGAAGCTGTCATAGAAGCAGCCTGGAAGGAGAAACAGGAAATCCGGCATATTGTATTGAAGGAAAATATCAAATGCAGCCAGAGAGTTGAAGCATACACTATCGAGGCTTATCTGGACAGAGAATACAAAACGGTATACGAAGGAACTGTAGTGGGTTACAAACGTATAGTACCGCTGAATACGATAAGGACGGATAAAATACGCATACGTATCCTGGATTCGAGAGTTGCGCCGACCTTGTCCTTCGTAGGAGTATATTAGGCATCGAATTTGGTATAGTATATTTTATAGAAAAATTTTCTGGAAGTTTAATGTAAAAAATTTCTTGACTATTAATATTTTTTGTTTTACCATAGTTACGTGAGTTATCACAAATCTTTAAGAAGGAGGCAGGTACATGCTACGTAATACAAGTGTTGCCAGGATCGTATCAACAGTCAGACATGCAGGTACGGGTGTAGTATGCGCATTTGGATTTAAAGGCGCAGACGGTGGATTCGACGCTGCTGTTACATTTGGCGGCAATGACAAATCGAATATCGATAAACTCGTAGTATTGGATAACCTTGCCTACTCACTGGTATCTTCCGAAAGAATTCGTTGATCACCGAAATGAGCAGGCCGCGGTTATCACCGCGGCCTTAATTTTTTGTAAGGGCGCGGCGCAAGTATCGCGGCCTCTTTTTTACTTCTGCCGCAGTCAACGGATACAGGTGGGTAAGACAAAAAAGAAAAAACAAAAGAAAGCTCGGGAATCAGTTATATGAGCTAGGAGGGAGTAATTTTGAAGAGACTTTTGAAATTTATGAAAAAGCAGTGGTGGTCATATTTAATTGCAATAGCAGCGCTTTTGACGGCTGTTGCGCTTGATATGTACAATCCGTATATTGTCGGCAATATAATCGACAAGGTCGTCATGAACGGGGAGATGGACTATCTCGGGACGGCTCTGCCTGCGCTTGCGGCAATAATGATCGCGCGTGCTGTATTGGGTTACACGAAGGAAATAGGCTTTGACATATCCAGTTCGAAGGTCATACTTAATCTGAGGAAGAGCCTGTTTGACCACATACAGAAGCTTTCATTCTCGTTCTTTGATGAAAACAATACGGGCGAATTGATGTCACGCATCAAGGAAGATACTGAAAATATAATGAATGCAATTTGCTTCGGTTTCATGATGTTCATGGAACAGAGCATTTATTTCGTCGTTGCATCGGTGATTTTGTTCAGCATAAACTGGAAGCTCGCACTAATAAGCCTTGTCACCATGCCGGTGATCGAATTCGTAGTGTTCAAGCTCGAAAGATCAGTCGGCGCGATTTATGAGAAAATAAGCGACCAGAGGGCGGTGCTGAATACGACCGCCCAGCAGAATATAGCGGGGGTCAGGGTAGTCAAGGCTTTCGGCCGTGAAAAACATGAAATACAGAAGTTTCTTCGCCAGAACGAGGAGAATTACAAGATCAACTTTGAACAGGCAACATCGTTTGCCAGATACTTTCCTACGATAGAGTTCCTTTCAAATCTTGTGTCTGTTCTGGTTATTTCAGTCGGCGGCTATTTTGTGATCGGCAGGGAAATAACCCTCGGAACGCTCGTTGCATTCAGTAATTACATTTTTATGCTGATTTGGCCCATGAGGATGATGGGTTGGATCACAAGCGTACTGGCGCAGTGTCTGGCATCCGTGAAGAAGATCAACAAGATCTTCGAAGAGGAACCGACGATCAGTAACTGCGATGAACCGAAGAGCCCAAAAAAGCTGCAGGGACGAATCGAATTTAAAAATGTCAGCTTTGATTTTGCCGGTTCTTCCGTATTGAAAGATATCAATATCAATGCGGAGCCGGGCAGCACGATCGCTGTAATGGGGATCACAGGAGCTGGAAAGAGCTCGCTCATAAACCTGATAGGTAGGTATTACGACTGTTCTGCCGGCAATGTATATTTTGACGGAGTGGATGTGAAAGACATGGACCTTTCTGTCCTGAGAAGCAATGTATCTGCGGTGATGCAGGAGACGTTCCTGTTTTCGGATACGATAGAGGAGAACATCCGGTTCGGTGCGGGAAGTATTTCCGATGAAGTTTTTCATTCGGCATGCAGGGATGCCATGGTGGATGAATTCGTATCACAGATGCCCGAGGGTTATCAAACAGTCATAGGAGAGCGCGGTATCGGGCTCTCTGGGGGGCAGAAGCAAAGGATATCTATTGCCAGGGCTCTTGTTAGGGATGCGAAGGTCCTTATCATGGACGATTCGACATCGGCTCTCGATATGGAAACCGAGTACGCGATCCAGAAGGCGATGGAGCGCCGGAAGGGAATCACGAGGTTTATTATAGCCCATCGTATATCGGCGGTGAAGAATGCAGATGAGATACTGTATTTCGAAAACGGAAAGATTGTCGAACGCGGCAATCACCAGGAACTTATTGATCTGCGCGGACGTTATTACGACACTTACTGCGAACAGTACCGTGACTACGTGGAAGCGCTTGAAAAAGAGGTGGTATAATGCCAATAAACAACTTCAGGGAAGACGAGGATCTCAAGGAGAGCCTAAACCTAACATTGATAAAAAGGCTTTTATCTTATTTGAAACCATACGGGAGACCGGTTGCCACGACTTTACTGCTCATGGCCGTAGCAATAGCAGTGGAACTGTCCAATCCCTACCTGCTCAAGATCGCGATCGACAAGATCATAAAGGTCGGCGATTCAAGAAACTTGATTTTGCTGGGCGGAGCAATGATCCTGATGAACGTTGCAGCAATGATTTGCTCGCGTTTCAGGATATTGATCATGGGCAAGGTTTCCAACAGCATATTGCTGACGATCCGCCAGCAGCTGTACTCGCATATACAGAAGCTGTCGTTCTCGTTTTTTGACAACCGGCCGGCAGGCAAGATACTGGCAAGGATCATCGGCGACGTGAATTCGCTTAATGACCTGTTTACTAACAGCGTTACCAGCCTGGTTCCGGAGCTCGTTAAAATCATACTGGTCGCCGTGATCATGCTGACAATGAACCTCAGACTGGGTCTGGTCGCATTGACGGCGCTGCCGTTTTTGATAATTGTCATGTTCTTTATATCGACCATATCGAGGAAACGCTGGCAGGTCAACAGGAAAAAGAACTCAAATATGAATGCTTTTACACATGAGGACTTTTCAGGCATAAGGGTCGTGCAAAGCTTTGCGGCGGAAAAGGAGACGTCCGGAATTTTCCTCAAGCTGCTGAAAGAATGGCGCAGATCCTTCGTAAGGGCAGTTATGATGAACGACTTCTTCTGGCCGACAGTCGATATGTCCTGGGGTGTCGGAACGATACTGGTATTCTGGACCGGGGCCACCCTGATACAGTCCGGCTCGATCACACCGGGCCTGCTTGTGGCGTTTACAGGCTATGTTTCGATGTTCTGGCAGCCGATTATGAATATCAGTAACTTCTACAACCAGCTTGTTACCAACATGTCAGGGGCGGAGCGCATATTCGAGATACTCGACATAGAACCCGATATCAAGGACAGGTCGGAAGCCAGGCCAATGCCGAAAATCAAGGGGGACGTTTCGTTCCGTAATGTGACCTTCGGCTATGACGAAGGCCAGAAGGTTCTGAATAATGTAAGCTTCGACGTAAAGGCAGGGCAGACAATAGCGCTTGTCGGTTCGACTGGAGCGGGCAAGACGACTATCGTCAACCTCATAAGCCGGTTCTACGAAGTCACTTCAGGCAGTGTGCTGATTGACGGTATAAATGTCAACAATGTAACTCTGGAAAGCCTAAGGGGGCAGGTAGGACTTATGCCGCAGGATACCTTCCTGTTCTCGGCAACGATCAGGGAGAACATCCGTTACGGCAAGCTCGATGCGACGGATGATGAGATTGTTGCTGCTGCAAAAGCTGTTTCGGCTCACGATTTCATAATGAAATTCGAAAAGGGCTACGACACTGACGTAAATGAACGCGGAACCAGGCTGTCGGCCGGACAGAGGCAATTGATCGCCTTCGCCAGGACGCTTCTGGCAAACCCGCGGATACTTATACTGGACGAGGCAACGGCGAGTATCGACACCCATACCGAGAGGCTGGTCCAGCAAGGCATAAGGAAGCTGCTTGCGGGCAGGACTTCATTCGTAATAGCTCACAGGCTTTCGACCATCCGCAACGCCGACAGGATAATGGTGGTGGAAGACGGCGATATAGTGGAGTCGGGTACGCATGAGGAGCTGATCAGGCTGCAGGGGCAGTACTACAATCTTTATACCTCCCAGTTCAAGTTCCTGAACGACGAGGAAGAAGCCGGTTGATAAGCAAACTTTGAATTTAGTAGGTACTCGGCAGGGTCGGATAACAGACGCATGTTAACGTGGGCGGTTCTCTTTACAGGGGACTGCCCTCTTTTATTGCACTATGAAGACACAAATTCAAAAATTTGTATAATTTCGACAATAGAATGCTCTGCCAAAAATGTTGACGTATAATAGCTGAAGTGCTACTATACGAAAGTGGCTTTGCTAAAGCCTAGAAATATTGTTTGTTTTATCTATTCGGGCCTTCAGGGGGGACTTTTTGGATGGCCATTCCGGCAGTCGGTACTCTGCTCGGGGTATCGATAATATTGTTTGCATCTGCAGCAGCGGCTGCGTTGGTTTTCTCACATTGGCAAAAACTCTGCAATATGGCGT
>JAEYOM010000109.1 GCA_023411715.1 Bacillota bacterium | reverse complement strand
ACCGCTTTAGCGGTAGCGAGTAAATATAATGCGGTTGGCAAACCATTCAGTAAGCCTTAAGGCTTAAGCAGGTAACATGCCCTTATAGGGCTAGCACAAACCACCCGCTCAGCGGGTGGTCATGATTAGCATCAGGGCGTGAATTTACAGGCTCTTTGTCTTGAAGCATGTTCTCAACATGAAACAAATCGGCTCGGCATAGTAAACTTATATTTTGGAGGTCATTATGGTAATCCTTGAAACCAAATCACTCAAAAAACATTATGGCAGGGACGATTATCTTGTGAAAGCTGTTGACGATATCAGCTTCTCGGTGGAAGAGGGCGAATTCGTTGCGATAGTGGGAACTTCGGGCTCAGGGAAAAGTACGCTGCTGCATCTGATGGGCGGCCTTGACCGTCCCACCGCGGGCGCCGTGGTCATCGAGGGCAGGGATATTTTCAGGATGAATGACGAAGAGCTGGCAATTTTCAGACGAAGGAAAATAGGCTTTGTTTTTCAGGCCTATAACCTTGTGCCCGTTCTGAATGTCTGGGAGAATGTTACGCTGCCGCTCGGACTTGACGGGATTGAACCCGACAAAGGGTATATAAGGGAATTGATGGATACTTTGAATATCCATCAAAAAAAGGATTGTCTGCCGAACGTACTTTCAGGAGGACAGCAGCAGCGTGTAGCGATTGCCAGGGCCTTGTCAACGAAGCCATCGATAATTTTAGCCGACGAACCGACCGGCAACCTGGACTCTAAAACCGGGGAGGAGATGATGGCTTTATTGAGGAAGTCCGTTATGAAGTATCATCAGACTCTCATAATTATAACCCATGACGAAAAGATCGCCCAGGTAGCGGATCGTGTGATCCGTATCGAAGACGGCATGGTGGCGGCCGATAGGGACAGGGCTGTGGTTGATAGGGACAGGGCTGCGGTTGATGAAAGCAGGGCTGCGGTAAAAGGGGGTGCCGGGGTTGAATAGCATTTCAAATCTGGCAATAAAGGGTCTTAGATCAGGGAAAAGCAGGGTCATTCTGACGATCCTTGCAATCATGCTGTCCACCTGCCTTCTGACCTGTATCGGAATATTCGGCTTCAGCATCCGCCAGATGCTGATAGATCAGGTTGTATCTCAGACGGGGGATGTACACGTTGAATACAGGAATGTTACCGATGAGCAGGCATCAGTGCTGAAAAACCACGTCAAGGTTGAAGAAGCCTCCGAAGTAATCGGCTGTGACATACACCCCAGACCGGACAAACTGGGAAGCATTTCTCTTGCCGCACAGTACATAGACAATATCGGGATGGTAGGCCTATCTTTGACAAAAGGCCATTTGCCTGAAGCCAGAGATGAGATCGTACTTGAAAGCTGGATACTTGAGAAATTGGGTATTCCGCCGGAGCCGGGCAGTACTGTCACGCTTCCCTGTGACGTCACGGGAGCGGACGGAAAAGAATACACGAAAGACTTTACATTTAAATTGAGCGGCATCCTCAAGGACTCGCCGATCGCAATCAACTGGAATAATTCGGTCGTACTCGTATCGAAGGAATTAATAAGAGAAACGGCAAATCCGCTAAAACCGGCTGCCCATAATGTCGGGGTGCGTCTGAAGGACAAGTTCAATATTTCTTCAGAAGCGACCGAGCTCGGAAGGTCGGCCGGCGTAAAAGATGAGAATATAAAGCTTAACAAAAGGTATATCGCAGTGCTTGCGGGCGACGGTAATTCCCTGGCTCCATATATCCTCGTTGCGCTTGTGGTATTGTTTGCGGCAGGTATAGTAATCTACAACATATTCAATATTTCCGTGGCGCAGAGGATAAGGCAGTTCGGCCTGCTGTCGGCGGTAGGAGCCACAAGACGGCAAACAAGGCGAGTTATTCGATTGGAAGGTCTGTTCCTCTCTATTATAGCAATACCCGCGGGGCTTCTGGCAGGGTATATACTAAGTCTGTTAGTGATACCTTCAATCGCGCAGGAGAACCTCAGTGTCCACACGACGCCGGTCATTTTTCCGGTTGCAGCCGTTATCAGCCTTCTATCGATAATCGTCTCGATCAGGAAGCCGTCGCGGATAGCATCGTCCATATCGCCCGTAGAAGCGATACGCTACAATGCCTCGGAGCTTTCCTCGAAAAAGACTGCAAGAAAAGGCGCGCAGGCAGTCAGGATCAAAAGAATGGCGTGGCTAAACCTCTGGAGAAACCGCAAAAGAACATTGATCACACTTCTGTCCCTCATTATGAGCGGAATTTTATTCATAGTTGTTACTACGATATTATCAAGCATGAACGTACAGAATCTTACGGATACCTATGCTACTGGCGACTTTCAATTGACATCCAGCTATCTGAGGCTTGGGCAATGGGAGCCGGACAAGGACCCACTGGACGATGGTACCATCGGGGCAATCAGGAGCATCAACGGTGTTAATAAAGCTGATACGGTAATGTATCAAGGGCTGTATCTCAAGTACGACAAGGATTTCATCTATTCGGAAGTAAAACCTGAAACCGGCATGGAACTGAACTGTTCTGTATACGGATATGATGACGCCTTTATGGAGGAGCAGCTGGAACAGGTTTCGGAGGGAAAGCCTGATCAGGAGCTTATGAAGAATACCGACAGCGTCCTTGTAACAACCCGCGATGACGGTACATCTCCATTTAAGCCCGGAGACAAGGTACGTCTGAAAAAATACCTTGACAATGGCGGTAAAGATTTTAAAGAGATAGAATTTACCATCGCCGGGATCGTCAAAAAAAATGTTACCTGGCTGGGCTTTTCAGGGTGCGGGCCGACTTTTATCGCCCATCAGGACACTTTTGAAAGGCTCGGCCTCGATAAGAGGCTTGCCAGGATCTGCGTCTATGCGGAGGAGGAAAAATATGACGCTGTTGAAAGTACATTGGAAAGCATAGCCGATAATAACACGGGTATTACCTATGTTTCACAGAAAGAGACAAATGAAACCTTTGAAAGGCAAATATCCGGAATCCGTTTAGCTGCGCTCAGCCTG
>JAEYOM010000091.1 GCA_023411715.1 Bacillota bacterium | reverse complement strand
GGTTTTACGGTATAGTACAGATCAGTATCTCCGGACGCGACATGAAGCGCAGCGGTACGACGCCGTTGCCGAGGCCCCTGTTCAGGTAGACCTTTATGTCGTTGATCTTTTTGAGACCGCGTTTGATCCCCATCTTGCAGAGTTCGTCGTCGCGGAGCAGGAGAAATTCCAAGTTGCAGGGCATCCATATCTGCCCGCCGTGAAAATGGCCGGCAAACATGTAATCGACTATTTTGCCCGGGATCTTCAATGCGATATCGGGGTTGTGGGTGATCGATATCTTCGGAGCGCCTGGCACGCAGCCGATCATGGCTTTTTCGATATCGGGACTGCCTCTTCTAAGATCGTCGATGCCGATTATGTTATATTTCTTTCCCTGCTTTTCAACTATAACAGTCCTGTTTCTCAGAACGTCCACATTCAGCGCTTCGATTTCACGAACGAAATTCTCAAGGCCTTCCATGTTCGAGCCGAATGCCCTGTAATCATGGTTGCCGAGGCATATAATGGTCCTGTAGCCCTTGCAGAAGGTATAAAGATAATGCAGGAACCCGGCCGCGTGGACGGGCCTGTTTATGTAATCACCCGTGATCAGTATGACATCGGGTTTTTCGGCTTTGACCACTTCACGTATCCTTGCTGCGGAAATCCTGGTCATATATACATGCAGGTCCGACAGATGCATTATCTTAAGGCCTTTGCCGTCGCGCGAAAAATCAAGCCTTTCTATCTTTAGCCAGGTGGTTTCGAAGGTCATATATAAATAAAACGCTAAAAATACTATCAGTATTATCAACAATACCAGCATTATGTATTCTCCTGTAAAGTCATATACTTAATATACCAATTACCGCAGTGCTCGGCAACAGGTATTTAAGCGGCAATTGTTTGACTATTGCCAATATAAAAAATATAATTAAAGTATCGGACAAATATCGAGGTTTTAATCAGGATTCAGGCATAAACATAATGCAAAGTGTATGAAAATTACGGAGTTAAGTATGAACGATGAGATTTGTGACAGTTGTCTGGAAACGAAAATAGATACTGAGAAAGTTAGCAGGGTCAAGGCATGCATGATTGGCGACGATGATTCGATCAGACTTTCGGAAGTCTTTAAGGTACTCGGGGACCCGACCAGGATCAAGATCATTTTTACACTGTCCAAATGCGACCTGTGCGTCTGCGATATAGCGGAAGCCATCGGCATGACACAGTCGGCGGTCTCGCATCAGCTCAGAATGATGAGGAACATGAAGCTCGTCAAATACCGGAAGGAAGGCAAATCGGTATATTATTCCCTTGACGACGACCACATACTGCAGCTTTTCAACCAGGGAATGGAGCATGTCAGGCATGGCTAAAAGGTTCAGATACGAGACCCACCTGCACACGAAAGAGGCCAGCGCCTGCGCCCGGAGTACCGGCGCCGAAATGGTCAGGGCGCATTACTTTGCGGGGTATTCGGGAATTATTATAACAGACCATTTTTTCAATGGAAATACGGCGATCCCTTCAGATTTATCCTGGGAAGAACGGATAAACGCTTTTTGCCTCGGTTATGAGAACGCCTTGAAAGAGGCGGAAAAGCTTAATTTCCATGTCTTTTTCGGATGGGAGTATAATGACAGGGGTGCGGAGTTCCTGACGTACGGATTGGACAGGGATTTTCTTCTCGGTAACCCCGATATGCTGACCTGGCCAATAGAGAAATACTTGACGGTAGTCCGGCAGAGCGGGGGCTTCGTTTCACAGGCGCATCCCTTCAGGGAGGCAAGCTATATCAGCAGTATAAGGGTTTTCCCCGAATACGTGGACGCAGTCGAAGTGTGCAACGCAAGTCATAACGACCCGAAGTTCGACAGGCTTGCGCTTGAACTGGCATGTAAGTATTCACTGTACCGTACCGGCGGTTCGGATACGCATTTTACGGGACGCATGTACGGGGGGGGCATGGAATTCGATCACGAAATTTTTTCTATCGAAGAATTTATCGAAGCCGTAAAGAGAAACGGGCCGGCCGGTAACGGGCCCCCCGGTAACGGGACAGCCGGCTGTTAAAGTTTGTAAAAATGTATTGCTTTTTTCAAACAGTACATATTATAATAAACGGGTAATAAAACTGAAAGCCAGTACAGGAGGGGCAAACCATGGAATGGTGTTATCCCAGTGTACCGGCAAAAGGCCGCGGCCTCAGCTCCGAGCAATGACCATAAGGTCATGGGGACCAAAGTGCATATCATATTCGGTGATGCATTGTCCGGAGCCTAAAAGCTGCAAGTAGCCGATGCCGGGATGATTTTTATATTAAGCTTCTGAAAGCAGGAATAAGCTTTTGAAAGCAGGAAAGAGCTTGTCAAGGCAGGTATTTTGATACACTGTTTGTGACTTGTGTGATCATTCGGCCGTATGGCGTAAAAATTGCAGATATGGTTTTATTACAGCTATATTGTACTCGGAATATACGTGTCAGACATTTGGATATTTTCGCTTTCATAAATCTCGGTTATGATTTTGTAAGGCAATAATATTCAGTATGAAGAGCGTAATAACGATCGTATGTTAAAGCTGCGGAAGGCACACTGAATCCGCGGCTTTTATTATTTCATGAAAATCCTGTTACTTTCCTGCCAATACTGGGGGCCGCGGATGAACTGCGGTCCTTTTTTTTTAACCGCCCAGAAACAACGTAATGAATTTTTTTGAAAAGGTGTAGAACGGACACAATTTTGGAACGAACGCATAGAGGAGTGATAAGCAATGAGTTTATTGATTTTCAACAATATATTAAAAGAATATCGTAACAGGCTGGTACTGGACGGAGCCAGTCTGAGGGTGGAAAAAGGTGAAAGAGTCGCGCTTATAGGGCCGAACGGAGCGGGCAAGACGACTCTCCTGAGAATAGCGGCAGGACTGGAAACCTGTGATACAGGCAGCGCATCTGTTGCCCGCGGCACGAAGACGGGGTATCTGACCCAGGATCTTAACGAAATGGATACGGGCGGAAGGATATTCAGGGAGACAGCGCTTTATCATGAAGAGGTGAGCAGGCTCGAACAGAAAATAAGGACGCTTGAAAGAAAGATGGCGGAGCCGGGGCTGTTTGACGATCCTGAGGAATACGACAGGGTCATGAAGGAATACGCAAGGCTTGTCACCCGGTTTGAGGGAATGGACGGTTATACGATGGAGTCAAAGATAAAGTCCATGCTGCTTGGGCTGGGGCTTAAGGAGGAGGCACTCACTCTTCCTGTGGAATTGTTGAGCGGCGGCGAGAAAATGAGAGTAGCGCTCGCCAGGATATTACTGGAGGAGCCGGATCTGCTCGTGCTGGACGAACCGACCAACCACCTCGATATTGAGGGCGTGGAATGGCTGGAAGGATTTCTGAAGAGATTTGACGGCGGAGTCTTAGTAGTCTCGCATGACAGGTACTTCCTCGACCAGGTCGCTACCAGGGTGGCTGAGCTCGAAAACGGAACGATCATTGAGAGAAGCGGTAATTACTCCACTTTTATTGAGCAGAAGGGGAGGCTCAGGGAATTTGCACTGAGGGAACAATTCAGGCTCAGGCAGGAGATAAAAAGGGAGAGCGCGATTGCGGACCAGCTTAAGAGTTCGAGGAAGATCAGCGCATGGAAAAGCAGGCTCAAGACAGTGCAGAGGCTTGAGAATGAACTCAACGTTACACTGAAGGGCAACAGGGAGCAGCAGCACCTTTACCGTACCGCGGCGCCCGGTATCTCTTTTGACAAGGTCGGACACATGAGCGCGGATATAGCAATGGCCAACAGACTTGAAAAGTGCTACGGGAGTACACCGCTGTTTACCGACGTCACCTTCGAGATAAAGGGAGGAGAAAGGGTCGGGATTATAGGCCCCAATGGCTGCGGAAAATCGACGTTGATCAACATACTGCTCGGGAACGATGAAAATTACACGGGCAGGGCCAGACTGGGCGAATGGGTCAGGTACGGGTATCTCGGCCAGGAAGTGGAATTCGAGGACGAAGGACGTACGATACTCGAGGAGCTGCTTTCATCAAAGGAAATGGACATAGGAACGGCAAGGAACTATCTTGCCAGATTCCAGTTTTACGGCGACGAGGTCGACAAGCAGATCGAGGTCCTCAGCGGAGGGGAGAAGGTCAGGCTGTATCTGGCCTGCATGATGCTCGAAAGCCCAGACTGCCTTATAATGGATGAACCTACGAACCACCTCGACGTACCTGCCAGGAACGCCCTGGAGTCGGCCATCCTGGAATTCGGCGGGACGATAATCGCTGTTTCGCATGACAGGTACTTCCTGAACCGCTGTATCAACAGGATATTGGAATTCTCCGGCGGGACTCTGCACGCATACGAGGGCAATTACGACGCCTACAGGCTTAAGAAACAGGAGTTGGCCGTAACGGCTGCGGAGAAAACGGAACAGCAGCGGAATAACAATAATTCCAAAACAAACGGTAAGCCGGGTGGAGCAAACGGCGGATTAAAGGGACTCGGCAGACCCGGCATTCCCGGCAGTCCCGGTAATCCGGGCAGTACCGGCAGTCCGGGCATTATGAGCAGTCCGGACGTCACGGGCAGACAGAAAAGACCTGGCAGGGTTGGGATTTCAACCGCCGGACTTGATGGCGCGGAAATAAGCAGAAAGAAAGAATTCGAAGGAATAGTGTCCAGAATCGCAGAGCTTGAAAAGAAACAGCAGGAGCTTGAAAGCTCATTCGGTCCTGAGACCCCTCCTGATACCTATTTCCAATATGACAGGCTTCTAAAGGAACTGGAAGAACTTTATGGACAAATTTCATAATATTCTTAAGATATTTAAAGGATATTTGCTAAAATTACCGAATATAACGTAAAGCTTGAAAATTTTCAATGCGAACAAGGAGGCATTTTAATGAAGCGGACCGATAATTATAATACACACAGGGCCAATAATATCAGCTTGATCACTATTTTTGCAGTAGTCCTGCTGCTGTTGATTCAGGCCTATTTTACAGGGGGTATCCCGGCGGTGCTGGATATCGCTGTCAAAGGGGGCGTTATCTTGGCTCTTACGCTATTGATTTACTTTATACCAATGAACGCATACATCAAAGGTTTGCTTTTCGGCGTCATACCAGGCATAATCTCAATGGCGCTGTTCTTTTTGGCAGGCTACAGCCTGGACAGGCACTATATTTTATTCGCCTCGGCTGCTATAGTAGCGCTCTATTTTAAAAAAGAACTTCTTATCATATACGGCGCCATTATGGAGACCTTATTTTTAGCGGTTTATATTACAAGAGCCGAGAATTTCGTAGGTTCGGGTACAAAGACAGACGATTTTATAAGCGTATTCATATTGTTCACCAGTGTCGTTGCAATTCTGTACCTCCTGACCCGATGGGGAAGGGCTCTTGTGGATGAAGCGGGCGATAAGGAGGCAAAGGCGCGGGATTTGCTGTCAAAGCTGGAAGAAACCTTTGCGGGTTTGGATGAAAGCTCCAGGGTGCTCGACAGCAATATCGAAAGCTTTACAGGCAATGTGCGTACCACCAGGGATGCGAGCAGCGAGATTACAGACGCCATGAATGAGATGTCGAAGATTATACAGACCGAAGCTGCAAGCATTCAGCAAATAAGCTCGAACATGGTGGATTCGCTTTCGGGAGTGAATAGCGCAAGGGAAATATCGAAGGGGATCGTGGGGAAAACGGGTGAGATAAGTAAAAAGCTCAATGAAGGCAGCAGTCAAATGGAGCAGGTACAAGGCAATATGCAGATAGTGAGCACAGCGATCGGAGCGGCTGCGTCCACAGTAAACGAGTTGCAAAACAGTGTGGAAACCATCAACACTTCGCTTGAAGGTATAAAACAGATAGCCGAGCAGACCAATATGCTTGCTTTGAACGCTTCGATAGAATCCGCTCGCGCGGGAGAACAGGGCAGGGGCTTCGCTGTCGTTGCCGAGGAGATTCGGAAGTTGGCTGATCAAAGTTCAAAAATAGTCACTGAAATAAGCAAGGTTATTACAGGTATACTTGAGAAAGCGCGCAAAGCCATTGAAAATGTAAATCAAGGCGATTTCGCCGTAAACGAGGAAAGGAGCCTGATAAATAACATCTCGCTTTATTTCGGATCCTTTGGACAGTCTTTTGTACAAACCAATCAAGAAATAATAAGGGAGATGGAGCTGTTCGACAGCATTGCTGAAAGCTATGTCAGTACTCAGGCCCAGCTCGAAAACATATCCTCAATGTCGCAGGAAAATGTTGCGTCGGTACAGGAAATAATTGCCACCGTTGAGAATGAAAATGAGCAGATAGTACATATAAGTAATTCGATAGAAGAGATAGGAAAATTGAGCGGGAGATTGAAGGAAATGATAGCTTCCGGAAAAGCATGAACTAAGCAAGGCGGAAAAAGCCGGTATCCTGGGGATGCAGGCTTTTTGTTTTCGGTTTTTTGCGCTGCACAGGTAATCTTGGAGTTGCTCTTATCTGACAATTCAAATGAAAGCCTGATGACGGGAAATAAAAGTCGTATCGTTATCTCCGTACCAACAATTGACATAAATAAACGAATTTGGTAATTTGTATTATGGAGGTGGTACAAGTTGAGTAGTATTATGCTCAAGAATTGGAGAAGAACTCTTGCGCTGTTTTCGGCATTTGCATTGATTTTTATGTATGCGCCGGCTATTAGCAGCGCGGAGGCGGTAACGGTTTATCACGAAACCTTTGAGACAGGCACAGGTGTTGCCGTGCAATCGGGCGGCGCCAGCCTGACGCAGGTCACGGGCAAGGTTTTCGAAGGCAATGACGACGGAGCCGCTTTGTACGTAAGCAACAGGGCCAACAACTGGGATGCGGCCGATTTCAAGTTTGCGGACATAGGTCTTGTGAACGGCAAAACATATACGATAAAAGTAGCCGGTTACGTAGACCCGGATGTAACCGTAACTACCGGAGCAGGGGCGGCGCTCCAGACGGATAAGACCTATGCATGGCTTGCAGGCACGGATTTTGCAGCCGGACAGTCATTCGTTATGACCAGTGATTTCACTGCCGATACAACGACCGATTCTGCTATTCGTATTCAGTCTAATGACGCCGGAAAAGCAGTTCCTTTCTACGTAGGAGACATAATGATCACAGAAAAGGCGTCGTCGGGTGGCGATGATGAGCCCAGGCCTCCGGCACTGCCATTCACAACTATAACATTTGAAGATCAGACAACGGGCGGTTTCGGCGGCAGAGGCGGTAATGAAGCGCTTACTGTGACAAACGAAGACAACCATACCGACGGCGGTTCGTACTGCCTTAAGGTCGAGGGCAGGGAGCAAGCCTGGAACGGGCCGTCTCTGCGAGTGGAGAAGTACATCGACCAGGGCGCCGAATATAAAGTGACAGCCTGGGTCAAGACAATAACTCCTTCGAGCGTACAGCTCCAGCTTTCTACCCAGGTAGGCAGCGGAAGCGGCGCCAACTATGTAAGTCTGCAGGGAAAAACGATCGGTACCGCGGACGGCTGGGTCAAGTATGAGGGGACTTACCGTTATAACAATGTAAGCAGCGAATACGTAACGATATACGTAGAGAGCTCCAATAACGCCACGGCATCCTTCTATATCGACGATATCAGCTTTGAATCGACCGGCTCCGGGCCTATCGAGATACAGAAGGATCTGGTCCCGATCAAGGATGCCTATCAAAATGATTTCCTGATAGGAGATGCCATTGCCGAGGAGGATCTGCAGGGAGTAAGGCTCGATCTGCTGAAAATGCACTGTAACATAGCGACGGCAGGCAACGCAATGAAGCCGCTTTATCTACAGCCTTCGAAGGGTAATTTCGACTTTTCTGCGGCTGACGGGATAGTTAACAAGGTTTTAGCCGAAGGTCTCAAGATGCATGGCCACGTGCTGGTATGGCATTCGCAGACAGGGGAATGGATGACCACAACCACAGATGCAAGCGGCACCGCTATTTCCCTGCCCCGGGAAGAGGCTCTCGAAAATATGAGGACCCATATAAAGACTGTCATGGAGCATTTCGGCGATAAGGTAATTTCGTGGGATGTTGTAAATGAAGCGATGAACGATAACCCGTCGAATCCGGCTGATTGGAAGGCATCATTGCGCAGAAGCCCATGGTATAACGCAATAGGCGACGATTACGTTGAGCAGGCGTTCCTCGCGGCAAGAGAAGTGCTTGACCAGCATCCCGAGTGGAAGCCTATAACGCTTTATTACAACGATTACAACGACGACAACCAGAGTAAGGCTACAGCGATCTACAACATGGTAAAAGAGCTCAATGATAGGTATGCCCTGACGCATCCCGGCAAGCTCCTTATCGACGGCGTCGGTATGCAGGCGCATTACAATATGAGCACGAACCCGGCGAATGTACTGCTTTCTCTGGAAAGGTTCATTTCACTGGGTGTTAAGGTTAGTATATCTGAGCTTGATGTTCAAGCTGGGAACAACTACCAACTGTCGGATAAGCAAGCTATAGCCCAGGGTTATTTGTACGCACAGCTACTGAAGATATTCAGGGATCACGCTTCAAATATCGAACGTGTTACCTTCTGGGGATTTGATGACGGTACAAGCTGGAGATCCTCTACGAATCCTACGCCGTTCGACAAGAACCTGCAGGCAAAACCGGCTTATTACGGTGTCATCGATCCCGATAAGTACATGGCTGAGAATATACCTGAGCCTCCGCCGGAAGTATATAAGTCGACAGCCGGCTACGCAACGCCGGTTATAGATGGAACAGTCGATGCTGTTTGGAACGGTACGCCTGCGATGCCCATAAGCAGGTATCAGATGGCCTATCAGGGAGCCAACGGTACGGCAAAAGCCCTCTGGGACGAGAAAAACCTGTACGTACTGGTCCAGGTAAGCGACGCACAGCTCGACAAGACGAGCGCAAATGCGTGGGAACAGGATTCAGTGGAAGCCTTCGTAGATGAGAACAACGGAAAGACATCATACTACGAGAATGATGACGGACAGTACAGGGTCAATTTCGACAATGAAACTTCCTTCAATCCCGCGGCAATTGCGGAAGGCTTCGAATCAAAGACCAGCATTTCCGGGACAAATTACACTGTCGAAATGAAGATACCGTTCAAGACGATCACCCCGGCCAACGATGTAAAAATCGGCTTCGATGCGCAAATAAACGACGGAAATAACGGCTCGCGTCAAAGTGCAGCCACATGGAACGACTTGACCGGAAACGCATATCAGGACACATCGGTATACGGAGTTCTTACCCTGACCGGGTACGATCCTGATATTGCGATCGTAGATGCCGCTGTGACGGCAATAGAAGGCGGAACGTACGTGATACCGTTTGCCAGCCAGACCAGCCAGGATACCAGGAATGCCTGGGTACAGGCTGCGGCTAACGCTCTTATCCCTGAAGGGAACGGCTCGACTGCCGTTGTCACCTATGACGGCGGGTATGTCGTTACAGTAACGAAAGGCCGGGTCACCCGAACTGCCGCTATCACAGTAACTGAGCAGCCGAGTCCGGTGAACCTGCTGAAGAGCCTGACACTGAGCTCCGGCACCCTAAAACCGGTCTTCGACGGCAATACGCTTAGTTACTATGCAAACGTGGCAAACAGCGTTGCTAAAATAAACGTTACCCCTGTCCTGGAAGATCTCAGAGCTTCTGTGACCGTGAACGGACAAACTGTGGCAAGCGATCAGAAGTCGCAGGATATCAGCCTCAATGCGGGCAAAAATACGGTCACGCTCGTCGTTACCGCCCAGGATGGAACCCCGAGGACCTATAAAGTTACAGTAAACAGGCTCATGTATGATTTCAAGGGTTTCCTGCCTCCGATCAGGCCGGACGGCTCCGGTACATTCCAGGCCGGCAGCGTGATTCCGGTCAAATTCCAGCTTAAGAATACCGCAGGGCATACGTATCCGTATGCAATTGCAAAAGTCTACATTGCAAAGGTAACCGATGGCACCGTGGGCACCGAGAAACCGGCAAAGGCGTCGGGTCGGGGATATATAGGGAACCTGTGCCGGTATAACGCAATTACGATGCAGTATGAATTCAATTTGAGCACCAAAGGTTATACAAAGGGAGTTTATCAGATCAGAGTCGACCTTGGAGACGGCTTGACATACACTGTCAATGTCAGCCTGAGAGATAAAACGCCTCACAAAAAACACTGAATCGTTCGCTATACCCCTTAAATGTCAGAAACCCTGTTGATTTAAATTCAGCAGGGTTTTCTTTTTGGTGCGCTGATGAATCCCTAAAAATGTCCGGGAATAATCATTTTTGTAATTTACTATACAAATTGGAATCAGTTCAATTAAATTCAGGAAAGAATGTCCATAATTGCCCAATAATATTATTTTATGGAGGTGGCCCACTTTACCATACCTTCCGGCGCTCAGGCTTATCTTCAGACGCCGACAGCTATCTCTGGCTGGCAGGCGCCAATTACGAAGCCGGAAAGGCATTTACCCTGACGAGTAAATATACAGTTGGATCAAACCCGAAAGATACAAGGATACGCGTCCAGTCTAACGACGCGGGTAAAGCCGTACCGTTTTATATCG
Source organism: Bacillota bacterium (assembly GCA_023411715.1). GTDB lineage: Bacteria > Bacillota > Clostridia > Acetivibrionales > DTU013 > JAEYOM01. The sequence goes on along the minus strand of JAEYOM010000091.1, from coordinate 112 downwards.
GCGATATAGCGATCACCGAGGACGCGGCCTCTGCGAGCACGGGCGGCAGCGGCAAAACAGCGGCCTCTGCGAGTTCAGCTTCGAAGTTTACAAATGTGACCTTTGAAGACCA
>JAEYOM010000075.1 GCA_023411715.1 Bacillota bacterium | reverse complement strand
CATCATGCCAGTAAGGTCTACAATGGGCAGATCGAAGCGCAGATCGGGCTTGTCGCTGCCGTAACTATCCATTGCCTCCTGCCACGTCAGACGTGGGAAGGGTTCGGCAAAGTCGATCCCTTTAAGGGTTTTAAAAATATATTTGAAAAGCTTTTCCAGGTGTCGCAGTATATCCTCCTGTTCAACAAAGGACATTTCCATATCCACCTGGGTAAATTCGGGCTGACGGTCCGCGCGCAGATCTTCATCGCGGAAACAGCGCGCGAATTGATAATACTTGTCAATCCCGCCAACCATCAAAAGCTGCTTGAAAATCTGCGGAGATTGGGGCAATACATAAAATGTTCCCTGATGGACGCGGCTTGGTACCAGGTACTCCCTGGCCCCTTCCGGAGTGCTCTTGGTCAGTATCGGCGTTTCCACCTCGATGAAGCCGTCGTTGTCCAGGTATTCATGGACGATACGGGACACAAGGTGACGGTAACGAAGCTTATCGAGCAATTCCGGCCGGCGGATATCCAGATAACGGTACTTCAGTCGAAGATCCTCGCGGACTTTACCACCTTCCTCGATAGAAAAGGGGATAGGCTCCGCTTCGGATATTATGCTAATCCGGCGGGCCGCCAGCTCTATCGTTCCCGTTTCAAGCCTCGGATTGCGGGTTTCTTCGTCGCGCAGGCGGATATCTCCGCTTACGGAGATGACCGTTTCATTCCTGAGACGTTCTGCTGCTGTAAACTCCTCCGAAGACAGGCTCTGTACATTGAATACGACTTGCAGGATGCCTTCGCGGTCGCGCAGGTCTATAAAGATGACGCCGCCCATGTCGCGCTTGGTCTGGACCCAGCCCATGGCGGTCACGGCCCGGCCTATGTCATTTTCTCTGAATGCGCCGCAGTAATCCGTTCTTTTCATAACACTCCTCCGCTCATGATTAGTATTGTCATTCGGGAGATGATATAAAAAGAGCCCATCATCCCTTTTATTGGGACGAAAGGCTCTGCTTCCGCGGTACCACCCAAATAGGCTCAAGACAAGCCCACTCATTAACACTATGGTTTGCGGTCTAAAGTTCCGCTCACTGCTGAGCCTACTCGTATCACTTTCGGTCAGCGACTCCGGGATGTTCTTCATTCAAAGTCCTCGCACCGGGCTTCCACCTAAACCCCGGCTCTCTGGATCCAGGACACTGATTACTCTTCCCTTCACAGTCTTTCTTTCGATATTAAATCTATTATAACCAAAAAATATTCTTTGTCAACACTCAACAGACATCATCGGAACAAAAGAGCCGTCCCTCTGTTTCCATCCCTCTGTTTCGTCTGTTTTGCGCATCAAACACTGAAGAGTAGTTTTCCGTATGTCGGGTAGGGCCAGTACTTTTCTCCCACCAGTGCTTCGATGCTGTCTGCCGCCTCACGGAGCTCTTCCATAGTCGGTACGATGACATCTCTGTAATATTCACCCTGAGCCGGCATGGCATCCTGATATTTTACGCCTATGAGGCCCTCTTCCAGCTTTCCGGCCTTCTTGTAAAGAATAGCGGAGAGGGTGGACAGCTGCGATATGATGCCCTTCTCCAGCTCGCAGCTGATCTCGTTCGAAACGGCCTTTTTGGAAATTGCAGTTTCACTGAGGTCCTTAAGATAGCTGCTGACCGCCGGGATGATATCCTTTTTTACCATGTCCAGCATGGTAAGAGCTTCGATGTTTATAGTCTTGCAATAGCTCTCCATCTGGATTTCAAACCTTGAATGAATTTCATGTTCGGTAAATATCTTGTGCCTGGTGAAGAGCTTAACGTTCTTTTCACTGACGAAGTAGGGCAGAGCGTCAACTGTGGTCTTTAAATTCAGCAGACCGCGCTTTTCGGCTTCCTTGACCCATTCCTCTGCATAGTTGTTGCCGTTGAAAACGATACGCTTGTGTTCGGTGATGGTCTTTTTGATCAAGGAGTTCAAGGTCTTGGTGAAATCCTCTGCGGATTCCAGTTTTTCAGCAAACTGTGAAAGCTCCTCTGCCACGATGGCATTGAGGACGATATTCGGTCCTGCGATCGAGAAAGCCGATCCAAGCATACGGAACTCGAACTTGTTTCCGGTGAAGGCGAACGGGGAAGTACGGTTCCTGTCGGTGCTGTCCTTGGGGAAGCTTGGCAGTATGTCTACGCCGATCTTCATTTCGGTTTTTGCCCTTGGATCATATACACTGCCGTTCTCGATCGATTCCAGAATACTTGTGAGCTCGTCGCCCAGGAAAATGGATACGATAGCCGGCGGCGCTTCATTGGCGCCCAGACGATGGTCGTTTGCCGCGCTCGCTACTGATACCCTGAGCAGATCCTGGTAATCATCCACGGCCTTAATGATCGCAGCCAGAAATAAGAGGAACTGAGCGTTCTGTTCCGGTGAATCTCCGGGTTCGAGCAGATTCATGCCTGTGTTAGTGGAAAGCGACCAGTTGTTGTGCTTGCCGCTGCCATTGATACCCGCAAAAGGTTTTTCATGCAGTAAGCAGCACAGACCGTGATTTGCGGCAACTTTTTTCATCAGCTCCATTGTAAGCTGGTTATGATCAGTAGCTATATTTGTCGTAGAGAAGATAGGAGCCAGTTCGTGCTGTGAAGGAGCAACCTCGTTGTGCTTGGTTTTGGCGAGGATGCCGAGCTTCCACAATTCCTCGTCGAGTTCCTTCATGTAGGCAGATACACGGGGCTTGATAGCTCCGAAGTAATGATCCTCCAGTTCCTGGCCTTTGGGTGGTTTGGCACCGAAGAGAGTCCTTCCGGTATATACGATGTCTTTGCGTTTGTCGGCCAGATCCTTATTAATAAGGAAATATTCCTGTTCAGGTCCGACGGTTGAATTTACGCGGGTCGCTGTGTTGCCGAAGAGCTTCAGGATACGCAGCGCCTGGGAATTTACTGCCTCCATTGAACGCAGGAGCGGCGTTTTTTTATCCAGAGCTTCTCCGCTGTAGGAGCAGAAAGCTGTCGGAATGCACAGTGTCCCATCCTTTATGAATGCATATGAAGTAGGATCCCATGCGGTGTAGCCCCTGGCCTCAAAGGTAGCCCTAAGACCGCCGGAAGGAAAGCTTGAGGCATCAGGTTCGCCTTTGATCAGTTCCTTGCCCGAAAACTCCATAATAACGTTGCCGTCGGGGGTCGGGGAAATGAAGCTATCGTGCTTTTCCGCAGTGATTCCGGTCATGGGCTGGAACCAATGGGTAAAATGGGTAGCCCCTTTTTCTATAGCCCAGTCCTTCATGGCGCTCGCTACGATATCTGCAACGCCGCGGTCAAGAGGCTGACCGTTTTCTATGGTTTTCCTCATCGCTTTGTAAGTATTCTTAGGCAGGCGTTCCTTCATTACTTGATCACAAAATACCATACTTCCGAAAATTTCAGGTACTTTACTCATATTGTTGCCTCACTTTCTCAAAAATCTGAAAAATAAAAAAACAGCAAAAAGCGCCGTAGGTTTTACCTACAGCGCCCTTGCTGTTGATTTCCTGATTTATTATATAACTGCCCTGCTGACGTTGTCAATAATATTTATAGAATTTTTTAAATTTCTTGAATATTTTTAATGCCAACATTGCATTTTTCTTTTGACCGAGATATATTATAAAGTATAAAGAGCCTTAATGACGCGTACAATGAACAGTAATATTGTACATCTTGAGATAATTTGCATATAATACAGGAGAAACTTGCAAATTGAATAGCGTTCGCAAACAATGGACGATGGCGTTCATCGATACTGAGCCTGTGGGCTTTTGAATTGATGAGCGTTTTTCATATAAAACGGTATAGTGCCGATTTTTGCTTTTAGGAGGAGGTGCCCGAAATGGGAATACACGATAAGGTGTCTTCGGGACTGAAAGGCTTCGATCAGATGATCGATTATCTTCGGCTTGGCGATAACGTCGTATGGCAGGTCGATTCCACGGACGACTACAGGATAATGGTCGACCCCTATGCCGCCCAGGCTCAGTCCAACGAAAGAAAGCTGATCTACGTACGTTTCGGAAAACACGCGCCATTGCTCCGGGAAGGTCCGCATGTCAAGATATATGAAATCGATGCCCGAAAGGGGTTCGAAAGCTTTGCGATAGCTGTTCATCAGATGGTCGAGCAGGAGGGCAGAAGGGTATTTTATGTTTTTGACTGCCTGACCGATTTGCTGGAATATTGGAAGTCTGACTTAATGATCGGAAACTTTTTCAAGGTCACCTGTCCTTTGCTGTTTACCCTTGACACGATAGCCTATTTCGCTATAATCCGCAATGTCCACACCAACAGCACCATAGCGGGCATACGTGAAACGACCCAAATACTGCTCGACCTCTATCAGGTGAACTCAAAATACTACATTCATCCCCTTAAGGTTTGGCAGCGCTATTCCTCGACTATGTTCTTCCCGCACCTTATTCAGGGCCAGGAGGCCGTTGTTATAACGGCCAGCTCCGAGACTGCCGAGTTGTTCTCAAGTATCAGCCGCGGTGAGGAACGTCTGGACCATTGGGACGTCGTTTTTGAAAAAGCGAAGAAAGCGCTGAACAAATCCCAGGCTGAACAGAACAAGGTCAAGCGCATGCTTATGTCCATGCTGATCGGCAGCGAATCAAGGATGTTTGAACTATGCGACCGCTGCTTTACCTTGAAGGACATCCTGAAGATAGCCGCCAGAGAGATCGGGGCGGGTTTTATCGGGGGAAAAAGCGTTGGCATGCTTTTAGCGCGAAAGATTCTGGAAAAGGAGGGCAAAGACAGGTTCATACCCTTTTTGGAGCCTCATGATTCCTACTATATCGGGTCGGACGTATTCTATACCTATATCGTGCAAAACGGCTGGTGGGAGCTGCGCACCAGGCAAAAGACAGAGGAAGGATATTTCAGGTACGCTCAGGAATTGAAGGAGAAGCTCCTGCGCGGTGAATTCCCCGGTAACATCCAGGACAGGTTCGTGCAAATGCTGGAGTATTTCGGCCAGTCCCCGATAATCGTACGTTCGAGCTCTCTTCTCGAGGATAATTTCGGCAATGCTTTTGCAGGCAAATATGAAAGTATATTCTGTGTAAACCAGGGTACTCCCGAGGAACGCTACAGGGCGTTCGAACAAGCCGTGCGCACTGTATATGCGAGCACGATGAACGAGGATGCCCTCGCTTATCGTGTTAACAGAGGCCTGCTTGATAAGGATGAGCAGATGGCTATTCTGGTGCAGAGGGTCTCAGGGGATTACTACGGGGAATGCTACTTCCCGCATGCGGCAGGAGTGGGGAATTCCAAGAATATTTATCTGTGGGATAAGGATATCGATATGGATGCCGGGGTCCTCCGTCTTGTCCTCGGCCTTGGAACCAGGGCGGTAGACAGGACCACGGAGGACTATGCCAGGATCGTGACGCTGGACGATCCCATGCGGCTGCCTTTAGTCAATTACGGCGACCGTAATAAATTCTCCCAGCATTTTGTCGATCTGCTCTCCCTGGAAGAAAATGAATTAACGAGCAGGAGCATCGAGGATATCCTTGCACGTGACCTTAAGGCTGATAAAGACCTGTTCGCCAGTGTCGATTACGAAACCATCAATTATCTGAGCCAGAAAGGGTATTCCAATATAAAGACGCCTTATATCGCCGATTTCAAAACAATGCTCAAGGATACGGGTTTTCCGCGTCTTATGAGGGAAATGCTCGCTCTCTTGTCCAAAGCATATGAATATCCCGTAGACATTGAATTCACAGTCAATTTTACAAAAAACGGGGGGTACAAGGTGAATCTTTTGCAATGCCGGCCTCTGCAGACCATGGGGCTGGGAAAATCCATAGAAATACCTTCGATAGAGAATGTTCAGGATTGCTTCTTCTATTCGCGCGGAAACTTCATAGGAGGGAACGTCCGCATGCCCGTCGATTATGTGGTCTTCGTTAAACCGCAGGCGTATTTCAGGCTGGATAACCAGTCGAAATACGCTGTCGCCAGACTTATTGGAAGGATCAACCAGGCATTGAAAGGAAAGAATGCCATGCTGACGGGGCCGGGCAGATGGGGAACGACGACCCCATCCCTGGGTGTGCCCGTACATTTTACCGAGCTTTGCAACATGCCGGTGATATGCGAGGTGTCCTCGCAGGAAGGGTTCATGCCGGAGCTGTCATATGGCAGCCACTTCTTCCAAGACCTTGTGGAGACCGGGATCTTTTATGCCGCGATTTTCGAAGGCAAAGAAAATGTAGTTTATCACCCGGAGTATATATTGAGCAGGGAGAATATTCTGGCTTCGATACTTCCCGACAGTACCCGGTATTCGGAGGTGATCCACATCGCCAAAACGGACGGGATGGAGGTACTGTCGGATATAGTGAGCCAAAGGCTGCTATGCAGGTAAAACAGGGGCTTTGGCCTGAGCCTGAGCAGTCTCACAATGAAGCCTGTGATGATTGCAACCGCTTTTACTGCTTTTTCCCGGCGGTGGCCACATAGATAACGAACTGCTCTTTTCCATCCAGACCAAGCGTGGAGTTGATAAGATCATCTTCGAATGCTGCTATGGCGCATGCGCCGCAATCTATAGACTCGGCAGCCAGGTATAAGTTCTGGCAGACATGTCCTGCGTCAAGATGCAGATACCTGTATCCGCGCTCTTCGTAACGCCATTTCATCCTTTTTACATCGGCCGCCCATATAAACGTAACGGCGCTTAAGCCTACAAAGCCCTGACCCAGGCAGCCCGCGACTATTTCATCGGCCATACCCGGTTCAACGTTTATTTCCATTAGCTTGTGTTCCAGAGCAAGATACCGGTATAATCCGGGCTTCAGTCCTTCCACCTTATTTATCAGCAGATATGTCTCGAATGCGTGCCTCGCTCCGGCTGAGGGGACGGTCCTGAATGTATGTTTATCGGAATTGACCTTTTTGACGCCCTGCGTACACCAAAGCAGGTACGAAAGCTCTTCGGGAGACAAGCTCCTTTCCGAATACTGCCGGACACTGCGCCTGTTATTAATGACATCTATAAGGGAAACCTTGCCGTACTTTGAATTGTCGGGTTTCGGCAGGGCAATAAGCGGCTTTGACAAATCGTATCCCATCTCCAGCGGCGGCTGCGGCAGGCCTCGGGCTTGAGCAGACTGCTCTTCGTACTTGTATTTGGTTTTTTCGATGAATTCGTTTCCTATACCATTCATACAATTAATCCTTTACTGTTTTAATATGCCATTTTTTACATTACCATACCCAAGCCATACCGTCAATATGATTTCACCCCTTTACCGCGCCGGTAATGAAGCTCTTCTGCACCTGGTTGCTCATCAGTATATATATGACGAGAGTGGGTATCGTCGCTATGACCAGTCCGGCTCCTATCGGGCCCCAGTTGGTGGAGTATTGTCCGACCATAGCCATTATCCCGACCGTGAGCGTCTTATACTCGGGCTTGCTGACGAACTGTATGGCAAACATGAGCTCATTCCAGGCCGACAGGTAGGTGAATATGGACACTGTGGCTATCGCTGGCTTGACGAGGGGTAGTATGATGCTGAAAAACGCGCGGTAGATCGAGCAGCCGTCGATAAGCGCCGATTCCTCCAGTTCTTTTGGCAGGCTCTGCATGAAGCCAACGAATATGAATATACCCATGGACAGTGCAAATGCGGTATAGGGCACTATCAGCGCCCAGATCGTATTGTACAGTTTCAGGTTTTTCAATATCAGGAACAGGGGCAGCAAGGCTGCGTGCAGCGGAACCATGAGCCCCGTCAGGAAAAGGACCATTGTCGCCCTTCGAAGCTTCCATCTCATCCTGGCGATAGCATAGGATGCACATACGGCAAGGATATCTGAGAAAATTATCGTAAGCCCCGTGACCAGTATGCTGTTTAGCAGGTACCGCCCGACATTGCCCTGGGACAATGCATCCGCATAGTTCTGCCAGAGGAAGCGGCGCGGAATTCCTATTATGTTTTCTCCGAAGATCTCGCTGTTGTCCTTCAGTGAGAAAAACAGCAGCCAGACAAGCGGGAACAGTTGAACGAGCGCTATGACCAGCACAGCGAAATTGAGCAGGTAGGCTTTAAGTTTATTCCTATATATATATGCGTTTATTTCGGGATCAGCATTAACCCTGTTTTTGACGTTATTTTTTTCAAGCTTTCCTATTTCTGTATTCATAACGATCCTTCCTTGCTGCATTAATCAACTGCATTGTCCGTGCCGCATCAAGCTGTATTATCCGATCTGAACAGTCTCTGTATCATAACAGTGAGCAGAAGACACTCGGCTATAATAAATATGGCCATCGAACTGCCAAAGCCATACTGGTATCTGGCAAATATCGTATTAAACATCAGTGTACTCGGGACCTCCGTAGAATGTACAGGCCCTCCGTTCGTAAGTACATAAATAAGGTCAAACACCTTAAGGGAGCCTATCAGTGAAAAGGTGACGCATACGTTTATCATAGGCTTGATAAGCGGGATCGTGACATGGATCGACGTCTTGAAGCCCGAAGCGCCGTCCAGCATCGCGGCCTCGTAAAGTTCACCCGGGACTGATTTCGCTGCTGAATAGAAAAGCAGCATGTGGTATCCTATATACTGCCATATGATAGGCGCCAGAACTGACATCAGGGCGGTTGCCGTACTGCCCAGCCATTCCTGCTGCAGGTTTTCCAGACCGATGCCTTTTAAAAGGCCGTTCAGCAGCCCGTAGTCATAATGGTACACTTTTCTCCAGAGCTGGCCTATTACAACGGTCGATATGATTACAGGTATGAAATACACGGTACGGCAAAAGTTTTCCCACTTTATACCCTGTGCGAGTACAAGCGCAAGCACCATTGCAACCGGTAGCTGTATGAAAATCGATAGCCCGGCCAGAATGAACGAATTGCCTATCGATTTGGCAAAACCGGTGGAATCGGTAAACAGTTTTATATAATTATCGAAGCCCGCAAATGTGCTTTTTCCTATCCCATCCCAGTCGAGCAGGCTGTAATAGCCCGACATGAAGACCGGCGTCACTACGATCAAAAAAAACACCAGCAGTGCCGGCAACACGAATATGCAGATCGCTTTTTTGTCTCCAAGAACTTTTTCCATTTTGTCTCCACTTCTCTCAGCGTTAATTTGACTAAATGCCGAGCAGATGATAAAACCGCGATTTACTTTTAAATAAGCCGGCGGCCGGGTAAATCCCCGGCCACCGATTTTACAGTTGAAAGTCTATTTCTCGCTCAGCTTTTGCATTTCCGCCGAGTACTCCTCCGGAGTCCTGGTTCCTGCAAGCACTTCAGTTGCAAGATTCTTATGGGTATCGGCGTCCGCGCCCTCAAGGAATACATCCCACCAGAGGACCCAGCCGGTAGCGTCCTTTGTCATTGTCACAAGCTGCTTGATCAGCGGGGATACTTTGGAGTCATCCACGTCAACCTTCCAGCCGGGCATGCCCGAACCTGCAAGATAGGATTCCTTGGCCATATCTTCACAGATGAACTTGACGGTCTTGACGGCTTTTTCCTTGTCAACGGTGTTGGCGCTGATCATGAAGCCGTCTCCCGAGCCGCCGAAGTATTCGGTAATGGTGCCTTTGCCGCCGCTGATCAGCGGGAATTTCACTGCAACCACCTTGCCCTTTACCTTGGAGGTCTCGCCTTCAGCAAGTCCTGCGACCCAGTTGCCGTTATAGATCATGGCTGCCTTGCCCTCTGCGAATGCGATCTGCGATTCGTCCCAGGTAGTTCCCAAAGCGTTCTTCCCGAAAGCTCCCGCTTTTGACAATTCGTCAAGCTTGGCTGCGGCTTCTGTGAATTCGGGCGAACTGAAGGGTGCCTTCTTGTTGAGAGCGTCATTGCAGAGCTGTGCGCCTGCCGTACGCAGCGCTATTATGTCGTAATACCACATGGCGGGCCATTTATCACCGGCGCCGCAGGTCATAGGCGTGATACCCTTGGCATTGAACGCCTTGACGGCCGCCAGCAGTTCCTCGTATGTTTCAGGTATCTTTATGCCGTTGTTGTCGAACAGCTCCTTGTTGCAGAACAGCGCTCCGCACTGCATCTGGAATGGCAGGCCGTATACCTTGCCGTTGTAGGTCATGTTCGTGGTGATGCCGGGGAGAAGCTTATCTTTTATGTCGCCCATATATTCATCGAGGCAGAGTACCTTTCCCGAATCCACGAAAGGCTTGGAAAAACCGGCTGCCCAGGTGAAGAATATATCCGGGGCGTCATTTGCGGCAACAGCGGTCTTTATTTTAGTCTTGTACGATTCATTGTCTACACCGTCGACTTCGAGCTTGACGTCGGTAAGCTGCTCACCCGCATGCTTCAGGACGGCTTCGAAGGGCTTCTTATTGCCGTCTCCGTCAGATACGAACATGTGCCAGAGCTTCAGAGATACGGGCTTTGCCGGTTCTGACGCCGGTTCTCCCGCCTCGACAGCGGTCGTTTCCGCGACGGCAGCTGCAGTTGATTCCGCCTGTGTGCCGGCGCCTGCCGTCTTGTCATTCCCGGACCCGCAGGCAGCCAGGCCAAGGACCATCACTGCGATCAACAGGGCGCTGATAGCTGTCATAATTCTCTTTTTCATAAATAATCCTCCTTTTAATCAGATATGATATCTGATTAAATAGTAAAATATGGGCAGCGTTAAGAAAATTCATTTGTTTTACACGAATTGTAACTATTTTTACGAATTGCCGGTCGATTTCCTGTAGTCGTTGACTGACATACCCGTGTACTTTTTAAAGCAGATGCTAAAATAATGCGGATCCTGTATCCCGATCCTTTCGGCGATCTCGTACGCTTTTAAATCTGTTTGGCCGAGGAGAGTGACAGCCAGGTCCATCCTTGCTTTTGTAATGTATTCGGTCAGTGTTTGTCCCGTCTCCTGCTTGAACATGCGGCTCAGATAGCTGGGATTCAGGTAGAACTTCCCGGCGATGGAGGCGGGGTAGAGGCCGTCTGCTGAAATGTTGGCGTTTATATATTCCTTTATATCGGCGATGGTCTTGTTCACTTTTTTTGTCTTGAGTTTTTCAATAAGGCCCGTAGTCTTGCAGATGACGAAAGATATGTACTCCTTCATTTCAGGCAGCGTATCTATCCTGAAAACTTGCTTGAAAGGCTCTCCGTCATTCTCGAAGACGTCGCTTATCCTTAGGCCTGTCTCATTGATGACGGATAATATCACGGATATGGTATTGGAGGACACTATCCGCAATGCTTCGGCCGCGTCCGACATGTCGGTGCTGATAACATCGCACGAGGCGCAGAAAAGCTCCAGGGCTTTCCCGGTAAATCCTGCTTTTATGCAAAACTCGAATTCCTCGGGCATTCTGCCATTCAGATGGAGCGGCTTTTTTTGAGAAAGATCTATGACACTGTAGCTGATCACCTGATTTTTTCCCAGGACCGCGCCGTAATTCAATGCATAAAAAGCCTCCCTGCAGGTTTGCCGTATGTTTCCGGGCCCTTTGGAGGGGTTGCCTATCCCGATTGTAGCCGCGCACTTTATTTTATTTGCCAGCATGATCCTCAAGGACTCGCAGCACTCGATAAAATCGATATCGGCAGCAGTATTTAATACAGTTATCCTTTGATTGTTGTCAAAGAATACCGTAATATATGGGTCGTTCCTGAAAAAAAGCCTGACCTCCTCCATGCACTGAAGCCGAAGTATAAGCTTTTCCTCGGCGCCCGGAGCGATATCTCCGTGCGGCCGGTCAGCTTCAAGAAAAGCTGCCTGGAAGGTGTCGGAACCGAAATTCAGCTCGAAATAGGCCAGCTTTTCAGATACTTCAGCTTCAGGCATATCTCCGCGTATGAATTCATTCAGGAATTTCTCCTTCAGATAGGGCCGGCTTTCCTCAAGCAGAGTTTTCAGCCTGTTGTATTCGTTGGAGTGGGACCTTTCGGCTTCGATTTTTTTCTTTATATCGAGGGCGGATTTCCTTATTTCATCATCATTTATCGGTTTCAGCAGGAAGTCGGCTATCCCGAGCTTCAGGCTCTTTTTTGCGTACTCGAATTCCTCATAGCCTGTAAGTATCACTATCTTTATATTCGGATATTTCTCGAATATCAGCCTGCTTAGCTCGATACCGTCTATGTAGGGCATGCATATGTCCGTGAATATAATGTCAGGGTTGAGCCTGTCAGTGAGCTCCAGCGCCTCCTGTGCGCCGGAGGCTTCGCCGATGATTTCCATTCCGATCTCTTTCCAGTCGAGGCACCTTTTAAGAAGGCCGCGCACCATATATTCGTCATCTACTATCAGCACCCTTAGCAAACCATCGTTCATTTCGCCTGATCCTGCCTTTCCGCCGGTATGGTCAGCGCAACTTCCGTCCCGATGCCGGGCTCGCTTTTTATGGATAATACGTTTTCGATACCGTAAAAAATACGGAGCCGCTCGATCGTTCCCCTCATTCCGAAGTTCGTTTCTTCACCGGGCTTTACTCCTTCGAATATCTTATGGATATTGTCCTCAGTCATGCCAACGCCGTTATCGCTGACGGTCAATTTGACAAATCCGTCCTGTCTTGCTGCCGACACGCTTATATGTCCCGGCTCCCCCCTGGGCTTGATGCCGTGATACAGGGCGTTCTCCACCAGCGGCTGGAGGACGAGCTTCAATATCCTTGTTTTTTCGATACCGGTTTCGATTTCATAGCTGTCGGTGAGTATGTCACCATACCTTATTTTCTGTATCGTGAGATAATTCCTGACAACATCGATTTCCTCCCCTACGGTTATAACCTCGCTGCCTTTATTGAGGCTGGTCCTGTAGTAACTTCCGAGGGCTTTCATTATCGTATATACTTCGTCGCTCCTGCCTTCCAGGGCCAGAAAGCTTATCGCGTCAAAGGTGTTGTACAGGAAATGCGGCTTGATCTGGGCCTGGAGTACATCCAGTTCCGCCTTCCGCTTGATTTTCTGCTCTTCCAGAATCTTTCCTATCAGCTTCTGTATTTCAATGACCATCCTGTTGTAGCCGTCCTGAAGCTTTTCGAACTCGCTGCTGCCCATTTTCAGATCCACCGTGCCGAATTCGTTTTTTTCAATGCCTTTCATTGCTTTCAGGAGCTTCTTGACAGGGTTTGTAATGAGCCTCGAGATGAAGATGGATCCCATGAAAAGCAGGATGCTGTTCAAAACGATTACAATAAAGGCTATAAGGCTGAAAATGCTCGACTCCCTGGATAATTCGCTGAACGGGGCGATGCTTATGATCTTCCAGTTGTACTTTGTTTTAAGGTATGAAACCAGATATTCCTGCCTGTTGATCTTCACCACACCGGTGTTGTATTCCCGGTCTGTGATCATCCCGGCTATCATGCCGTCGAATTCGGAACTGCCGGTATCTATGATCTTCTCGTTGTTTTCATCGAGCAGAATGACCTGCATCCCGTATTTGCTGACGAGATCCTTGTATGTATTGATAAAGGACTTTTCAGGCAGGTTCATTACCAGGATACCGATGGGGCGCTGATCCTGCAGATCATTGACGACCCGGATCAGAGAAATGTAATTGCCCCCGGGCGCTTTTTCAAAGATCCCACCGGCATTGAGCCTCAGAATGTAATAACCTCTGCTTTCCCTTACAGCCCTGTACCACGGGGCCAGATTAATTTTATCAGTCGCGAGGATCTTTATCTGCTGTTTGTCCATCGATAAGCGATTACCGTAATTATCGAACAGATATACCGAAGTGATGCTGGGTATGGTTTCCGTAAGCTTTATGAGATATGCCCTGACCTTGTTCTGTGCGATCAGGTCTATGTAAGGCTTTGCGTTTTTCAGCATGTTCTGAAGGTAATCGTTCGTAAAGATCGTTTTTGAATAATTGTCAGCGTTTTCGACGACCGAGTCTATGTTCGCGCTGATGGAATAAAGGGTTTGCACGGACATTTCGCTGACCTTGCCCGATATTATGCCGGAATATATATTCTGATAGAGGAAGCTGCTGACCAGGATAGTGAACATGAACAGCAGAAAATAGAACAGCATTATCTTTGTGCTGATTTTAAGGCTGGCCGTCCGTTTTTGAAAAAAGCCGGTCACTTTTTTTCCGAACCTATTCGGCTTTTGTATGAGAAAAGCCCCCTTAACTACCAATTATAGTACGGTAATAGTTTAGTTATATAACTTTCCGGAAGCTTCTCCAAGGTGAATTATTTCGCAATTTGGAGTTGGTATTTCTGCCAATCTCCATATTCCATATACGCACTGGTTTTTCTATAATCGGCAATAATTAACTTCTATTGCATTCGGATCTCTTCTTGTCCTGCTTTGCCTTGATTTCGGCGCCGATCCATATGATGACAGGCAATATCACTTGAAACGAGAATGCATAATACTTGTAGATCTTAAAAGCAAATTCCTGCATATCCATGATGTTTTGAAAAATAAAGCAGGATACTACCATCATTAAAAGTCCAACCGGGGCAACGATTTGTCTGTAATTACCGATTTTAAAAAGGTAGTCGACCCCTTTGGCCGCTGCCAGCAGGCATACGCTTACCTTGACAAATCCTGCAAAAAGCAGCACGACAGATACTGTTACCTCTATGCGCTGCAGAAATTCGCCGATAGTTATCAAACTTACTGCTGTATATGAGGGGAAATAAACCTGATCGGTTAAGTTTGCTCCTAAAACAAGAATGTTTCGGACAGTTACCAGTAAAGTAAAGAACACCCCTATTGCCAATGCAAAATAATATACTCTATATGAATCGTTTTTATTTTTCATAAAACTAAAAGCGGCCATAAATAATACAGTTTCGGCAAATGGGTAGGAAAAGGTATTAAAAGCGCTGCTGATAACCGGTTTAATGCCATTATAAAGAAATGGACGTAAATTATCAAATTTAGCGTCTTTCATACCAAGAATTACTACAGCAATAATAATAAATGCCAGAACTATTATAACAAGCTGCGAGAATCTGCCCAAAACCTCTATTCCTTCTTTTACCGCCCAAATGCATAAAATTCCCATCAGCATGACAGACACAAATTCAGGAGTCTCAGGAAATGCAACCACCTTTATAAACACCTGAAAATTTCTCAATATCAACGTGCCAAGATGTAATGCATACCAAATAAAGAAGAGAGCAATAATCCTTCCAAAAATGCTTCCAAAAACTGCATTCAGGATCTCATACAGGCTTTTTCCGGGATACAGTGCCAATATCCTCGCATATATCGTCATAACGGGTATAATGAATATAAAGGCAATAATTATAGCAAGCCAGGCATCCTGTTTTGCTTCTGAACCGATACCCAGCAGCATCGTACTGCCCATGATAAACAGCGCCATCATAGTTATGCCTTGTCTGTTTGATACTACTTCCTTTTGCACATTTACACCTTCATATATGTTTTTATTCGCCAAATATCGCGGTTACAATATTTTTTATCGGATACGACGGACTGGGGAGTTTTACGCCAAGTTCGAACAGCACACTGAGCGTAAATGACGTAATTATCAATATCGAGTATATGGTCAATACCTTCCATTGCTTGCTCCTAATGATCGGTATGACATCGATCAAAACAAAAAGTATATAGACTGCCGTACAAAGTATCAACATCATCAGTCACCTGTTTTTATCGGCTTTCTCTGGAAAGCGCTGTCTTTTATATTTATTGTTGAATGCACATCGACTTCGACATTTTTATATAATTCATTCCAATGGTGTTCTGTTTGCTTCCACAGATCGGGCATATTCAGTTTTACAAGCTTTCCGAATCCGAATATATCGCAGCCATACTGCTCCTGTGTCTTTTTAACCAGATTTTTAATGTTATTTTCCAGCATTGCTTCAAAATCGGTTTTTAGCTTTGTTCGTGCCGGTTCGTCTATATAATTTTCCCTGCCTCCGTTTTCATTAAGAGATACATCTGTGCTTGTGTTTATCTCTATAGTAAACTTTCCATTGGAAAAACGGGGCTTTAATTTTGTTTTATTTTTATATATATCAAGCGCAACACCGGTTACCGAGTTGTTTCCATATTCCTTTTTAACCAGTAGCCCGCCTTTAATTTTATCTTTGATAAACAGCATGGTTTTTGTTTCTTCGCCGTCAAGGAGTCCGACCAGCCTATCTTCTTTAAAAATGCCGGTTCCGGTAATTTCAGGGGTCAGCTTATTATCGTCCATTGTCAGGTCTACAGTCGGCAAAGTAGCGGAAATACCCGTCTCAGCCAAATCCTCGACGAATTGCCATTCCTCGGTATCGATTGCGTAGGCAAGGCTTTTTTCAGATTTAATCATTTCATTAAGTTCAAAAGATAGAATATCTGCAGTTATCGGTTGACGCTTCAATATTTCTTTCGCCGATCTTTCTTTTGAAATCAAAATGTGAATTGTATTCCTTGGTTCTGTGTCTCTGAGAACCCAGTCCATTACAGGGATCACTCCGGCTTTTGCCACTTCGGAGCTAATGATTATAACTTCGGCATGACTGAAGTACAGCTTTTTACCGGCTGTTTTAATGGTTTTTCGCACGGCGTCGAATATCGTGACCCCTTCTGAAGTTACGAGCTTGGTATTCGTTTTGGAATCCCTGCCGCCTGTGACGTTGATTATTTCAAAAGTGACTGAATACTTACCGCCATTTTTGTCAAATGCCATACCCGATACAACAGCAAGGCTTTCTACCTCCCTGTAATTCCAGCAGCCGGAGGATATGAAGGCCATTGACAAAATACACACTGCCGATAAAAATGTTTTGAGAAATTTCATATGCTCTATTTCACTTTCACATTTGAGATTTTCTGCCTTATTACATTTTTAGCGGCTATCTGCTTCGGCCTGATATTCATATACCACCATGGAGCCCGGATAAATGTATCTTTAAGGTCCAGAGGATTTATCGAGCCGTATTCTAGCATATAGGGAACTCCGAAGGAACGCATGCTGAATAGATAAATAAGAACTCCCGTAACACCAAAAATAAAGCCGTACCAACCCATGAATGCTGAAAGTAAGGTTAAACTCAATCTTACAACAATGCTTGCTCCTTTTAGTTTAATGTTTAAAAGTCCGGTAATTCCGGTAGCAGCAACAATTATCACCATCGGGGCGCTGAATATTCTTGCTTCTATAGCTGCCTGGCCCAGGATCAATGCCCCGACTATGCTTACCGACTGCCCCATCGGCGACGGCATACGAATACCTGCTTCCCTTATGATTTCGAATGTAAGAAGAAGAACAAGCGATTCGACGATCGTAGGGAACGGAACGCCTTTTCTTGCTGATATTATGCTCAAAAGTAGCGGTGTCGGTATCATCTCCTGATGATAGGTTATCAAAGCGACGTAAATGGCCGGAATGCTTGTAGTTAAAAACTCGCCCAGGCATCTTATGAGTCTGTTGATCGATGAATACCAGTAATTTTCGTAATAATCTTCAGCAGCCTGAAAATATTCCATAAACACATATGGTAAAGTCAGAGAAGAAGGTGCACCATCTACCAAAACGGCGATGCGGCCTTCCAATAGTTTGGCGGCAACGACATCCGGCCTTTCCGTGTTTCCGACCGTCTTAAACGGGGATAAAGGGCTGTCTCTTATTAGCTCCTCTATATAATTTGAACTCAAAACACCGTCAATATCTATCTTGTCCAACCTTTTTTCAAGCTCCAGAAGAATTTCATCGCTTATCAGGGTTTCGATATAACAAAGGCATACCTTTGTCTTTGATCTGGCGCCTATTTCCCTGAATTTGAACTTCAGATCCGGAGTTCTCAGCTTCCGCCTTATCAATGACAAATTCACCATAATGGACTCGGTAAAACCTTCCTTTGGGCCTCGCAGGACCTTTTCCATGTTCGGCTCTTCTATTGCTCTCGTTTGCCAGCCTTTACAATCTATCTGCAATGCCTTGTCAATGTTTTCAACCAAAAGTACTGCATGACCGTTGAACAGGGCAAGCAAAAGCTCATCGACACTTCCGGTTTTTTCTATATTATTGGTGCTGATAACCTTGTTTTTCAGCATATCGAGTACATCGGTATCATCTTCCGGCTCCAGGTCTGAATTCATAATAGGCTGAATTATGTTTTTATTGGTGATATCCGGATTCGCCATTCCGTCGATATATACCAGACATGCGCGAAAGCTGCTGTTTTTATTTTCAAAATTCCTGAAAATAACACTATCATCATTCTGAAAAACAGCTTTGAATGCCGTTATATTATCATCTAAAGACTTTTTTAAATGCTGCTCTATATCAGCTTTTTCAGGTTCTTTTCTGATGACTTTCCTATACTGGTTTTTTCTTAACATTTTTATCCTGCTTTCGTTATTTTGAGTTTATTTTGTCCTATCTCCGACAAAAAATAACGTTCATTGCCGCGTATATATTACTAAATATATTTTTCCTATCATAATGTATGGCTTTGCCACAGTCGCCAAACAGTTCCATTTGACCCGCCAAAACTGTCCTACCAACGGGGCTTTTATCGAGAAGTCACGGTTGGAAGCGGATTGGCGCAAAGGCAATCTTATGTACGGCCTGTACTGTGGCCAAATCATGGCAGGGTTTATGCAGTTGGAACGAATATCTCCCGATGCCTATGAGTTGGAGAAGCTGGCCGTAGGGCCGCAATATCGGCACTTGGGATATGGAGCGGCGCTTCTGTCTTTTGCCCGGCAGACTGTGACAGAGTTCAAGGCGAAAAAAATCACGATTGGGATTATCGAGGGAAATGTCATCTTGAAAGAGTGGTATAGGGCTCACGGCTTCGTACATACCGGAACGAAAAAATTTGACCACTTGCCCTTTACCGTAGGGTTCATGGAGCAATCCGTATAAAGATATTATCTATGTATTTTCTTTTTGGTATGTTAAAATATAACCTGAGGGTGTGATTTTCATGGAGGAAGTATTAAAGCAAATTCTTAATGAGTTAAAAGGCTTAAAGCAAGGACAAAAAGACTTACAGCAAGGACAAAAAGACTTACAGCAAGGACAAAATAATCTTAGCGATAAAGTAGATAGCTTGGAAGCAAAAATGAATAACCGTTTTGATAAACTTGAAAAGAAAGTTGATTCCATAGAGGAACAAGTTTTCAAGCTTACAGAGTTTAAAACCGAAACAGTACAGCGTTTAACAGCTATCGAAGGTGGTAAAAAATAATTATTATGGCTGTTACAATAGATACCCTTTCATTCATATCAAGATTAGAATGCTCATTCAGATTTATATGAGTATAGATAAGTGGTGTGAGTTTTTCAGTTAGGTGTTTTCAATCCGAAGCCGTATGGAAACAATGGCTTTTTATCGCTCCCGTCATCAACATTTACAGGCAGCTGTTTCACATCTGCCGGCCAGGTGAATGAAAGCTTGCCGGTAAATGGATATTTACCGTAAAGAACCTCAGCAACAGCGTCACCCTCAGATCCGGGAAGCCATGCCGCCACAAAGGCGTCCCAATTATTTATTTCATTCGTAACGATCCTGGGCCTTCCAGATACCAGTACTGCTATTACCGGCAAACCGGTGGATTCGGCTTCCTCCATAGCACTTTCATTATCGTACAGCGCCATTCCATTGAACAACCCCAGCTCGCCGTCATCCCCTTCATATTCCGCATATGGATTTTCCCCAAGCACAACTACTGCAAAATCGGCATTCTTAGCTTCTTTTATATCTGTGATAATTTCGCCGCCGTTTTCCTGCGCTATTTTCCTGAAACCATCCAGAATTGTGGAACCTTCCGTCCATTTATTTCCGCCCTGGTCCATGCCGCCCTGCCAGCTTATCGTCCAGCCGCCGCATTGTACTCCCACATTATCAGCCGCAGGACCGGTTACAAAAATTCTGGCTCCTTTTTTCAAGGGAAGGATGTTATTGTTATTTTTTAAAAGCACTAAAGATTCTCTCACGGCTCTTTTTGCTATTTCTCTGCTCTCGGCAGAACCCAGCTCTTTTGCAGCCAGGCCCTGATTACCTAATGGATTTTCAAACAGACCCATCTCGAGTTTAACCCTTAAAATCCTCCTCACTGCGTCATTTATCCTCTGCTCTTTTATCTCACCTTTTTTTACCGCCTTTTTTATTTCATCTATAGTTTCTTTCCAGTGGTTTGCTTCCATAAACATATCCACGCCGGCATTTACCGATGCGACCACCTGACTGTGGAAATCTCCCTCTTTTAACTGGTGAAGCGCTTCATAATCTGAAATTACAAAGCCTTTGAAACCCAGCTCGCCTTTTAATAAATCCTGAATAAGGTATTTGTTTTCATGATTTTTGAGCCCGTTCCAGCTGCTGAAAGAGACCATTACAGTCTTAACGCCGGCTTTTACAGCCTTTTCGTATCCCGGAATATGAATCTTTCTCAGCTCTTCCTCGGAAATTTCAGCATCACCCTGGTCAATGGCATATGTATAGTTTCCTGTTTCCCATCCCGTACCGCCATCAGCAGCATAGTGTTTTGCCGTTGCTGCGATACCGTATTTATCCTGCATTGTTTTGATATACGGCACTAAAAGCTTGCCCACCAATTCCGGGTTTTCGCTGTAGCTTTCATAAGTCCTGCCCCATCTTTCGTCCCGGGCAACTGCTATACATGGGCCAAAGTTCCAATTTACGCCTGTTGCAAGCATCTCGCGTGATGTTACGCCTGCAATTTCTATCATCAGATCAGGGTCTCCCGCTGCTCCAAGCCCGATATTATGCGGGAATACAACTGCCCCGTATACGGTATTGTGGCCATGTACCGCATCTACGCCGTATATTATCGGAATTCCAAGCCGTGTTGACATAGCCGCATCCTGAAACTCCTTACACATAGCTATCCAGTCTTCCCTGGTATTCTCTCCGGGATGTGACCCCCCTCCGCTCAAGACAGACCCGAGAAAGTATTTTTTTACATCGGTAGGTGAAACATTATTTCTTTCACCCTGGACCATTTGCCCTGCCTTTTCATTCACCGTCATTTTTTCTACCAAAGAGTTTAGTCTATCCTCTATAGAAGCACCGTCATTTTGCCCCTTTTGTGCACTATACTGCGCTGTTTCGCCTTCCGCAGCTGCTGTAACCTTAGCAACAACAGGGGTTTGGGAAGCTTCAGCAGTCACGTTTCCGTTCTGACAAGCCGCCGACTGAGACAATATTAAAACACAAGCCAGGAAAATTAAACCGGTTTTCCGTAACTTTCTCATCCTACCCTCTCCTTTTCCAAATATTTCATGAATTTATTCTGCTCCTTGAATCGGG
This sequence comes from Bacillota bacterium, assembly GCA_023411715.1. Lineage (GTDB taxonomy): Bacteria > Bacillota > Clostridia > Acetivibrionales > DTU013 > JAEYOM01. The sequence continues at coordinate 2,439 of JAEYOM010000075.1, read as the reverse complement.
TTATTAACAGTAGTCTGTTTTCAGCGATTTGGTAGATTTTTTTCATATTCTGGAATAGGATAAGTTTGTTTGACCCTATTTAACTGGAAGGTACTCAGATAAAGAAGATTGATAGTGTCAATAGTTTAAAAAGCCCGTTGCAGTAATATTGCAGTAAACGGGCATTTTTTCCGCATAAAAATAGCGGCTTTCATTTTCTGAAACCCGCTTCTTTTATGTGGTCGGAGTGACTGGATTTGAACCAGCGGCCTCTTGGTCCCGAACCAAGCGCGCTACCATCTGCGCTACACCCCGATATGTCTTTGGAAAAACCGCTTTTTTATTTTAACACCATTGTTCTGTTTACGCAACAGGGAAATTTAAGTTTACTAAATCTACAGAAGATAAAGTTTATTGAATTTACTATAGTCTACGACCTTGCTTTAACTGGTCGGGATTTTGGATTGGCTTTATCGAAAAAAGCCTTTACTTTTAATGTCTGTAATGCTACTATACCACATTTTTACATTAAAAGCAATTGACATAGTTGCCCAAAGTGCCGGCAAATGATTGTAAAACCCGGCAATGGAAGATATCTGCCGTTGAATGTAAAATATCTCTTACCGTTTGCGGCTCAGCTTGTATGCTGCATGGCCGAAAACGGCATAATTATAAAACGGAGGAATGTCTATGGAATTAAGTAAAGGTGCAATCACTGCTATAGTTACAGCTTTTGGGCGTGCATATCACTCACTATACGACGAACCTAAAATATTTGACGATTTTCTGGCCAAGGATATGATGACGCAGGAGACGTTTGACTTCATCGGCCATAGTCTTGCAGGCTCACTGAGCTTCTTCGACCCCGAGGCGGCTGCGCGGCAGCTTCCCGAGCAGGAATCTCTTGCGCATGTTATGAGAGCCCAGTCCGCTCCGATATCGCTCGCGCGTGCCAGGTACACGGAGGATTATCTTAAGGCTGCGGTCGGAGAAGGCTTCACGCAATATGTGATACTCGGGGCCGGAATGGACACTTTTGCTTTCCGTAAGCCGGATATGCTGGAACGCCTGCGCGTTTTTGAACTTGACCAGCTTGTTACCCAGGGATACAAACGGGCAAGGATAGGTGAACTCGGGTGGAAGGTGCCTGAAAACCTCAGCTTTATACCGATAGATATTTCAAGGGACGACCTTGCTGCCGCATTGGAGAAAGAGGGATTCGATAAAAATGAGAAGAGCGTTTTCAACTGGCTCGGCGTAACATACTACCTTGAAAAGGCAGACGTGCTTTCGACTTTCAGCAGGATAGCCGGAGCTTCTGCACCGGGAAGCATGGTCGTATTTGATTACCTCGATGCGGATGCTTTTGATGACTCCAAAGCATCCAAACGTATAAAGGCGGCGCGCGAAATCGTAAATAATGCTGGAGAACCGATGAAATCGGGCTTTGATATGGGCGAACTAAAGGTTTTATTGACCGGCGCGGGTTTGGAGCTCGTCGAGGATATGGATACCGCCGCGACGCAAAATGCTTATTTCAGCGGCCGCACCGACGGTTATACGGCGCTGGAGCACTTCCACATCGCAAGGGCGAAGGTGCTTCCGCAATTGCAAGTACTTCCATAATAGAAAGTACTTCCATAATTAATTCTTAAGGTTTTCATAAGAAAAATTTTATTAAGTTTATTTTCGCTTTATAGTACTATAGTAATTGACATACAATCTATCAGGCGGAAGGAAGGTGATCGGGAATTATGGATGCCGGTGTTTTGGTGGTTGACGATGAACAGGCCATAGCGGATCTGGTCGAGGTTTACCTTAAAAATGAAGGCTTCACGGTGTATAAATGCTATAACGGGAGAGACGCCTTGAAGTGCATCGAGTCGGAACAACTTAAGCTTGCGGTGCTTGACGTAATGCTGCCCGATATCGACGGCTTCTCTCTCTGCCGGAAGATCCGTGAAAAAAATAATTTCCCGGTCATCATGCTGACAGCCAAAGAGGAGGAAGTCGACAAAATAACTGGATTGACGCTCGGCGCAGACGACTACATGACAAAGCCCTTCCGGCCGCTGGAGCTTGTCGCCCGGGTCAAAGCCCAGCTGCGGAGATTTACGAGATACAATTCCGCAGAGTCTGTGCAGTCTGAACGCGAGGAAAATTTGATCGAGTTTTCAGGCCTGACTCTGGACAAGAATACGCATGAATGTACTTTGAACGAAAGGCAGCTTTCTCTTACACCCACCGAGTTTTCGATCCTTTGGGAGCTGTGTTCCAACAGGGGGCGTGTGGTCAGCTCCGAAGAACTCTTCGGCAGGGTGTGGGGCGAAAAGTATTTCAGCAACAGCAATAATACGGTAATGGTTCATATAAGGCATTTAAGAGAAAAAATGCATGATAACGCAGAGCACCCTAAATATATCAAGACAGTGTGGGGGGTCGGCTATAAAATTGATAAAT
>JAEYOM010000142.1 GCA_023411715.1 Bacillota bacterium | reverse complement strand
GTACGACTCCAATGAGCTCGGAATAGCCGACATGTGCGGTTTTACGCCCGCAAAGGATGTCATATCCGAGGGAACCGTACCGGGAACAAAGCTGAAGGTAAAATCAGAGACAGGCAGAGCGGAGTTCAGTCTGGATGAAAGCGTTGCGCCGGGTACCGTATGGTCGGGTGAAGTGACCGAAATCGTATTCAAGCCCAATGTGACAGGTAAGGTCGAACTCAATTTCTATACCACTACGGATTAATTGATATACGAGGTGTATACATATGAATGTTAAATTTAAAAAGTCGAAGCAGCTGATCGCAGTAACCGTAGCGGCATTGCTGCTATTGACGGCCGTGCCTGTTGCGGTGTTCAGCACCCAATCCGCCGGCGATAAAACCGAAGACTTGAATACAGCCCTTTACAGCGAGGAGGATCTGAAGACAGCCAGTGACATTTCAAATATGACGGGCGTCAAAACAGAAGATATTCTTGCCATGAAGAAGGAAGGCAAGACATGGAATGAAATATTGGATTCTCTTAAGAACAATAAAAGTTCAGGCAGTTCGGGTGAAAGAAACGGGCTTCTTTCTCAGTCAGGTCTCAGCGAATCCTATGTTGAAGACCTTAAAAAAGAAGGGTTCTCAGATAATGAGATCACAGATGCAAAAATTATTGCCGAAAGAGTATTGTTTGATCTAAACGAAATAGTCTCAGCTGCAAACCTGCAGAATCCTGTTTCGCCCTTACCTCCGGACACCGTAACAGCCGATGATTCGGCTTACACCGAACTTGCCGGGAAATTTGATATGCCGTCGGCTGTTACGCTGATGCTCAGGCTGAAGGATGACTTCGGCGGAACCGAACAGGTGTTGGACGAATATCTCTTCTCCCTGCAGGCCGGTTTGGATCTGAGTGAATACATTCAGGACAAAGCTTCCTATAAAAAGAAACGTGACGAAAAAAGCCGGATGATGAATACGGCTGATATAATCACTATCCAAAAGATAGAGGAGAAAATGCTTGAAACGATCCAAAATGCGAATAAGGCAAACGTGAATGCCGCGTTACCCGGTAAATCGCCTGAAGGGACGCAGGACAGCGGTGATGTACCGAAAGAAACCGATAACAGTCCCATACCTGCGGATATTCTGCCTGGAAACGGTACAAAAGCGGTAAGACCTGAGAATCCGACTGAAAAAATTATGGATGAGATCAAAGAGCTCAATCCTGCTATTGACTAATAAGCGGAGGGATTAAGATGAGGAATTCCAGATATTTTAAAATTATTTTGTCTGCTGTTTTGCTGGCATTTGCCCTGCAAGCAGGATTGATGGCTTACTCCATGATAAACAATAAGGATTACAATGATCGGTACACAAAAAAGCAGAGTTTGGTAGACCAGATCAAATCGTTTGCAGTAAAGACAACCCAGGACATAAAAACGATAGTACTGGCCGACATATCGCCGACCGACACATCACCCGCAGCCATAACTGCAGACTCTACGGTCACATATCCTACCGGTGCGGCGATCTCCGCGGCTGAAGATGCTGCAGAGATAACTGGGATAACTGGGATAACCGAAATAACGATACCGGATGATGTACTGGAGTTGATCAGGCAATCAGATCCTGCCGGTTATGACAGAAATATCGCCAACTATAAAGAATTTTTGAGTAAGCTTAACATTCATAAGAATTATCAGAAAGAAATCGAGGATATGATGAGGAACGGCAGTAAGCTACCATATATCATGATCGCTTACAGCTATGTAAATGACAAGTATGGCAGGCTGGAGGACGTAAAAGCACTTGTTGATGCAAGAGCCTCCGGCAAAGAGTGGTTATCCATATTCGATGAATATAACAAAAACAATCCTGAATTTGTTCCCCAGTCCTTTGATCCCGCATACCTTGAAGAGCTTTCAAATATGGAAGGCATCACAAAAGACGACATCATGATAGCTGACAGGGTATCCCAGAAGCTCAAAGCACCCTTTAAAGAAGTAATTCAAAAGCGTATTGGCGGTACGACATGGAGGGACATCAATGCAGGGTATGGAATCGTAAACGGTCAGGAGGAGCTGCCATACGTGCCGGTGACTCAGGAGCAGATAAAAAAGCTGATCCAGAGTAGCGGACTTACTGAACAAAGTATTTTGCAGGCATTTGTAATCGCATATAAATTCGATTCGACCGCAGAGGCGATAATAGGCGAAATGAAATCAGGTTATTCAAAAACGCGTATTTACGCTGGATGCCTCGAAAACATGTACGAATAGATTCAACCCAAAGTGATAATATCTGGCCGGTTGGCAAGGATCCGGAACATTAGCATAGGGGGGTCAATAAATTGAAAAATATTCTGCTGAAGGCAACTGTTTTATTAAATATATTGATACTTGCGTTTTTATTAACAGCGCAAACCGCAAAGGCAGAGACTCTGGAAGAGCAGCTCAATAATCTGACGGGGCCCAAAAACCAATATAATACCGCATTATCCCCGGTTTATCTTCGAAATAATACCGTAGAGGAGTCTGTCAGTACACAGAGCGGCGATCTATCGCTCAGCCAGACGGATTACGTCCTGCCGGGCAGAAACGGTCTGGATCTTACAATAAAGCGGTTATATAAGAGCGGTACTTCCAATATACAGGAGATGAAAGTAAAATATGTTGACGGCGCGTGGGTGGACTACGCGTATTCGGACGCCAAAACCTCATCTTTTTATGAAGAACGCTATAATCTGGGTATAGGCATGCGTTTCTCCTTTCCTGCGATCGAGGTAAAGAAAAATGAAGACGGGTCCAGCCATAAATATCTGCATACTGAATCCGGCGACGTCTACCGGCTTATCGACCCCATACCGGAAGACACTACAGAAGCTTATGTACCTGAAAACCAGACCATAAAGGATATTACGGTAAATATTTCGGCTGATTTCAATAACGGACAGACAGACGGAAAATCCAAATACGTCATGTCGGGTAAGGACGGCAAAAAAACGTACTTCTCGGACGACGGAAGAATATTGGGTATAGTGGACAGGTACGGCAATACTATTAAGTTCGAATACACTGCGCTGGACTATACGGTCGACAGAGTCAAAAAATCCAGAAAGCTGATCTCGAAGATAACGGATACTATCGGAAGAGTAACTACAATTGAATACAAAGAGGATCAAAGCTTTGTCGTAGGCCCTGCTAACAATACTGTTTACAGCATGGAGGAAAGCTATAAAACGTCTCAGAATCCCAATACGATGTATTCCGGGGATCTTGCCGGAAAATTCCAGGTAATAGTGCATCTGCCCGGTAATAAGGATATCGTTTATGACAAGACCGCAGCGCTTGTAAGCGGCTCAAAGCATGTTCTGAGAACAAGACTGCAGAGGGTTTTTGATGTCGATGGAAAACCCAAATATCATTTCTGGTATGAACAACCGTCTTTAGGCTTCAGTTTCACCAGCAAATCCAACTACAGCGCGTATAACACATATGAAAATCTCGTACAGATCGATTATTGCAGAACAAACAGAATCAAGCGTTACACCTACAACACATTTACAAAAGGCCTCAGCGACGGCAGCATGCAATACCGTAAGATCTTTGAAAAAAAGGAGCTTGTAAAAAAAGGCTATGATTCAACCAAGTCAGACTTTCTTGACAGGTTCGTCTGCGATACGTACGACAAAACGAACTATAGCTACACCAATGAACCGGATGGTTTCAACTTCAGGGGATATATAGAAAACAATGAAAAATACCTGAAGGATACTTACCGGTATTATACCTCGAAAACGGACCTTAATGGCACGGTTACGAAGTATACGTTCGACGGGGCTCATGAACAATTGGAGACCGAGGAAGCGGGAAAAGACCATAGGAAAATCACACTTACCGAGAATGATGAAATGAAGTTTCCTAAAAAGATACAGGAGACTTTGTATAATATGTCAAACGGACAGGTCATCGGACAGCCTTCCGTCAAAATCGAGAATTTCAGGTACGACCAGTACGGAAACCTGACGAATTATACGGGGCCGCTGGCCAAACGTGATGATAAGGGCTATCCTACAGACAACGAATATTTGGTCGTCTACTCATACGCTTACGATAAGTTCCATACCCTTTCGCAGAAGAGCTGGAAACAGGATAAGGACACCTCCTGCCAGATCATCAACACTATTGATGAAAAGGGAAATGTGACAAGAGAACAAAAAATTAATACCGATGATCCGAAACAGTGTGTCAATATCGATTACTTGTACGATAGCTTCGGCAACATTACCCAAAAAACAGTAAATTCATCGGACAATACTTATGTTACGAAATACGAATACGGAATAGATGCCGACGGCAACGACCTGAAGGGGGCTTACCTCACCCGCGAATACAGTGTGGTAAATGGCGTCGAGCTTGCGAAAAAACACGTATATGACCCTAACACCGGCAATATCAAAGCGGACATAGATGAAAACGGTAACAGGACAAGCTATGAATACGACTCACTTGAGAGGATAGCAAAAATAACTTACGCGGATAAATCATTCAAACAGTATACGTATAAGGACAGCATCAATTCCAACAGAGAAGTGGAATACCTTGATCAAAAAGGTTCAAAGTTCCTTTACGAATACGACATTTTGGACAATGTCCTGAAATACAGCCTGTTCGATAATAACAGGTGGAATGTCCTTGTGCTGACCGCATTCGATTTTAAAGGCAACAAAGTCCAGGAAACCGACTCCAACGGGAATATTACGAAATACACATACGACAGTAACAACAGGCTGACGGGAAAGATATTTTATGATAAAAGCTCTGTCAAGAAGGCTTCGATCGCGCTGTCCTATACCCTTGGTACCAGCCCCGAAACTCCTCTTATTCTGACCATGACCGATGAGGATGGATATGACAAAAAGTATTATTACGACGCTGCCGAGCAACTGGTGAGATTTGAAGAAACGCCGGACAAAACGAATTACTGCGCGAAAACCTATACCTACAACTATATGGGCAACATGACCAGCGAAACAGACGCCTTGAACGCGACCACAGAATTCGTGTATGACAATCTCGGAAGACTCGTCAGGAAGACTGATGCATTAAAGAACGAAACGGTTTACCAGTATAACAGCCTTGACAAAACGCTTGTCGAAGGGGCGCCCGGAGGGAAGATCACCCAAAAGATATATGATACTGCAGGAAGGGAGATAGAAGTAAGAACATATACAAAAGGCTCCCCGGAATATTATTATGAAAAGACAGCCTATGATAAGGCCGGAAATATCACCAATACGAAGGAAGGCAAGGTAAGCGGCGGCAAGGACAGCTTATCTTCAGAGACGGACTTCACTTTTGACAATATGAACAGAATGACGGATGAGTACAGGCATATCGCTGCCGGGAGAAGAGAGCATATCCGCTACGAGTATGACTCAAACGGCAACAGGACCCGGCTATTGGAATATGCCGATCAAACCGGGGAAAAGTATTTGGAATTCAACTATGCTTATGATTTTGCAGGCAACCTGACCATCGAGGATGGTTCGTATGTGGGTTCAGGCAGTCAGGATAAAGCAGTGAGCGGATATTATCAGAAAAAATACACCAGGGACTATGAAGGGAACATACTCACAGAGGAGCAGCTTGACGGGGAGAGTTACCAGGCCACGCAATATACCTATGATTACAGGAACAGGCAGCTTACAAAGATAGAGCCGTACACCTCCGACGGTAAAACGAAACAAACTTCCTATGTATACGATAAAAGAGGCAATACGGTGTCCGAGACCTTGATGAAACAGGGCGTTGCAAGCACGCTCATATATAGATTCGACGGAAGAAGCAAGCTTATCGAAAAGACTGATGCGACAAGGAATACGATCAGATATCTCTATGATGAAAATGGAAACCTGAAAAAGGAAATAGATGCAAGGTACTACGGTCTGGCGCCGGATATCGCGCCCGGGACCGAATATACATACGACCCTGTCGGCAGGCTCGAGAAGACAATCTGGTTCGACGGCTCGAACAGGAAGGTTCTTTCATATAAGGTATATGACGGGCGCGGCAATGTGACAAAGGATGTTGACGGGGAGGGCTATAACAGCGACGACCCGCAGTTATCAGCAGGCAAGACCTATGAATACGATGCGGCGGACATGGTCGTTGCCTACAGATCCGCGCAGATGGCGAAGGATAACGTCGGTGCCGGGGGCAGCTATTCAAGAGTATATGCATATGACGGTTCAAAGAGAGTCGTCTCCGAACAGGATTCAAACGGCGGAGTAACTTTAAGGACTTATTATTTGAATGGTCTGCTCAAGGAGACCTTATACCCTGATCGCAACAGAGAAACTTACGAATATGACGATACGGGAAAATTGACTGTCATAAAGACGGACCGCGGCGGGAACAAGACGTCCGTTTACAACAATGTTTTCGGAAAAGCCTACAGGATAATATATCCCGACAAAACCGAAGAGAGCTTTAAATATACTTCGGAAGGCTTTATGAAAGAAAGCACCGACAGGAACGGAAACATCAGTCTTTTTGAATACGATCCTTCAGGCAACGTAACTTCCGAAAAGGAATTTATCAGATCTGAAGGCGGCGCCAATTACTACAGGCTTATCAATCACAGCTACGACGAAATGGACCTCATATTGAGCAGCGAGACCTTCAGCCTGAAGCAATCCAATCTGACCGGGCAGGAACTGTCCAAAGTATCCGCAGGGGATAAAATTCGGAATGTTTATGATAATTCGGGCAGGCTGACATCTACATACGGGCCTTTCGGACGCGAAACCATAAATAGATACGATGCTGCCGGAAACCTGGCTTGCTCCATGCAAAAGATTTCCGACGGGTCGTACAGGGTAACAAGATCCGAATACGATTCACTTTCAAGAAAGGTAAAAGAATCCCTGCTCGTGGATATTTCGGACCTTGACAGGACACAGCTTACGGGAGCCGAATTCGATGACGAATATCCGACCATGGTAAAGTCTTCAACATCCTACACGTACTATGCCAACGGACTTGTGAAATCCACCATGGACGCCAGAGGGAATGAAACTGTAGTAGAATACGACCTCGACGGCAGACCGGTCAAAAAAGTACAGCCGATGAACATAACCTCACTATACCGATATGACACGGAAGGGAATCTTATCAGTGAAACTAACGGAAGAGGGATATCCACATATTATGATTACGACAGCATGAATAAAATGATCAGGAAGAGATCGCCTGCGCCGATGGGAGGACAGGCTGTCACCCGGTATATCTACGATGCGATGGGCAATCTTCTGAAGACCATTTTACCGAATGAATACGATGCGGCGAAGGATACGCCGGAACTGGCTGCTTCCATGGCTGGGACGGCCTATAAATATGACAGCATGAACCGGCCCGTTACAACGATTGCACCGACCGGGGAAACTGTTCAGTATATTTCATATGACGCCAACGGAAACGTGAGGAAGAAGGTGGACGGCCTCAGGTATAAGGACAGTATTGAGGCGTCGGCCGGGACAACATACGAATATGACGGCCTTAACAGGGTCATAAAGATGACCGATGAGTTGGGAGGCGAGACCACCAGCGGATATGACGTCCTGGGTAATGTAGTCAGGCAGACCGATGAGTTGAAACACGTTACAAGCTATGCCTACAATCCCGACGGCACTGTTGCAAAGGTAACACAACCGGACGGAGGAACGATAACATACTCATACGACAACCTTGGCAGGATGACAAGCCGCAAGGATCAGAGAGGTTTTGTCACGTCATTTAGCTATAGCCTCTTCGATAAAGTTAAGGAAGAGAAGGATCCGTGCAATAACACAATAAAGCATAAATATGACCTCGAAGGCAATGAATGCGCGACCACAGACAAGAGAGGCAGTACTGTATATATCAGCTATGATGCCTTAAACAGGCCTGCAGAGAAAAGGACTCCTCTTGTGCTGGATGAAGCCGGCAACACTGTTTATGGCATAGAAAGCTACATATATGATGAAGCGGGCAACCTGTCCGCCCGGATACAGACAGGGTCGGACGATCCCGCTCAAAGGCGTGAAACGTCATATACCTACTACGACAATAATCAGGTCATGAGCCAATCAGACAACAGCGGCTCAAACACAGCTTACTTCTATGACAACAGCGGTAACCTGACCCGGAAGGAAACACTCAGGGACAGCGTCGACGGAGCAGGAGTGTATGACATTGAAAAATACACTTATGACAGCATGAACCGCATGACGCAGAGCATAAGGCTCGTTGATGAAAACGATGTTTATAACGCTTCTTCCATAGCAAATATCGAAGAACTCAGGGATATGGATTATCCGGGGAAGATCAGGCTGATAACGGGGTATTCGTACGACATGCTCGGAAACAAGATCAGCGAGATGTCTCCAATAGGCTTCGGCTATAAGCAGGACGACGCTGCAAACCGCGGAAACAACACTGTCAAGTATTACTATGACGAACTGAACAGGCTTGTCCGTACGGTAAGAAAATATAACGGGAAAGACATATCCTTCAGCATTGCATATGATGCTTCAGGAAACAGAACAGAGGAGACGAACGAAAGAGGATACACCAAAAAATATACCTACGATACGATGAACCGGCTGAAAACTCAAACAGACGCGTTGGATTCCACGATTACCTACGATTATGACGCTGCGGGCAACAGAACGTCCGTTATGAATGCAAAAGGCTATACGATGACTTACTCCTATGACAGGCTGAACAGGGAGGAGAATGTCACAGACGCTTACGGTACGATCATCAGCAGGAAGCTGTACGACGCAAACGGCAATGTCGTTAAATCCATCGAAGCCAAGGGATATCTGGCCGCAGCCGGCGATGACAGCAGATACGGGACTCTGTATACATATGACCTGGCAAACAGGCTTACGAGCATTTCGAAACCGGAAGCAGCCGCTCAGGGTAAGAAGACTGAAAGCTATGCGTATAACGTTTATGACGATAAGACCCTTGTTATCGACGCGTTGGGCAACACCACAACCTACGAATACGATAATAAAGGCAACCTGACCAAAGTCACCGACGCGTTGGGCATAACTACGACCTACGGATATGACAGGGTGGGAAACAAGCTTTATACGATAGACGGCAGGGGCAAGACCACTGAGTACTTATATAACGGATTTGGCGAAATAAAGAGTATAACCGACGCCGAAGGCAAGAGCGTCTCATACCAGTATGACCTGGCGGGGAACCTTGCTCATATGCTCGACAGGAACGGTACCGGCACCATTTACAGCTATGACAACAGGAACCAGCTTCTGGAGAAAAAAGTCGAGTCCACCACGGGCTGCTCCGTGCGGTTTACCTACGATGATGCGGGCAATCGTTCCAGCATGACGGATGCCAGCGGCATCTACACCTACAGCTATGATAAGGAAAACAGGCTCGAACAGATCAGGAAAAACGGCAATACCCAGATCAGCTACACATATGACATTTTGGGCAATATTTCAAAAGTAACGGACAGCCTTGGTTATACCGTGGGCTATGCATATGACAAGTCGAGCAGGATGGAAACCGTATCGTATGCCGGTCAAAGCGCCGTATACGCTTATGATAAAAACGGCAACAGGGAGTCGGTCACCTATTCCTCCGGTATAAAGGAACAATTCCGGTATGACAGGGAAAACAAGCTGCTTGAGCTGATAAACAGCAAGCCCGGCGGCATCCTGTCCTCTTTCACCTATACCTACGACCTTGCAGGAAAGCAACTGACCAAGCGGGACAGCTACGGAACCAGTACCTACACATACGATGCCGACGGCAGGATAATGAGGGAGGAAACACCCGGAAAGACCGCCGTATACTCGTATGACAAAGCAGGCAACCGTGTTTCGATGAACGAAACATATATATCCGGACAGCCGACCGGTTTCGTTGACGCAGCCTCCGGGAAAGAGATAAAATATATCCTGAAGAAGGCAGAATATATCTATTCCGCCTCAAACAGGCTGATGAAGCTTGTGGAGAAGCACTGCGACGCACAGGGCAAGGTATTGCTGACCAAGAACACGGTATATATCTACGACGATAACGGCAATCAGCTGCGCCAGAGCACGAGCTACATATCCAACAGCAGCATCGAAGCGCGGCAGTCCGTGAAAGGCTCCTCCTACGGGGACAGTCTGAGCGGCGCAATCGATCCGCTCATTAACAGGACAAGCAACACTTTCGACGGCTTTAACCGGCTAATAAGAACGGAACAGATACAGGGCGGAACAAGGACGCTGGTGGATTATACATACAACGGCGATGACCTCAGGGTAGGTAAGACCGTAAGGAAATCCGACAGCAGCTATGCTCCGGAAACGACAGTCTTCCTGTACGACAGGCAGCATGTAATATTGGAGACCAATGCGGCAGGCAGCCTGTCAGTCAGGTACATAAGGGGCGTCAATTACCTTGCGCGCGAAGGAAGCTCGGGAAGCTCGGGAAGTTACAGTGTACTCCTTTATAACGGGCACGGCGACATAGTCCAGACAGCGGACGAGAACGGTAATATCCAGAACAGCTACGACTATGACATATGGGGCAACCCGACGCTCACGATAGAGCAGTACAGCTGCAGCATACGCTATGCAGGCGAGTTCTTTGACAAGGAAACAGGGTTGTACTACCTCAGAGCCAGGTATTACAACCCGTATACAGGAAGGTTTATCAGCGAAGACAGCTACTGGGGAGAGGATACAAACCCGCTGAGCCTGAATCTGTATACATATTGCAAAAATGATCCGATACAGTTTGTCGACCCATCTGGGCATAGCTGGATAAGTGATTTGGCAAAGAAGGCAAAAACAGCACTGACAAATGTCAGTAATAAAGTAACAAAGGCATACAACAATGTAAAAACGACAGTAAAGAATACATACAACAGTGCAAAGACAACAGCAACAAAAGCATACAACAGCGCAAAGACAACAGCAACAAAAGCATATAACAGTGCAAAGACAACAGTAACGAATACATACAACAGCGCAAAGACAACAGCAACAAATACAGCAAAATCAATCAATACTATTTCACCGATTGCTGGAAAAGTTGCCACTACTGCACTTTCAAACAAAGCAAAATCAGCGTTGACATCTTTGGGCAATACATTAAATTCAATAGCTCCGGTAGTAAAGCCTGCAGCGCCTGCTCAAGCAGCCTCGGGTTCCTCCAACGGACCGAAAGTTACACCTTCAAAGATACCATTAAAAGTGGCGGTAATGGTTGATAAAGGGCTAGATGCAAAGATCAGAAAAGATATTTCAGTTAATTGGAGGTTGGAAGGCCAAGTTACAGGATTCAAGCAGCAGGGAGCAAGCTTATTAAACGGAATCTGGAATGCAAGCGGTAATAGCGGCGAACCGTTTGTAGTTAAAGAAAAACACCCGTTCCTGCTACAAAATCAAAAAACGTATACTGAAAATAAGCTGCTAGGGAAAATCGGCTTTGAAGCAACTACAACTATTGCCTTAATGGGTGCTGGAGAAGCTATAAATGTCTCTGCAAAGGGAGCCGCTGTAACATCTAAGAGCTTGCAACTTACAGAAACTGTTTATAATGAAGAAATAGCAGAAAATATGGTTGCAAAAATGGAGCAAGCCTCAGTAAAAAGTGCCCAAACTGTAGCAAAGGGAACGGCTAGTTCTGCAAAATGGGTTGATGAAGCAGGAAATATTAAATGGCCAGCTAATAATGGGGCTATTGAAGGTACTGAAAAAAATGTTGTGTTGCAAAAAGGGTATCAGTTTGACCGATATGGAAAGAACTCTGGTAGTTATGTATCACCAGTTGATACTCCTTTTGAAATGAGGTCACTAGCTCCTGGCACTGAAAACACACCTTATAAAGTATTTGAGGTTGTAAAACCTGTGAGAGGACAGGGAAGTGTAATAGCACCCTGGTTTGATCAGCCAGGAGGAGGAATACAATTTAAGCTAAATAATTCAATTGACGAGCTATTAAACTCGAGAAGAATAACTGAGGTGGGGAAATAATGACAATTATTGAACTAAGGGAAGCTTTAAGGAACAGAGGAGTTTCAGACAATGATTATTCATTGGAAGGTGGATTACCCAATGAAACTCATTGTATATCAAAAAAAAATAACTATTGGGAAGTATATTACAGTGAACGAGGACAGAAATCAAACTATAAAAAATTCAAGACTGAATCAGAGGCATGTGAATATTTTTATAACTGGTTAGTTGGTGTTCTCGAAGAAATGAAACTTATATAACTATTAGAACAATGTAAATTTGAAAGGCTGCATGGTGACTTAGACTCATTATGCAGCTTTATAATAGAATAAATACTAGGGGTGTTTTGTGTGATTTTCAAGAATATATTTGATAGCTTTTTTCCAAAAAATAATGTATTTAGACCTTTAAATACATTGGAAGAGTATCTTATTTTAGGAGCAAATGATGTACTAAGAAGTCCTGATTTTTATAAAGAGTTAATGAATTCCTATATTTATTTGCTTGGAAAGTTTAGAAAAGAACATAATGGTAGTGGGTATTTTATTGCTAAGGAAGGGGAAAAAATTGAAATTAGGTTATTAGAAGTTCAAGGCAAAATGATGATTCCAATATTTTCGTCTCTTCAAAGATTAAGGGAATTTATTAAAGAGGAAGAAAAATATTTATTTATTGGATTTAAAGAATTAATAGAGAATGCTGCTGATGTGGATGTAATAATGAATCCAAGTTCCCAGTATGGTAAGATATTTACTGTTGATGAAATAAAAAACATACTTTCAGGAAATTATTTTTCTCACAAATCGGTTACTTTTAGTGAAGAAACAAGAGTAATGCTAGGACAACCAAGCAAATACCCTCAAAAGTTAGTTGATAGTCTTGTTACATATTTCAAAAGCAATGAAAAAGTAATAAGTTCTTACTTAGCACATATTTATATTCCTTCTTCAAATGAGCCTCCACATAACATAATTGGAATCGAAATAAATGAAGGTTATGAAAAGACATCTAAGGAAGTTGGCTTGATTTCTCAAGGTGTCCTAGACGAAGGTGAATTTATTGATGTTATAAAAATTGGTGACTGTGCTATTTCAGAATATATGTTGAAAGAAATAAAACCATTCTATGTAAAGGTCAATAAGTTACACAGTTTCGGCTGATGTGACCTTTTCTTCATGTTATAAACATATACGAAGTGTAAGTGTTAATGCTGAGAATTTGGCTAGTTCTACAAATGGTATTGCAAGCACTATTGGAAGACTTTCCACACTTTGTTATTTAATTGTATAACACATCTATTAAGATCCTATAAATTCAAAAAACAGCACATCAAAAATCCGTTGACAAGTTGGCAACGGTATGTTAAAATTATAAACTGCGTTATAGTCAAAAGTTGGATGTTTAGTTCAGACAAACAATCGAACTTGTTCGACAAAATGATTATAGCACAGGGGAATAAAGAAGACAAGAATTGTTAATAATTTATTAATGAGGTAATTTTACGGTGTGCAATTTTATGCAATTTGCACAATGCAAAATCGCTTCTGATGAGTTAGCCCCCAAAGCTTTTAATAATACTACTAAAAGCTTTAATATACACTGGTGCGTCAGCTATGCCGGCGAGCCGGTGATCCGGTTTGATTGCATGAATGCAAGCCTTTCATGTACAGGGTTTTTACGGCGATACACTGGATTTTTGCTTGTTCCGGCGTCCGCAAATTACCCGGAAAGAGATGCTCGATTTACTACAAGTCATAATTTATGAGGTGATTTTTAATGGTACATCCCGTACAACTGGGCCGGAATACAAGGATGAGCTATTCCAGAATTGATGAAGTTCTGGAAATGCCCAATCTCATCGAGGTGCAGAAGAATTCCTACAAGTGGTTCCTTGAGGAAGGTCTGCGCGAAGTATTCAGGGACGTTTCACCCATTCAGGATTATACGGGCAACCTGATACTGGAATTTCCTGATTACAAGCTCGAGGATGACAACCCAAAGTACAGCGTCGAGGAATGCAAGGAAAGGGATACTACATATTCGGCTCCTCTCAAGGTGAAGGTGCGCCTTATCAATAAGGAAACGGGCGAGGTGAAGGAGCAGGAAATATTCATGGGCGATTTCCCTCTGATGACCGATAACGGAACGTTCATTATCAATGGTGCGGAGAGGGTCATAGTCAGCCAGCTCGTCAGATCCCCCGGCATGTATTATGCAAAAAAGGTAGACAGGACAGGAAAGCAGCTGTTTTCAGCGACTGTAATACCCAACAGGGGCGCATGGCTCGAATACGAAACC
Source organism: Bacillota bacterium (assembly GCA_023411715.1). Lineage (GTDB taxonomy): Bacteria > Bacillota > Clostridia > Acetivibrionales > DTU013 > JAEYOM01. The sequence continues at coordinate 17,899 of JAEYOM010000142.1, read as the reverse complement.
GATTCAAACGACGTGATATGGGTCAGGATAGACAGGACCAGAAAGCTTCCGATCACTGTTTTGCTTCGCGCGCTCGGTTACGGAACGGATCTTCAGATCACCGAACTGCTCGGTGACGACGAAAGGATCCTTGCCACTATTCAAAAAGATAATGCGAAGACCAAGGACGAAGGTCTTATCGAAATATACAAAAGACTGAGGCCTGGCGAACCGCCGACGGTAGAAAGCGCAACTACGCTTCTCAACGGTCTGTTTTTTGATCCCAAGAGGTATGACCTCGCCAAATTCGGCCGTTTCAAGTTCAACAAGAAGCTTTCGATCGCTTCGAGGATCGCAGGTTATAGAGCTGCGGAAAAGGTCGTACATCCCGAAACCGGCGAGATACTTGCTAATGAGGATGAATTGATCGACAGGGACAAAGCGAGGGAGATCCAGAATTCAGGCATTAATACTATATATTTGAATATAGAAGGAAAAAAGATAGGCGTAATCGGAAACGGTACTGTCGATCTTGACGCGTTTGTCAATTTTGATGTGCACGATACCGGCATTACCGAGAAGGTTCGTTATCAGACGCTCAAAAAGCTGATGGAGGAGAATACTTCCGAAGCTGATCTCCATAAGGCCATCATGGAAAATGTCGATGAACTGGTGCCCAAGTACATAACTGTCGAGGACATTATTTCGTCGATCAATTACCTTATACACCTCAGCTACAACGTAGGCTCCGACGACGATATCGACCATCTGGGCAACAGAAGGCTGCGCTGCGTTGGCGAACTTCTGCAGAACCAGTTTAGGATCGGTCTTGCAAGAATGGAGAGAGTGGTCAGGGAGAGAATGACCATTCAGGATATAGATATAGTTACGCCACAGGCCCTGATCAATATAAGGCCTGTAGCAGCCGCAATCAAGGAATTCTTCGGAAGCAGCCAGCTGTCTCAGTTCATGGATCAGACCAACCCTCTGGCTGAGCTGACCCACAAGAGAAGGCTGAGCGCCCTCGGCCCAGGCGGTTTGAGCAGGGAGAGAGCGGGATTCGAAGTACGTGACGTTCACCATTCGCATTACGGCCGTATGTGCCCTATAGAGACGCCTGAAGGTCCTAATATAGGTCTTATAGGTTCTTTGAGCACATATGCACGTATAAACGAGTATGGTTTTATCGAAGCCCCGTACAGGAAGATCAACAAGGCAGCCGGAAAAGTAACGGAACAGATAGATTACCTCACTGCCGACGAGGAAGATAAATATATCGTGGCCCAGGCAAACGAGCCGATAGCTGAAGACGGCAGTTTCAAGGACAAGAAGGTGCTTTCCAGATACAGGGACGATATACTGGAGGTAGAAAGCAACCGCGTGGATTATATGGACGTTTCGCCTAAACAGCTCGTTTCGGTAGCGACCGCCATGATACCGTTCCTTGAAAACGACGACGCAAACCGTGCCCTCATGGGTTCGAACATGCAGCGCCAGGCTGTGCCGCTCATCAAGCCCCAGTCTCCTATAGTCGGCACGGGCATCGAATATAAGGCGGCGAAGGACTCCGGAACTGTCGTGCTTGCCAAAAATGCAGGTACGATCGAGAAGGTTTCTGCAAGCGATATAGTCATCCGCACCAGGGACGGCAAGAAGGATACTTACAGATTACTGAAATATATACGTTCCAACCAGGGTACCTGCACGAACCAGAGACCGATCGTGAGGAAGGGCGAAGTGGTGGAAAAGGGAGACGTCATCGCAGACGGCCCGTCCACGGAGCTCGGCGAGATCGCACTGGGCAGGAACATTCTCATAGGCTTTATGACCTGGGAGGGCTACAATTACGAAGACGCTATCCTGATAAGCGAAAAGCTCGTCATGGAAGACGTTTTCACATCCATACACATAGAAGAGTATGAAGCGGAATCCAGGGACACCAAGCTCGGGCCTGAAGAGATCACACGCGATATACCGAACGTCAGCGAAGAGTCCCTCAAGGATCTCGACGACAGAGGCATCATCAGGATAGGCGCGGAGGTAAGAGCCGGCGATATACTCGTTGGCAAGGTCACCCCGAAGGGAGAGACCGAGCTTACGGCTGAGGAAAGGCTGCTGAGGGCCATCTTCGGTGAAAAGGCGAGAGAGGTCAGAGATACTTCGTTGAGAGTGCCGCACGGCGAATCAGGCATTATAGTCGACGTCAAGGTATTCACGAGGGAAAACGGAGACGAGCTGCCGCCGGGAGTCAACCAGCTGGTAAGGTGCTATATAGCTCAGAAGAGAAAGATCTCAGTCGGAGATAAAATGGCAGGAAGACACGGTAACAAGGGTGTTATCTCAAGGATACTCCCTGCGGAAGACATGCCCTTCCTCCCTGACGGCACTCCTCTGGAGATAGTATTGAATCCTCTGGGTGTTCCGTCGCGTATGAATATCGGACAGGTGCTCGAGGTCCATCTTGGCTACGCTGCAAAAGCGCTCGGCTGGAAGATCGCCACACCTGTATTCGACGGCGCGACCGAAGACGATATAGTCGAAACCCTTCAAAAGGCCGGACTTTCCGAAGATGGCAAGACCGTACTATACGACGGCAGGACCGGTGCACCGTTTGAAAACCGCGTTACCGTCGGCTACATGTATATGCTCAAGCTGGCCCATCTGGTCGATGACAAGATACATGCGCGTTCGACCGGACCGTACTCGCTCGTTACACAGCAGCCTCTCGGCGGCAAGGCGCAGTTCGGCGGCCAGAGGTTCGGAGAAATGGAAGTTTGGGCGCTGGAAGCATACGGCGCTGCATATACCCTGCAGGAGATACTCACAGTCAAATCGGACGACGTTGTGGGAAGGGTTAAGACATACGAGTCCATCGTCAAGGGCGAGAATGTGCCTGAACCAGGCATCCCTGAATCGTTCAAGGTTTTGATAAAGGAATTGCAGAGCCTTGCGCTCGACGTCAAGGTATACTCCGAGGAGAGAGAAGAAATCACCATCAAGGAATCAACGGAAGACGATCTTGAGGATCTCAACGTCAATATCGAAGGCCGCGAAGATGAGACCCCGCTGGGCGATTATGAGGAGATCGGAGAAGACCTGAACGATGAGGAGCTGGATATGGATGACTTCGATATAGGCGAGATCGCGAATCCAGGGGATAATCTGGACGATTCGCTGGGCGAAGAGCTCTTCTCAGACGATGAGGAATTCAGTGATAACCTGGACGATGAAGATTTTTGAACAACGCCGCCAGTCCTCCGCTGACGTGGTTCAAACGCCGCACGAAGGCGGGGCGCGCAGGCGAAGCCTGCGTGAGCATATGACGTATTTATTCCGGCATATGCGTCAGGCTTAATTTGAAGGGAGATGGGACCATGTTTGAAATGAACAATTTTGACGCAATTAAGATTGGTTTGGCTTCCCCTGAGAAAATCAGAGAATGGTCAAGGGGCGAGGTAAAGAAACCCGAAACTATAAATTACAGGACCTTAAAACCGGAAAGGGACGGCCTTTTCTGCGAAAGGATCTTCGGACCCCAGAAGGACTGGGAGTGCCATTGCGGCAAATACAAGAGGATTCGTTACAAGGGTATCGTCTGCGACAGGTGCGGCGTCGAAGTCACGCGTTCCAAAGTCAGAAGGGAACGCATGGGCCACATCGAACTGGCGGCTCCGGTCTCACATATATGGTATTTTAAAGGGATCCCGAGCAGGATGGGTCTCATACTCGATATGTCTCCGAGGGCTCTGGAAAAGATATTGTATTTTGCTTCCTATGTTGTCATCGATCCCGGACAGACTCCGCTTTCCAAAAAGCAGATACTGACCGAAAAGGAGTACAGGGACAGTGTAGACAAGTTCGGATATAAGTTCAAGGCCGCCATGGGCGCCGAAGCAGTCAAGGAACTGCTGATGGAAATAGATCTCGAAAAGCTCTCGAAGGAGCTCAGGACCGATCTTGAGGATGCCTCAGGACAGAAGAGGATCCGTACCATCAAACGCCTTGAGGTTGTCGAAGCCTTCAGGCTTTCCGGCAACAGACCTGAATGGATGATACTCGACGTGGTGCCGGTCATTCCTCCGGAACTTCGTCCTATGGTCCAGCTGGACGGCGGCAGGTTCGCAACGTCGGATCTGAACGACCTCTACAGGCGTGTCATCAACAGGAACAACCGTCTGAAGAGACTGCTTGATCTCGGAGCGCCGGACATCATAGTCAGAAACGAAAAGAGGATGCTGCAGGAAGCTGTGGACGCCCTGATCGACAACGGCAGAAGGGGAAGACCCGTAACGGGCCCCGGCAACAGGCCGCTTAAATCGCTTTCAGACATGCTTAAGGGCAAACAGGGACGTTTCCGTCAAAACCTACTCGGCAAACGTGTCGACTATTCGGGGCGTTCGGTTATCGTCGTAGGACCTGAACTGAAAATTTACCAGTGCGGTCTGCCTAAGGAAATGGCGATCGAACTGTTTAAGCCATTCGTAATGAAAAAGCTCGTCAATGACGGACTTGCGCACAATATAAAGAGCGCCAAGAGGATGGTCGAAAGGCTGAGACCGGAAGTATGGGATGTGCTCGAAGAAGTAATAAAGGAACATCCTGTCCTGCTGAACCGTGCTCCTACGCTTCACAGGCTCGGTATCCAGGCGTTTGAACCTGTCTTGGTAGAGGGCAGGGCCCTGAAGCTCCATCCGCTCGTTTGCACCGCATACAACGCGGACTTCGACGGCGACCAGATGGCAGTTCACGTACCTCTGTCGGCAGAAGCGCAGGCCGAGGCAAGGTTCCTTATGCTGTCGGCAAACAACCTGCTTGCGCCTAAGGATGGCAAGCCGATCACCGTTCCGACGCAGGACATGGTTCTCGGAAGCTATTACCTGACCATCGAGCGCGATGGCGAACCCGGCGAAGGCAAGGTATTCGGAAATATTGACGAGGCAATGATGGCATATGACGCCGGCTTCCTCGGACTGCATGCGAAGATCCATGTCAAGCAGACTAAGGTTATAGACGGAAAGCCGGTTTCAAAGATCATTATCACTACGCTCGGGAAACTCATATTCAACGAAGGTATCCCGCAGGATCTGGGCTTCGTGGACAGGTCGAACCCGGATAATCTGTTCAATCTCGAAATCACTAATATCGTTACCAAGAAGGAACTGGGCAAGATCATCGACAAGTGCATTAAGGTCCATGGAACTACCGAAACCGCGGTCGTACTTGACAATATCAAGTCCAAGGGTTACAAGTATTCCACAAGGGGCGCCATCACCGTTAGTGTATCGGATATGGTCATCCCGGATGTCAAGAAAAAATATATAGATGAGACCGAAGGGAAGATAGACAATATTTCGAAGATGTACAAGAGGGGCCTGATCTCTGAGGAAGAAAGGTACAACTCCGTAATACAGGCCTGGACCGAAACAGGTGAAAACCTGACTCAGGCTTTGTTGAATTCCTTGGATCAGTTCAACCCGATCTTCATGATGTCCCAGTCGGGAGCCCGAGGCAGCATAAGCCAGATCAAGCAGTTGTCGGGTATGAGAGGACTTATGGCCGATACTTCAGGCCGAACCCTTGAAATACCGGTCAAGGCTAATTTCCGTGAAGGCCTGAACGTATTGGAATACTTCATATCTTCACATGGCGCGAGAAAAGGTCTTGCCGACACGGCTCTCAGAACTGCCGACTCAGGTTATCTGACACGCCGTCTTGTCGACGTCAGCCAGGATGTCATAGTAAGGGAAATCGACTGTGGTACTAAAAAAGGAATAGAAGTCGGCGATATAAAGGACGGCAGCGAGGTAATAGAAGGTCTTGCTGAAAGACTTGTAGGCAGATACACAGCTGAGGCGATTGTCCATCCTGAGACCGGCGAAGTGCTGATCGAAGGTGATAAGAAGATAACCGATGCCGATGCGGACAGGGCTGTCAAGGCAGGCTTGAAGAAGGTAAAGATCAGGTCGATGCTGACTTGCCATTCCGAATACGGCGTGTGCGCCAAATGTTACGGCGCGAACCTTGCAACGAACGAGGATGTCAATGTCGGTGAGGCGGTCGGTATAATCGCAGCCCAGTCCATAGGCGAACCCGGTACCCAGCTTACGATGAGAACCTTCCATACGGGCGGTGTTGCAGGTGATGATATAACGCAAGGTCTCCCGCGTGTAGAGGAACTTTTCGAAGCCAGGAAGCCAAAAGGACTTGCCGTCATTTCAGAAGTCGCAGGTACGGTAAAGATAAGCGATACGAAGAAGAAGAGGGAAGTCATAGTTACTACTGAGGACGGTGAAGCCCGCAATTATATGATACCGTACGGTTCGAGGATCAAGGTATCGGATGGCGATGTAATCGAAGCCGGTGACGAGATCACGGAAGGCTCCGTCAATCCGCATGACATACTGAAGATCAAGGGCATAAAAGGCGTCCAGTCATACCTGCTGCAGGAAGTCCAGAGAGTTTACAGGCTGCAGGGCGTTGACATAAACGACAAACATATAGAAGTAATCATCAGGCAGATGCTGAGGAAGGTCAAGATTGAAGACGCGGGCGATACTAACATGCTGCCGGGCGGACTCGTCGACATGTTCGATTTCGAGGAAGAAAATGCAAAAGTCACGGCGGAGGGACTGAGGCCGGCGACCGGAAAACGTACGCTTCTCGGCATCACGAAGGCTTCGCTGGCAACCGAATCGTTCCTGTCGGCGGCATCCTTCCAGGAAACCACGAGAGTATTGACCGAAGCCGCTATAAAGGGCAAGGTTGACCCGCTGGTAGGTCTAAAGGAAAATGTAATTATAGGAAAATTGATACCTGCCGGTACCGGAATGAGCAGGTACAAAGATATCAGCATCAGTACCGTCAGTGAATAAAGCATTATCAGCTGTCTGCAATGTCGTCCTGTAAATGCGGTAGCATTGCAGACAGCTGTATTCTGTCCAGCTTGACAAATGTCGGACTGCGATGATAAAATATTTCAGTGCGTAAAGCCAAGTGAAGGGGATTTGGTATGTCCCCGGCAATTTTTTATTTATATGCAGCTATGAGGGGAAAGGTGCGTTTTTGTGTTAGAGGATTTAAAAAAATGCAATAAGGCCGTCGGCATAAAACAGACTATAAAGGCTGTTGAAAACAATTCGGCAAAAATGGTTTTTGTTGCCAAAGATGCAGATGAGAAGGTCATCGGATCCCTAAAAGCGCTATGTCTCACAAAAGAAATAGAACTTGAATACGCAGACACGATGAAACAGCTTGGAAAGGCTGTAGGCATAGAGGTAGGGGCATCTGCGGTATGCCTGCTCAAATAATAAGCAAGGTAAGGGGACACATCTTCAAATACCATTACAGGAAATGTCCCCAAAAATTCAGATAAATCATGTTACCGAAGGGAGGTGTATGAATGCCAACATTTAACCAGATGGTCAGAAAGGGAAGGAAAACGGTTGAGTACAAATCAACTGCACCGGCACTTCAGAGAGGTTTCAACACTCTAAAAAAGAAGCCTGTTGAGATCAATGCTCCGCAAAAGAGGGGCGTTTGCACCGTTGTAAGAACTCAAACACCAAAGAAGCCTAACTCAGCTTTGAGGAAGACTGCAAGGGTACGTTTGACGAATGGTATCGAAGTTACGGCTTATATTCCCGGAATAGGCCACAATCTCCAGGAACACAGCGTTGTACTCATCAGAGGCGGCAGGGTAAAGGATCTCCCTGGTGTCAGGTACCACATCATAAGAGGTACGCTTGATACAGCAGGTGTTGCAAAGAGAATGCAGGGCCGCTCCAAATACGGGGCAAAGAGGCCGAAAGCAGGTGCCGCCAAGAAGTAAGGTGTCTGTATGGGCCGCATCAGTAGTGCTAAGTATGTTGTAAAGATAATTATAACAATATTTATATATTACATGTACGGACGCACTGACGAGGATCTTAAAGGTCCCGAGTACCTCGGAAAACATCCGGAGGGGATTGTTCCCCTATCACAAATCAAAGGAGGGAAGTAAAGTGCCAAGAAAAGGACATACCCCAAAAAGAGACGTTCTGCCGGATCCTATTTATAATGACAAGGTCGTCACAAAGCTTATAAATAACATCATGCTTGACGGCAAAAAAGGTGTTGCGCAGAGGATTTGCTACGACGCATTCGACATTGTTAAAGAAAAAACCGGCAAGGAGCCTCTTGAAGTTTTTGAACAGGCAATGAACAATATTATGCCTGTGCTTGAAGTCAAAGCCAGAAGGGTCGGCGGTGCAACCTACCAGGTACCTATGGAAGTCAGGCCTGAAAGAAGGCAGGCTCTGGGTCTCAGGTGGCTGACAACGTATTCCCGCGCCAGAGGCGAAAAAACTATGAAAGAACGACTTGCGGGAGAGATCATGGATGCTGTCAACAATGCCGGCGGCGCCTACAAGAAAAAGGAAGACACGCACAAGATGGCAGAAGCAAACAGGGCTTTCGCGCATTATCGCTGGTAATGCTGCTTGGAATCAGGCAGTATAACAAACAATTTGAACTAATCGAGAAGAAAGGAGGCAATTATGCCCAGGCAATTTAGTTTGGAAAACACTAGAAACATAGGCATTATGGCACATATTGACGCTGGTAAGACGACTACGACGGAGCGTATCCTTTTTTATACAGGTAAACTGCATAAAATGGGAGAAGTCCACGAAGGCGCCGCGACGATGGATTGGATGGAGCAGGAGCAGGAAAGAGGTATAACAATCACCTCAGCCGCTACTACCGCGCAATGGAAGGGCACCAGAGTTAATATTATCGATACGCCGGGGCACGTTGACTTTACAGTAGAGGTTGAAAGATCCCTCAGAGTTCTCGATGGTTCAGTAACACTTTTCTGTGCAAAGGGTGGGGTAGAACCCCAGTCTGAAACCGTTTGGAGACAGGCTGACAAATATAACGTCCCCCGTATTGCATACGTTAATAAAATGGATATTATGGGTGCTGACTTTTTTAACTGCATCCAGATGATGAAGGACAGGCTTAAAGCGAATGCCATCCCGATTCAGTTACCTATCGGCAAGGAAGACAATTTCCGGGGAATTATCGACCTGATCACGAAGAAGGCTGTATTCTACCTCGACGATTTGGGAAAGGTGCTGGATGAAGAGCCTATACCGGAAGATATGGTCGATATTGTTGATAAATATCGTAACATTTTAATCGAAGCTGTTGCTGAACAAGATGAGAACTTGATGAATAAATACCTTGAGGGGGAAGAACTCACTGAGGAAGAAATACGTGCGGGTATCAGGAAGGCAACGATTGCCGTAAATATGATACCGGTCACCTGTGGTTCATCCTACAGGAACAAAGGTGTACAGCAGCTCCTTGACGCTATTGTGGATTATATGCCGTCACCGCTTGACGTACCGCCGATCAAAGGCGTTTCGTCCGACGGAGAAACGGAAGAGGAGAGGCCGGCCGATGATGAAGGCCCGTTTTCTGCTCTTGCATTCAAGATAATGGCAGACCCGTTCGTCGGAAAGCTGTGTTTTTTCAGGGTTTATTCAGGTAAGCTCAATTCAGGGTCATATGTATTGAACTCGACGAAGGATAAGAAGGAAAGGATCGGAAGGATCCTGCAGATGCATGCGAATCACAGGGAAGACATCGAAGCTGTTTACTCGGGTGATATAGCTGCCGCTGTAGGTCTCAAGGATACGACGACAGGCGATACGCTTTGTTCCGAGGATGCTCCGATCGTGCTTGAGTCCATGGAATTTCCCGAGCCGGTCATACATGTTGCAGTAGAACCTAAGACCAAGGCCGGACAGGATAAGATGGTTACTGCTTTGGCAAAGCTTTCTGAGGAGGATCCGACTTTCAAGGTGCATACGGACCCGGAAACAGGGCAAACGATCATCTCGGGCATGGGAGAACTTCACCTTGAGATCATCGTCGACAGGATGATGAGAGAATTCAAGGTGGAGGCCAACGTTGGCCAACCTCAGGTAGCCTATAAGGAAACGATACGCAAGGCGGTCAAGGCTGAAGGCAAGTTTGTCAGACAGTCGGGAGGCCGCGGCCAGTATGGTCACTGCGTACTGGAGATCGAACCCCAGGAGCCGGGAAGCGGCTATACCTTTGTAAACAAGATAGTCGGCGGTGCTATTCCGAAGGAATACATCGCGCCAATCGACGAAGGTATACAGGATGCCATGCAGAATGGTGTTCTGGGAGGTTATCAGGTACTTGACGTTAAAGTCACGCTGGTAGACGGATCATACCATGAAGTCGACTCGTCGGAAATGGCATTCAAGATCGCCGGTTCTATGGGTTTCAAGGAAGGCTGCCGCAAGGCGGATCCGGTACTGCTCGAACCTATCATGAGGGTCGACGTTGTTGTGCCTGAAGTCTACATGGGCGATGTAATGGGAGATCTGAATTCCCGCAGAGGTAGGATAGAAGGCATGGAAAACAGAGCGGGAGCGCAGGTAATTACTGCGAACGTGCCGCTTGCAAACATGTTCGGTTATGCTACGGAGCTGCGCTCCAGGACCCAGGGAAGAGGCGTATTCACAATGCAATTCAACCACTATGAAGAGGTTCCTAAAAACATACAGGAAACTGTTCTGAAGTGAGCGCAAGTTAATACGCTGCAAAAATAATTAGACCTTATTGAACCCTTTTGCGGCGTATAAAATAAACAAATTATTCAGTACTAACTGAACAAGGGAGGAGATTTAAAATGGGTAAGGCCAAATTTGAAAGAACAAAACCCCACGTTAACATTGGAACTATCGGTCACGTTGACCACGGCAAGACTTCATTGACAGCAGCTATAACCAAGGTACTTGGCTTCCAGGGTAAAGCAAACTATACCGCTTACGACCAGATCGACAAGGCTCCGGAAGAAAAAGCTAGAGGAATCACGATCTCGACCGCACACGTCGAATATGAAACAGACAAGAGACATTACGCTCACGTTGACTGCCCCGGCCATGCCGACTATGTCAAGAACATGATTACCGGTGCTGCTCAGATGGACGGCGCTATCCTCGTTGTTTCCGCTGCAGACGGCCCGATGCCCCAGACCAGGGAGCACATACTCCTTGCCGGCCGTGTTGGTGTTCAGCATATCATCGTATTCCTGAACAAGTGCGACATGGTTGATGATGAAGAACTCATCGAGCTCGTTGAAATGGAACTCAGAGAACTCCTCAGTTCCTATGAGTTCGATGGTGACAATATTCCGATAATCAGAGGTTCGGCTCTGGTTGCTCTCGAAAGCACCTCCACCGATCCGAATGCTCCGGAATATCAGCCGATCATGAAATTGATGGAAGCTGTCGACAGCTACATCCCGACTCCGGAAAGACCAACCGACAAGCCGTTCCTTATGCCTGTCGAAGACGTTTTCTCCATCACGGGCCGCGGTACAGTTGCTACCGGCAGGGTTGAAAGAGGAACAGTCAAGGTTGGCGAAGAAATTGAAATCGTAGGTCTTATGGATGCTCCGAGGAAGACCGTCGTTACCGGTGTTGAAATGTTCAGGAAGCTTCTTGACCAGGCTGTTGCCGGTGATAACATCGGTTGCCTGCTCAGAGGTATCCAGAGAAATGAAGTTGAAAGAGGCCAGGTTCTTTCTAAACCCGGATCGATCAAGCCTCACACTCATTTCAAAGGCCAGGTTTACGTTCTGACCAAGGAAGAGGGAGGAAGACATACTCCTTTCTTCAATGGCTACAGACCGCAGTTCTATTTCAGAACCACCGACGTTACCGGTGTTGCCGAACTTCCTGAAGGCGTTGAAATGTGCATGCCAGGCGACCATATTGAAATGACGATCAAGCTTATCACTCCGATCGCTATGGATGTGGGACTGAAGTTCGCTATCCGTGAAGGCGGCAGAACTGTTGGTTCCGGAACTGTTACTTCTATAATCGAATAATTTAAGACCTTTAAAGAACCGCTTTATACAATAAGGCGGTTCTTTTTTCTAATATAGGCTGGAAAAAAATGTTTGACAGGAACATATGTTTGGTGTAAAATTAGACACAAAATTTTTTTGGGGGTATCAATATGGAATATTGAAAACTCTCAAAAACAGGTCCTGAAATAGGGATCATAGGTGTCCAGGTATAAAGAACTGGCCGATAAAGCATCAGGCTGCCTTAAATGCGGCGAGTGTATGGCTAGGTGTCCTTTTGATGTGGACGTGGCTACGAACATGGAACGCACTGCAGGTGTGTTTATAAAATGATAGAGTATTCATTTTTGTTTTATGAAAGCATACTAAGGGTAATAATAGTAAGGAATTTGCTGCGGGATGAGTTTATGTATCGTCCCCCAAATTATTCTCGACTAATACTTTCGGAGGAGATAAGGCTATGATAGAGATAAAGAAGAACATTTACTGGTGCGGGATAAAGGACTGGGAACTGAGGCATTTCCACGGGCACGAGCTCTCTACTCATAGAGGCTCGAGTTATAATTCATATCTTATAAAGGATAGTAAAACTGTTCTGATCGATACTGTATGGTTCCCTTACAAAGAGGAATTTGTAAACGCGCTTGATAAGGACATCGGACTGGGCAGCATAGATGCGATCGTAATAAACCATTGCGAACCGGATCACGGCGGAAGTCTGGGTTATTTGCTGGACAGGCTGCCGAATAAGTCCATACCGATCTATTGTACGAAGAATGGTGCGGACATAATAAGCAGGTATTTTCCGCGCGAGGGTCTGAATTTTAAGATAGTGAAAACGGGCGACACTTTCAGCACGGGCGAATACGAGCTTGTTTTCGTTGAAATGCAGATGATTCATTGGCCAGACAGCATGCTTACATATGTAAAAGGTGCTGCCGCCGCACTGTCGAACGACGCGTTCGGACAGCACTATGCGGGGTTATCGCTGTTCAATGACGAGGTGGACGGATGTGAGCTCTTTGAAGAGGCATTAAAATACTATGCCAATATATTAGCGCCCTTTAGCCCCCTTATAAAGAAAAAAGTCGAGCAGATAAGGTCTTTGGGACTCCCGATCGAAATGATTGCTCCAAGCCACGGAATCATCTGGCGTAAAGACCCTATGCAGATAGTGGACAGTTATTATGAATGGTCACAGGATTACAGCGAAGGGCATGCTGTGGTAATCTACGATACGATGTACAATGCCACCAGATCCATGGCCGAAGCTATTGGCGACGGGCTAGGCAGACAGGGCGTGCAGCATAAGCTGTTCAATGTTTCCTCTACAGACCAGAGCGATCTTCTGACGGAGATATTCAAGGCAAAAGGCGTGATCATCGGCAGCTGTACGGTAAATAATACGGTTCTTCGTGTCACCGCAGGCCTGCTTGACGAAATAAAAGGCCACAAGTTCAAGGGCAAACTTGGCGCCGCTTTCGGCAGTTACGGGTGGAGCGGCGAATCCCCGAAAGCCATTAGCGCCTCACTGGAAAGCTCAGGCTTCAAAATAGCCGTGGAACCCTTGGGTGTCAGATACCGCCCATCGGAAAGCGATCTTGCGCAGTGTGTTGCTTTCGGTGAAAGCTTCGCGCAGCAAATGAAGCAGAAATAATTATAAAATCCCTCCTGATTAAATAAAAAAGTCTACTTGCCTTTGCCAGGCCCGGGTGGTAGTATTTACCTAAGGTTTGGCTAAAATATTTCTTCCCGCTTATTTTTCGGGGAACGAAGTGGGGGCTGGTCGCAAGCAAAGCTTGCTGCTCGCCCATGCGACCTGTCTGGCCGCATACTGCGTATGCTGCTCGCCCATGCGACCTGGCTGGCCGCATACTGCGTATGCTGCTCGCCCATGCAGTCTGGTTAGCGCAGTTCCGAGCGAAGTTAGCGGAAGTTATATTTTAACGATGCCTTAAGTAACAGGTATATACAAAGGGGTTTAATCTATGACAGCTCTCAACAAGCTGGTAAAAAGATTAAAAGAACTATCGCCCTCGGCTCTGCGCGAGTGTATCGCCATTGTCGTCATTTTAGGCCTATCCGTTGCCGTCAGCATTCCGCAGTTCTCCAATGATTTGAAGACAGCGGAGCTTCAGAAAGAAATGCTGAAGGACGACGGTTATTTCCAATATGCGGATCCGGAAGAGCAGGGAATGGACAAGGCTGTATTGGAAGAAGGCGCAAGTTCCCTGTCCAATACATCAGCTTTAAGTTTTATCGTCATCCGCAACGGCAAAAACGTTTTTGAAAAATACTATGACGACAAAAGCGCCAATAATGTTTATTCCGTTACAAAGAGCTTCATGTCCGCCTTGATAGGCATTGCCATACGCGAGGGCTATATCGGAAGCGAGAACGACACCGTGGAGAAATATCTGCCGGAGTACTTCAAAAATCTTTCCGATCCGCGCTGGAAGCAGGTAACCATAAAGCATCTTCTTACCATGACTCCGGGCTTTCTGGAGGATCTCGACAAATGGACCTCCTCCGAGGACTGGGTACGGGCGACTTTCTCGCTTCCTCTAGAGTATGATCCGGGAAGCAAATTCCAGTATGCAAATTCAGCAAGCCATCTTCTTTCAGTCATACTTACCAGGACGTCGGGCATGAGCACCGGGGACTTTGCCGATAAATACCTGTTCGGGCCGCTCGGCATAAAGTGCACTGCATGGGGCACAGATCCGTCAGGCTTTTATACCGGCTATGCAAATCTGTATCTTACGCCCTACGACCTCGCCAAATTCGGCTGGCTTTACTATAACCAGGGCAAATGGGGCAATACCCAGGTGGTTCCAAAGGAATGGGTCATCAAGTCTACAAAAGTCCAATATGATTTTAATAAAGAAAAGGATTCCGGTTACGAAAACGGCTATGGCTACAAATGGTGGATCAATTCAGCCTCGGGATATCACTCCTTCAATGCTTTGGGCTATGGCGGGCAGAGTATCACAGTGTTTCCGGACCTTGGGATTGTTGTCGTGATCACCTCGAATCCGATCGGGACTTCCATAAACGACGAGCAAAGGATACAATTCATGAAGGATTGTATTATAGGGGCAATTAAGAAATAGGGGGTAGGCCTAATGGAGCTTTCTGAAGTGAGAAAACTGACAGACGCTGTCAGAACCAATATTTCGAAGGTACTGGTAGGACGGGAGAAAACGATCGACCTTGTGCTCATATCGCTTTTGTGCGGGGGCCACGTCCTTCTCGAGGATGTGCCGGGCGTTGGGAAAACAATGCTGGTGAAATGTCTTGCGAAATCACTCGATTGCGATTTTAAGAGAATCCAGTTCACACCCGACCTGCTGCCTTCCGATCTGACGGGTATCAATTATTTCGACCAGAAACAGGGAGAGTTCGTGTTCAGGCCCGGACCACTGTTCACCAATATTGTTCTGGCGGACGAAATAAACAGGGCCACCCCGAGGACACAGTCGAGCCTGCTGGAATGCATGGAAGAGGGGCAGGTCACAGTCGACGGCCAAACCAGGAAGCTTGGCAGGCCATTCTTTGTGATAGCCACACAGAACCCTGTCGAAACACGGGGAACGTTCCCGCTCCCGGAAGCCCAGCTCGACAGGTTTTTCATGCGCCTTAAAATGGGTTATCCTTCGGCCGGGGAAGGCAAGGAGATCCTCAAGCGCTTCAGGAACGCGGATCCTGCCGCGTCTCTCGCAGAAATAGCCGCGGGTAATACGATCACAGAGGCTCAGGCTTCGGTGACAGCTGTCAAAGTCTCGGAAGCGGTCGAGCAGTATATAGTCGATATTATTGAATCGACAAGGCAAGACGAAAGAATACTGCTTGGTGTGAGCCCCAGGGGCAGCATTGCGCTCATGAGGGCGTCACAGGTCCTCGCAGTGCTGGAAAACCGTGATTATGTGCTGCCGGACGATGTAAAACAGGTTTCCGTACCGGTACTTTCGCACCGTCTGATACTGAAGGGCCATGCCATTTCCGACAGCACCGGCAATGCCGAGAGCGTGGTCCAAGAGTTGCTGAAAAAGGTTCCTGTACCTACGGAAGAGATCTGAGGTATTGCTATGGATGTTATTGCACTGATTATCATACTGCTTTTAGTGCTGTGGTTTCAAATGCTTGTATTCAGCGGCCGTGTTTTCAGGCGTCTCGATTACAGGTGCGAATTCAGCGTAAAAGAAGCTCATGAGGGCGATAGCATTTATCTCGTTGAGACGGTATATAACGGCAAGCTTCTTCCGGTTCCCTGGCTGAAGGTGGATATCCACTCCTCACGCTGGCTGGATTTTGCAGGCACCTGCTCCGTAATAGCACAGGACAGCAGGCGCGTCACCAGCAGCTTCATACTTAAAAGCTATCAGAAGACGACACGGAGATGGAAGCTCAAATGTCTGAAAAGAGGCGTGTTCAACACCGAGAACGTCACGCTTGTAAGCGGTGACCTCCTTAATTTTAGTGTGGTTTCCATACCTGTCGCCGTAAATGCAAGTCTTATGGTTTACCCGGAAATAATAGACCTCGATGAGATGTTTGTGCCTGTAAGCCTCCTGCAGAGCGACAAGACCGTTAACAGGTGGATAATAGACGACCCGTTCATCATAGCGGGAGCGCGGGACTATGCCCCGGGCGATCCGCTCAACCGTGTACACTGGCCGTTGACGGCAAGGACGGGCAGGCTCATGGTCAAAAAGAACGAGTTTACCTCGCAGCGCAGCCTGACGGTCCTGCTGAATATGCAATCCCAGCTTTACGAATATGCCGATACGATTAACAAAAGGATGGCCGAGCTTGGGATCAAGGTGGCTGCGACACTGTTCGACAGGGCACTGCGTGATGGAACCCCCGTAAGGTTCGGAACCAACGGATGTATTGCGCCTGAAGCCAGGCAGGCTATCTTTACCGATGAAGCGGCCGATAAGGATCACATTTCCGAGCTGTTCAGGATACTGGCAAGGCTTCTGATGAAGAATGTGAAGGATTTTGAAGGACTGCTCGACGACGTGCTCGCTTCGCTTGAAAATACCGAGGTTGTCATAGTGACGGCCTATCTCAGCAAAAGAATATGCGACCAGGCTGATATACTCTCGGATGCCGGCAATATCGTAAGCATAATCCTGCTCGATACCGTGTTCGAAGGCAGTGTGAGACCACAGAAGGCAGATCTCTATGTGCTGGCGGACAGGGAACTGCTGAGCGGAACGGAAGGGACAGGTGAGGGATGAAGCTTGTCAGGCGCTCTGTAATATTGAGGATATTGGCGGCAGTCGGGGTAAACCTGTATGTTTATGCCGGCTTTTTGACGCTGCGGGCCTTGCTTTTCGGCACATACGGCGGCGGCATGTCACTTCTGCTCTTTTTCGCGACAGGCGTATCGGGTTTTGCGGCAGGCAGGATGCTGCTGGGCCGGACGCCATCATTTCTGCCGAAGATTTCAGGCTTGCGCGCTGTAAAATTTATCTCTTTCATGCTGGATGTAAGAAACGGTGAAAAGTTTATTGCCTTATTCTCGGCATGGATCATAATTTTACTGCCGCTTGCCGCAGCAATTATCATATACGACGGTTCAGGCCCGTCAAGGGTGCTGTTCGAGCTGGTGCCGGTCACGGCGGCATATATCATCGCGCTAAAGCAGTCAAGGCTCGGAGCCTCTCAGATAATGAGCAATGCTTCTGTTTATTCGGGTTTTTTCGTACTCGTGCTTTCGCTGGAGCTGGCTAATACATCCGGCCTGTTCTCCAGCAGCATCGGCTATCTTAAGCCCTGGCTGTTCGGGGTCTCCTATTTCTTCATATTTGCCTTTCTGGTCGTAAGGAACCAGGAGGATATCGATTCCAATATTTTTGATAAAAAACATATCGAAAAGTCCATACTGCCAAAAAACCTCAGGAGCTTTAATACTGTTGCCGTTTGCGTAGTATTTGCCATTATACTGCTGATGTTCAATCTAAAAACCGTGGTTATGGCAATAATGCGCCTGTTCGGACAGATTTCCTTACTGTTGATGAAGTT
>JAEYOM010000130.1 GCA_023411715.1 Bacillota bacterium | reverse complement strand
CCGGCACCCGGCCTCCCGGCAGCGGAGGCGGCGGCTAATGAAAGAGATCCTCAGCATGCAGGACGTCGTCAAGTGTTACTATGTAGGCGATACGGAGCAAATGGTGCTCGACCACGTCAGCCTGAAGGTATGCGAAGGCCAATTTGTTTCTGTCCTGGGCCCCTCCGGCTCCGGCAAATCCACGCTTATGAACATAATCGGCTGCCTTGATGTTGCAACAAGCGGAAGCTATATGCTCGATGGGCAGAACGTCGAGGATCTGGATGAAAGAGAACTGGCGAGGATACGCAACAGGGAGATAGGTTTCGTATTTCAGAGTTTTCAGCTGCTGCCGCGTCTGAATGCGCTTGAAAATGTCGAGCTGCCTTTGATATATTCCCAGGTCCCGCCTGCCGAACGCGAAGAAAAGGCGGCCGCCATCCTGGAGCGCGTAGGTTTGGCGGATAAATTGAAGAGCTACCCCAACCAGCTCTCGGGCGGGCAGCAGCAACGCGTAGCGATAGCCCGTTCTGTCGTGACCGAGCCTGCGATATTACTGGCTGACGAGCCTACAGGCGCTCTCGATCAAAAATCGGGCCTTCAGATAATGTCCCTGTTTGAGGAGCTTAACTCCGAAGGCCGCACAATTATCATGATCACACACGATATAAATATAGCAAAGCACGCCGTCCGGATAATAAACATCCTTGACGGGCGGCTCAGCGAGGGAGAGTTGAGCTGATGTTCAAAGAAAGTATAAAGATGTCGTGGGGCAATATCATCCATAACAAGATGAGGTCCTTTCTGACCATCCTTGGCATAGTTATCGGCATAGCTTCGATAATCGCCCTGATAAGCATAGTACAGGGCGCGACTTCAAGCATCACAAACCAGATTTCTGCTCTCGGGGCGGACAAGCTGATAATACAGGCGACCGGAACGCCTTTGAAAAGAGGCCTTGGCACACAGGATCTGCGAAAGCTTTCAAAGCTCGAATATGTCAGCGGTGTGTCTCCGACTGTTTCCGGGAGCACTTCGATTGTGTCCGGCAAGAAAGTAGAAACGGATATTCCTGTCCAGGGCAAGAATGATTATTACTTTAAAAAGAACGCCGATACTGTTGAAACCGGGAGAGGTATCAACATCCTGGATGTAAACGCGAAGAGCCACGTCACCGTGATCGGCAGCCAGATCGAACAGGAAATGTTTTTCGGCATCCAGCCTCTGGGTAAAAAACTGCTGATAAACGGCAGTTCATATACAGTCATAGGCGTATTGAAGCCGCAGAGCGGGTTCAGCACGACCTCCACAAACGACGCGGTGCTGATCCCCTACACGACTGCGATGAGCGACCTGGGGATCAGTACTGTCGCAAGTGTAGAGGTGTATATGTCCGATCCAAACAGGTCGGGTGAAATCGTATCGTCAATAAATGACGTACTCAACCAGGCGTTCAATTATCACGACAACACCTTCAGCGTTTACAACATGCAGGACATTATCAATACGCTCGGAAGTATAACGGGCATGATGTCGCTCCTGCTTGCGGGCATCGCCTCCATATCGCTGATCGTCGGCGGAATCGGCATAATGAATATGATGCTGGTATCTGTAACTGAAAGAACGACCGAAATCGGCCTGAGAAAAGCGCTTGGAGCTGAGCCTTCAAGTATCCAGCTACAGTTTCTGATCGAATCCATCTTCATTTCCCTGTTCGGAGGCATCATCGGAATAGTTTTCGGGCTGCTTATCGCGGCAGCTGCGGCTTTACTTATGGGCTTCACGTTTCCGTTTTCGATCTGGACCGTTCTCCTGGCAGTCGGATTCTCAAGCATAGTGGGCATTGCTTTCGGATTCGCACCGGCGAGAAAGGCAAGCAGGCTGAACCCGATAGACGCACTCCGGCACATATGATATGTTCGATGTTTATATACCCTTTATTCGGGTTTTGCACTTTGATTTTTGGGCAGAACAAAGGTTAAGATCAGACTTGCCAGCGAGACCACAATCACCACGGCATAAATGATATGAAGCCCCGAAACCTGGGACAATCTGACCTGTTCCAGGTATGCCGCATCATTGATACTCGGGGAGGAATACAGGTTACCGGCGTCTATCCCCTTGATGCCGATCCCTGTCAGATATTCCGCTATCCCCAAATTGAAAATGCTTCCGAAAATACTTATCCCTATCGTCTGTCCCAGCGTTCTGACCAACGAATTCAAAGCCGTAGCCGCTCCGCGTTTATTGTAGTCTACGGACATCTGCACGACTATCGTCAGTGTCGTAAAACCGGCGCCGAAGCCGAAGCCCATTACCGATGTATAAATGATTACCAGAAACAGCGGAGAATTCAGGCTAAGTGTCGGCAGCAGCAGGCAACTCGCTGCGACCACTAACGACGAAACCGCTATTACCGCCTTTTCTCCAAACCTAGGAATGGCTTTTCCTACATAAACCGAGGCTAACATCCAGGTTACGGACATAGGCGCCATAGTCAGGCCCGACACCATAGCGCTCGAGCCAAGTACATTTTGTAAGTACAAGGGCATATAGACATTGATAGCTATCAACACGGCAGAAGCCAGAAAACTGATTATATTAACGATCGTACTCGTTCTTGTGAAAACGTCGAACGGCACAATTGGCTCCCCGGTCCTTTTTTCCACGATATAGAATACCGCCAGAATACCGGCAGAAACCAGCAGGCATGCCAACATGGCCAGGTCATTTTTCCCGAACAGCAAAAATCCGTATAAAAGCGATATTATGGCTGCCGATAGTAATACCGCACCCGCTATATCTATCCTGTGTCTCTCTTTTACGCAGCCTTCCTTCAGGTTCCTTTGCAGAAGTATTATCGACAATACTCCAAAAGGTATATTTATGAAAAATATCCAGTGCCAAGAAAGATTATCTATCAGGAAGCCCCCGACAAAAGGCCCGGCAAGGCTTGCGATCCCCCAGGTTGAACTCATCCACCCCTGTACCTTGGCACGCTCTTCAAGCTCGAAAACATCACCTACTATGGTAAATGTCACAGTAAATATTGCTCCCGCGCCTATCCCCTGCAGAGCGCGAAAAGCTACCAGTTCATACATGCTTGCCGATAGGCCGCACAGCGTACTGCCCACTAAAAAGATCACTATCCCGATGGTAAGTATGCTCTTCCTGCCATATAAGTCGCAGAGCTTGCCGCAGATTGGGATGGATACGGCAGACGTCAGAAGGTATATGGAAAAGACCCAGCTTATCAGTTCAAAGCCGCTCAGTTCCTTGACTATGGTCGGGACCGCGGTGGTTACGACAGTCCCTTCTACAGCTCCCAGAAACATTGCGACTGTTATTGCTATGGTTATATTACGTTTTTTAGTATTCATCCTATCCCTGTACGAGTCCCTCAATCCCATTTTTACCGGACGGCCGGCTCGCCTTTCAACCCGATGCTTTCGGCAGCCTTCCGCATACCGCTTATGGTTTCTTCAACAATAAATTCAAGCTCCATTCCGAGCATCCTTGCGCCTTCTTCGATGATCTCCCGGTTGACGCCCGCAGCAAAGTTCTTTTGTTTCCACTTTTTCATGACCGACTTCGTCTCAGTATCGAGGACGCTCCTGCTGGGTCTCATCAAAGCTGTCGCTGTGACCAGCCCTGTAAGCTCATCGATCGTGTACAGGACCTTTTCCATCCTTGCCATCGGCTCGACCTTGCTGCATATGCCATAACCGTGGCTGACTATCGCATGTATGTAGTCATCCGCAAATCCATTCTCGCGAAGTATATCGACAGCTTTGGCACAATGCTGGTCCGGATACATTTCGTAGTCAATATCGTGCAGCAGGCCTATTATGCCCCATTTTTCAGGATCCTCCTCGTTCAGCAGCCCGGCGAAGTGCCTCATTACAGCCTCAACAGAAAGGGCATGCTTTATCAGGCTTTCGTTCTTATTGTATTTTTTCAAAAGGTCAAATGCATATTCTCTTGTTGGTCTGGCTGTACTCATTTCACTCACGCTTTCTTTCGTTATTTGTAACAGACTCCTATAATAATTCAATAAACG
This sequence comes from Bacillota bacterium, assembly GCA_023411715.1. GTDB lineage: Bacteria > Bacillota > Clostridia > Acetivibrionales > DTU013 > JAEYOM01. The sequence continues at coordinate 814 of JAEYOM010000130.1, read as the reverse complement.
TTCTGTTTGTTCAGGGCTATCAGTATTGCGCCCAGTAAACCACAAGCAGTAAACAGAGCTAATTTTATTTTTTGCTGTCGATATATTTCAATTCCTCGGTAATATCTTTGCATAAGGCTTTAAATCCAAATCCAGTTAATACGGATATGATGAACACTCCAGCACTAACAAACATCAGAATAGTATGTCCTGGGTTATTCATAAAGCCATACCTTATTAATTCTTCTCCACCACCCGCAAACCCTATAAAAGTCAATATTAATGAAACTGCTGAAAGACAAAACATGATTATAATTGTTTTCTTTGTTCTTTCTAAATCATACATGACGTCCCCTCCATTAAAATAACAGAGCTTATTTCACCATTTCCGACAAATACGAATTATTTGTATTATATACTATCTTGTGCAGATACCTATGTCAAGTTAACGAGAATCAGACGATCGCGTCAACTTACTGTAGGAAAAAGAAGAAAAGAATCATCCTGATTTTTAAGGGCCCTGAACGCCCTTGACAACAAGCATCTCCCATATGGTTTTGCAGCCTGGGCGGCACCCATCGAAAGTAGCAAGAGCTTTGTAGCTTTTAGGCTGCCCCCTTGCCCATTATACCATATGGGTCCCTCTTATTGTAAAGGGTTCGCTTCGCCGTTCCTTCTTACCCGCACCTGCCGATGATACCCCTGAGCGCCTTGTAAAGCGCTGTTTTATGTCCTGTCTGCAAAACTGTCAGGCTTGTATTCGCTGCACCTTCATACCGGGCTGAAGCTCTTCTGAAGCTGTTTATTAGCTCTTCCCGTTCCCTGATCTCCTTCT
>JAEYOM010000125.1 GCA_023411715.1 Bacillota bacterium | reverse complement strand
TGCATATTGGCGCAGCAGTGAACTTCCGGCAGTTCGCCCTCCCTGTTTACGCTTTCGGCGTCTATATTTCCTCCTATTATTCCATTGCAGAAATCAGCTATCTGCCTTGTCGAGCGATAGCTTTTGACAAGCCTTGCGGAAATATAGGATTCGTACCCGAGTATACCTGCCAGGCGCTCTGTGCCTAAAGAGGGAACATACGGATTCAAGGCCTGGTTGGGATCGCCCAGCAATGTAAGGTTGCAATTGCCGAACAGCACTCTCAGTATCTCAAGCTGGACAGGGGTATAGTCCTGTACTTCATCGATCAGTACATATTTGATACCGTCCATATTGGGAAAACCGTTCAGCAATCCATTCAAAAGCACCATCGGTGCGATGTCCTCGTGATTTATATCCCGTTTACCCGATACCCGATCGATACCGCCGGTTTTGCCTGCATATATATCCCGTTCGTTGAGAAACCCTTCATAGCAGTCAAGTACGTCAAGGGTTGTCATTTCAGCAATCAGCTGTCTTGCCTGCAAAACCTCCTCACGGACCTTCGCTATGCTGCGCCCGCGTATTTCGGCAGCATTGATATATTCACCGGATTTTGCGACCTCTATGACTACTTCCTCAACCCTCTTCCTTACAAGTATATCGAGTTTCGACGTCAGCCTGCTCCTTATCTTATCGAGCCTTTTGGCTACAGGCAGGAACTTCAGGTCTTCATGGAAATATTGCATGAGTTCATCCGCGGTTTCTATCATTTCACCGCGGAAAACGACATCATGAAATACCCTGCCTTTTTCGAAATGCTGTACATTTTCGCGAAGGTGTTCTATGATTTCAAACGAAGCTTTATATCTGATACCTTCGATCCTCTGACGCCGGTCTGCAAAGTACCCGGTCCCGGAACAATCGCCCATATCATCTCCGCCGCGTACTGTATCGTGTTTATAAGCGACGCCGTCTTCTGCAAGCAGGAATTCCATCAGCTGCGCAGCGTTTTCCGGCTTAACTTCGGGTCCCAGTGTCCTAACTGCATATTCGAACAATGTGCCCCTGTTTATATCCTCTTCACCGAGCTCAGGTAGGACATCCGAAATATAATCGCTGAAAATTTCATTGGGTGAGAATATGACTATATTTTTCGACGTTATGCTGTCCTTGTGCCTGTATAAGAGGAATGCAGCTCTGTGGAGCGCTATTGAAGTTTTACCGCTGCCGGCAGGTCCGGTGACTATCAGGAGCTTGTGGGTGTCGTTCCGGATGATGCTGTTCTGTTCGCGCTGAATAGTGGCGACGATCGTTTTCATTCTGCTGTCGGCACTCCTGCCCAGAATTTCCTGAAGTATCTCGTCATTTATTGCCAGGCTTGAATCGAACATCAGCTGCAGCTCACCGTTCCAAATCCTGAATTGCCTCTTTAGAAGGAGCTCGCCTTCGATCCTTCCGGCTGGGCATAAATAACCCGCATTACCCGGCTCATAGTCGTAAAACATGCTTGAGACCGGCGCTCTCCAGTCGTAGATCAAAAACAGCTCGGTCCTTTCATCCTTTAAATTTGAAATCCCGATATAGATTTTCTCTGCAAGTTCATCGCCCGCCTCCCTGAAATCTATCCGGGCAAAATACGGATTGTTGGCCATCCGCTCGAGCTTCCGCGCCTGGTTGGTCAAAAAGATCGCCTTGGTTCCCTCCCTCACAATTTCGGTCTGGAACTGCCATATACCGGCTAGATCATCCAAGCCATCCGGCGTCGGTTTGACATGCTCCCACATCGATTTCTGCATCCCGGTCAAATCCTTTTTCACTTTACCGGCAATATGCCGGGCAGCTTCAAGTTGGAGCCCGATCTGCCCTTCGACCTCACTGAGCCTTTCCTTTTCAAGAGTAAATTCCGGATCATTCTGTCCCATTTATTTATAGTCCTCCTTTTTTAATTGTACTGATACCATATCCATCCTCAAAAAAACTGTTGACAACTATTTTGAACTGTGATAATATATAATTGGGTTTTTATATTTGAATGCAATAGTCAATAACCTTCTTAGTGTATTACAAAAAAGCATAATTGTCAACGCAAATACCCGCCGGATTGTTAAAAGTCCGGTTTTTTTATGGCAATTGTCCCTCTTACCCGTAAGTGATATACTGAAATCCATATCAGATTTTTCTGATGATTATAAATCAGCTTAAGGAGTGTTCCGATTGCCATTTGACGGTATAGTTGCTAAAAGCATCGTTGATGAATTAACTGAAAAACTTGTCGGCGGGCGCGTAGAAAAAGTGTTTCAGCCTGAAGCCGACGAAATTGTCCTGCTCGTCAGAGCCTGGAACAAAAACTGCAAACTGGTGATGAGCGCCAGCCCCAATTACCCGCGTATCCATCTGACTGAAGCTGTCAAGGAAAACCCTTCAGCTCCTCCTGTTTTTTGCATGCTGCTCAGAAAGCATCTATCGGGAGGTAAAATACTGTCGTTCGAATTCAATGACTATGAGAGGATAATAGGCGTCGTTATAGAATCCGCGAACGAACTCGGAGACATATCTCAAAAGCGGCTAATTATAGAGATAATGGGGCGCTACAGCAATATCATACTTGTAAACAGCGAAGATAAGATCATAGATTCGATAAAGCACGTGGATTCCGACATCAGCAGCGTCCGTGAAGTCATGCCGGCAAGGCCTTATATACTGCCGCCCGCGCAGGATAAGCTTTCACCTGATGCCTTGGATACGGAACCGCTGCTCGACGGATTGAAATCCTCCGCGCAGACCGTCGACAAATACCTGCTTGAACATATCAAGGGTTTCAGCCCGCTGCTATGCCGTGAGATCTGTTTCAGGGCAGGGATAGAAAACAGGACCTCGGCAGCTTCCCTTGCCGAAGATGGCTGTCATAACCTTAAAACAGCGCTTGTATCAGTACTCGATGAGATCAGGAACGACAGGTATGAGCCCTGTGTCATATTTGAAGACGAAGCGCACCAGAAACCGCTGGATTTTCACTGCCTCGATATCAGGCAATACCCGTATCCGGCGAAGCCTGGCTCGATAAGTGAAGTCCTTGACGTCTTTTATTGTTCCCGGGATAACGCGGAAAGGATGAGGCAAAAAAAATCCGACCTCTACAAAGTACTTAACAACTCCATCGACAGATGCTCCAAAAAGCTGGCGATACAGGAGGAAACCTTGAGAGATGTTGCCGACAGGGACAAGCTGAAGCTTTTCGGAGAGCTTATAACCGCAAATATCTACAGGATTCCTCGCAACACCGAAAGTGTATCGCTTCAAAACTATTACTCGGAAAACGGCGATGAATATATGGACGTCCAGCTTGACCCGAACCTTTCACCGCAGGAAAACGCACAGCGTTACTTCAGAAAATATTCGAAAGCCAAGAGCACACATGCCTACACTACCCGCCAACTAGAGGATTCGAGGCAGGAGCTCGATTATCTGGAAAGCGTGCTTCAGCTGCTCGACAACTGCACGGCTCTCAGGGAAATGGATGAAGTGCGGCAGGAGCTGGCGGAACAGGGCTATATGAAGTTTCACCGCAAAGCTTCGTCAAAAAGACAGCCGCCGTTATCTGAACCGCTGCGTTTTGTCTCGTCCGACGGATTTGATATTTATGTAGGAAAAAATAACAAGCAAAACGATCAGTTGACATTGAAGCTGGCACAATCGAATGATATCTGGCTCCATACAAAAAATATACCCGGTTCGCATGTCATAATAAGAAAAGGCGGCCGCGAGATCCCCGACAGGACTGTCGAAGAAGCCGCCGTACTGGCCGCGTGGCACAGCAAGGCTAAAATGTCGGCAAACGTGCAGGTCGATTATACTGCGGTGAAAAATGTGAACAAACCGTCCGGAGCAAAGCCCGGAAAGGTCATCTACGTGAACTACGTGACGGCTGTAGTGACTCCGGACAAAAGCCTGGTTGAGAAGCTGAAGAAATGACCTGATCGCAGGCGGCTTCCAAAGTCCTGGCCTGGCGAGGCGGCGAGGAAAAAGGTTTTATGGCAGTTTTGCCCTGACGAGTGCCCGGCAGTCATGATGCATATTAGTTATAAGTTGCCACAGGCCGTTGTCTTGTATATAATTGTCTTATTCTCAATGATTGGCGGAGGTCTGGTATGAACGCAGAAAAATATATCAAAAAAGCGCTCGAAATGGGAGCGAACGATGCAGTTGAATTCAAAATCGAAGACATAGAATTTGATCCGCGTACATTGCTCAAATGCATGTATGGCTGCGGCGACTGGGGCAAAGGCAACACCTGCCCGTCAAGACCCGGTTCCCTGTCTCCCTGGGAATATGAAAAGCTGTTTAAAAAATACCATTGGGGGGTTATAATACACACAAAGGACAAGAGGATATCGCAGAATGTTTCTTTTGCCATAGAAAGCGAAGCGTTTACTGATGGTTACTATTTTGCGTTTTCACTAAGTGACTGTGCCCTGTGCAAGGAATGTGCAGGCTTCAAGGGCTGCGGCTGCGTAAATCCGGGAAAGGCGAGGCCGGCGTTTCACAGCGTAGGAATAGACGTTTTCAAAACAGTAAGGAAATTCGGTCTGCCCCTCAATACGCTGAAAAGCAAAACAGATGAGCAGAACTGGTATTCCGCTGTATTTATAGAATAGCGATTATTAATTGTGCTTTCTTAGTTTTTGGTATATCATAAATAACAATACTCAGAGGCAAGGATACCTGCATCCGAAGGTAAAAACGATCTCTGGCAGTAAGAAAATGCTGAATGGAGTGAAACATATGATTTCTGAAAAAATATCAGCCAACCTGGGCAGGTCATCCTGGATCAGAGCGATGTTCGAAGAGGGTGAAAAGCTAAGAAAAGAATACGGAGCTGAAAACGTATTTGATTTTTCTCTCGGTAATCCTGATATAGAACCCCCGGTAGTAGTAAAAGAAGCGCTGAAAAAAGCAGTATTATCCGATATGCCCGGGATGCATGGGTATATGAGTAACGCCGGTTACCTGAATGTCAGGGCCGCGATAGCCGCCAGGCTTCATCAAGCGACAGGTATCCCGGTCGGCGCGCAGCACGTCGTCATGGAGTGCGGAGCCGGCGGGGCCATGAATGTCGTGCTTAAAACTATTTTAAATCCTGGCGAGGAAGTAATCATACTGGCGCCGTATTTTGCCGAGTATCTTTTCTACATAGACAATCACGACGGAAAAGCGGTCATCGTCGATACAGACCGAAAGACGTTCCAGCCCGATCCCGTTAAAGTATACGATGCAATTACACCGAAGACGAAGGCTATAATAATAAATTCGCCAAATAATCCTTCGGGCGTGGTGTATAAGCGCGATATGCTGGAAAAGCTTGCGGAAAGAGTACAGGCCAGAGAGAAGGAATTCGGAACACAGATATGCGTCATCTCTGACGAGCCATACGATAAGATCATATATGATGGCGCTGTGGTAACTCCGTTGTTCAATATTTTTAAAAACTCGGTCTCAGTCAATTCCTTCAGCAAATCGATGTCGCTGCCCGGCGAGCGCATAGGCTTCATCGCAGTTAACCCCATGATGAGCGACACGACAGAGCTTATTGATGGGCTGATCTTCTCGACAAGGACGTTGGGCTTTGTCAATGCTCCGGCGCTTTTTCAGAGAATACTGCCTGAATCGCTGGATGCCGTAGTGGAGACAGGGACTTATAGGAAAAGGCGCGATATGCTCTATGACATCATTACCGGAGCCGGTTTCAACTGTCTCAAGCCTCAGGGCGCATTCTACCTGTTCCCCCAGGCTCCAATTGAGGACGATGTGGCATTCTGTAATGCCGCGTTGAAGTATAATCTCGTAATCGTGCCCGGCACAGGCTTCGGCTGCAGGGGATTCTTCCGCCTGGCCTACTGTGTGGATGAAAAGACAATCAGGAATTCTGAGAAAGCGTTTGAAGAACTTGCCGCAGAGTATAAACACCATAAGTTTGAGCGCAGCTTTAAGTTAGAGTTAATCCATAATTAACATACTGGAATAGTCAATCTCTTGAAACGATTACGAGCAGGTAACCTTCCTTCACTGTCACGCACGCCGAATCTGCAGAGAACTCGTTGCTGACGCCCCAGGAAGATCCTGCTTCGAGGGTCGCATCACGCAGGGGATAGCGAAGGCCCTGCGTCGATACCCCCGCTGCATTCCCCGCCATTGGCAGAAGCGTTACGAAAGCATCTTCTTCTCTGTTCAGTTCAATACAATCCCTGATCAGTCTTATCTCATTTTTCTCGTCGACTATCAGGCCTTCACAGTTGCTGTCAATTAATTTTTTTAGTAAGAAGACATTTGAAAGAGAATGGTCGAGTCTTGAACCAACAGCTCCCAGCAGTATGATTTTGTCACAGCCGCGTTCCAGCGCTATTTCAATTGCAAGCTCGCTGTCCGTCATGTCCTTTTCCGATGGGAACTTTAGTATCTCGGTTTCATCATCGTTCAGCGCATTCAAGTCGCTTTTGCTGATTGAATCAAAATCGCCCAGCAATATACCGGGCTTAAGGCCCAGCTCCCTGCAGTGCCGTGCCCCGCTGTCGGCGGCTATTATCAGGCTTGCTCCCCCAATGTATTTTCTAATATATTCATAATTGGTGATCCTACCGCCGCAGAATATGACGCAGGTCATACGATCCCACCATACGCACTTTGTCTCAAGCTGTGTATGATCTCCGCCGCATCAGGAGCGTTGTAAATGGTGGAACCCGCCACTATTATGTTCGCGCCCGCTTCGGTGATCATATGTATATTCTCGGTATCGATACCGCCGTCAACTTCTATGTCGAGCTTCATACCTCTTTGAATAGCCATTTGTCTCAGCTCACGCACTTTTTCCGTCATGCTCTCAATATACTGCTGTCCTCCGAAGCCGGGATTAACTGTCATTACAAGGACCATATCCACATCACTCAATATCGAATCGAGTACGGACAAAGGCGTTGCCGGGTTCAGTGCAATCGAAGGCCTTGCTCCGCCGTTGCTTATGAGCTGCAGCGTGCGGTGCAGGTTATTGTTGCCCTCTGCATGCACTGATATTATATCTGCCCCCGCTTCTAAAAACTGGTCTATGTACCTGTCGGGATCCTCTATCATCAGGTGTACGTCGAAGGGGAGTTTTGTCACTTTTCTAAGGCTTTGAACGACAACGGGCCCTACCGTTATGTTGGGTACGAAATGACCGTCCATAATATCGATATGTATAATATCCGCACCTGCTTTTTCGACTCTGGCTATTTCCTCACCAAGTTTTGAAAAATCCGAAGCTAATATTGAAGGTGCAATTTTTATCATGATTTGGTTTCCTTCCTGTTTCCCTTTTTGTATTTCATATCATCTTCATGCTTTAGTGCAGCAAATAATTCCTTATATCTCTCATACCTGCCGACGCTTACGGCTCCCGATCCTACAGCGTTCTTCACGCCGCAGTCCGGTTCGTTTATATGGCTGCAGCCGATAAATCTGCACCCACTTATATAATCGGCAAATTCAGGAAAATAATTTTGCAATTCATCATACCTGATGCAGGTAAGTTCATATGAACTGAAACCTGGAGTATCCACTATGTACCCGCCTCTGGCCAGTTCCATCAGCTCGGCGTGCCTTGTAGTGTGTTTTCCTCTGTCCAGCTTGTCGCTGAGCTTTCCGGTCTTCATAGCCATCGTGTTCATGACTCTGTTCAGAAGTGTGGATTTTCCAACGCCGGACTGTCCGGCAAACACGGAAATGTGTCCTTCAAGCATGCTTTCAAGCTCCTCGAAGCCACAATTCTCTTTTGAACTCGTTTCAACAACACGATACCCGGCTTTACTGTATGCTTCGTGCAGCCCGGTCCTGCTGTCTTCCTGATCGAGATCCGTTTTGTTTATGCACAAAACGGCGCCGATATTTTGCTTTTCAGCCGATATAAGAAGCTTATCGAGAAGGAGCATATCCGGTTCAGGCGACCTGGCTGCGATGACCGCTATCAGCTGATCGACATTGGCTACCGCAGGCCTGACCAATAAAGAGCTGCGCTCTTGAATTTCGTCTATGCTGCCTTTTTTCCGGGCAGCATCTATAATAGTGAATTCTACCCTGTCCCCTGTCAGCGGCGTCAGATCTTTCTTGCGGAAAATGCCTCTGGCCTTGCATTCGTGGATTCCGTCATCCGATGATACATAATAAAACCCGCCTATTCCCTTTATGATAGTGCCTGTCGGCAAAACCGCAGACCTCCTCCGCCCGTTTGGGTTTATCCTAATAATCGTCCTCCTGGACGATGGTGTTATTGAGCTTCACAATTATATGGGTCGTTCCCTGTTTTGCAAGCGTTACCTTTACGCTGAACGGGAAGTCGCTTTTCGCAACAGTCTGGTTGTAAACGACATTCAGCTGGTTTGTATCCGAAGGCGTTGCTTCAACGTATACATTGACCTCGTCTCCGTAAGCCATGGTCGGATCAAGTTCGATTTGTTGAAGCCTTATTTTGGGCTGGTCTTCCGATGTACCGCTCTGGTTTCCGGAATTATCGCCGGTTCCTGTCTGTCCTGTCTGTCCTGTCTGTTCGGTGCCGTCTGTCTGGAAGGTCAGTTCGACGGGGCTCTGCTC
>JAEYOM010000208.1 GCA_023411715.1 Bacillota bacterium | reverse complement strand
ATCCAATTTTATTTAGCTTTGGTATCCAGTTCCCGCCATTAAAACTGCCGGCGCAAATAATTCAAATGCATAGAGCAGATAAATCCAAACTATGCAGAAAAGCCGGTATATCGAATATACCGGCTTCAAGTCTATTTATTGCTTTATAGTCAGATCGCTGCATCAAGCTTTGGCTGGCTTGCGCGCAGCAGCTTTCTTTTTAATGTTCCTCTCCTGCCATACCATATACAGCGGGCTTGCTATGAATATCGTAGAGTAGCAACCGCTTATTATACCGACAACCAGCGGGAATGAAAAATCCTTGAGCGACGAGATGTTAAAGTATGCAGCGAAGACATAAAGTACAATAACGCTTATCAGTGTGCAGACCGATGTATTGATCGATCTTGCCAGCGTCTGCATTACGCTCGTATTGACAAGCTCATGGACAGGCGCCTTACGCATGAGCCTCGTATTTTCTCTTATCCTGTCGTATATGACCACCGTATCGTTGATGGAATAACCTATGATAGTCAGTACGGCGGCAACGAACGAGTCGTTGATCGGTATCATGAACAGTACATATACGGCATACATAACGAAACAGTCGTGAACTAGAGCCAACACAGCGAAAACACCTGCGGAAAGTCCATGCATTACCCTGAACCTGTACCATACGTAAAGTATAATGATAATTGCTGACAGTATGATCGCATACATTGCATTCGTTTTGATTTCGTCTCCTATGAACGGAGCAACACTGTTTACCGTGATCTGAGCGTCATTGGGTATATTGTATTCCTTTTTCAGAGCTGCGAGCACTGTAGTTCTTTCGGTATCGTTCAGCGTCTCGCTGCTGCCAATATTGAGGACCATAAGCGTAATATTTTTTGAAGCATCATTAGGGTTGTACGTTGTCGATTTCTGTACGCTCGCACGCTTTCCTATGGATTCCTCTACGATAGCTGCCGCACGTTCCGTTTCGAACTGGTCGTTCGGCATCTGTATCTGCATTATCGTTCCGCCTTCGAACTGTATGTCCAGCTTCACACCGTTGACGAATGTGGCAATGATTCCCGTAATGAATATGAGAATGGACAATACAAAGAAGATATTCTTTTTAGCCATTAAATCTACCATGTCTGCGCCTCCTCCTTATATGCCATACAGCCAAGGTCTCTTGGCCGCGTCGATACCAGCTATTCCGTTCAGCATCGTCTTCGTGAGCGTGATCGCTGTGAAGAAGCTTATGAGCACGCCTGCGAACAGCGTGTATGCGAACGATATCATGATGCCTGTGCCGAAATAACCCATTATCACAGCTACGATCAACGTGGTAACGTTACCGTCGATGATGGCGGCTAATGCTCTCTTAAACCCAAGGTCGATAGCGGCCTTGAGCGTCTTTCCTGCACGCATTTCTTCCTTTATTCGTTCAAATATGATGACGTTAGCATCGACGCCCATGCCGACCGCCAATACAACGCCGGCCAGACCGGATATGGTCATCGTGATGTTCAGCCATGAGATTGCAAGCAGCGTCATTATAGCCAGTGCGAACAGCGCGATCGACGCTATAAGTCCGGGAAGCCTGTAATAGAAGATCATGAAGAACGCGATCAGCAGATATGCCACAATGAATGCCTTAATCGTGATATCAAGAGCTCCCTTGCCGAGCAGAGGGCTGATTGAGTTCATTGACTCCGTCGTAAGTTTGAACGGCAGCGCGCCGGATCTTATCGTATCGGCAAGATCCTTTGCTTCCGCGGTGGCGGCATTGTCCGACGATGTACCAAGAGTTATCCTTGCATCGCCGGAAGTGATATGTGTCTGGACCTGAGCTTCCGATATAAATTGGTCGTCCATGAAAATGGCAATTTGCTTACCTATAAGTCTAGCAGTGGCATCGGAGAATTTCTTTTGTCCGGCAGAATTAAATTTCAGTTCTACCTGCATACCGCCGTTATCAGGGTTCTTCTGCGGCGTCGCGTCGATAACATCCGTGCCTCCCAGAATTATTTTACTCTCATCATACGTCGGATTTCTGTTTGCATCCCTTTTGCTTTCATCGACTTCCTGAAATGTCAGCAAAGCTGTTTTAACCAATTTCGTCATCGTAGCTTCAGGATCAAAGTTGGTTTCGCCCTTGGCATACGGTATCCTGAGAACGATCCTGCCGTTAGCCACATCTGTAGAGAGATCCCTGTCAAGTATTCCTTCCTTGTCAAGTCTTTTGCCAATAATTACTTTGGCAGTGTCAAGTTCCTTCTGCGTAGGTTTACGGTTGTTGTCCGTTACGGCATAAAGCGTTGCGTCAATTCCTCCGTTGATGTCGATACCTGGAACGATATCCATGGCACCGGGAATCTTAATGCCAAAAAGATTGCCCGCGAAACAAATATATGTCAACACGGCAATCAAGGCAATAACGAGGAAGAATTTAATCCCGTTGTTCCCTCTCATCTGTAAAAATCCCCCTTTTTTTCGTAACCACATGAAGTTATTATATATCTATCGTACAAGCCAGTCAATACAAAATCCCTCCTAGAGAAATGGATGTTTTAAGCAATTCAGATAAGCTTTGAGTCGTTGACGAACAGTTGGAATTGCAGCCCTAAAAACGCCGCCGCCCTTCTGTTCATTGTCATTCTTACGAGAAATATCTCGAAATAATCCATGACCGGGCATATCGCCGTATCTATCTTTAGGACAAGATCCGCCGTCTTCTTTTCCTTGTCGACAGATATAACGGATCGTTCAACCGCATAGTTTACGCGGTCATGGATATCGAACGTGGCGAAATCGGTATTTCTGACCCGGCTTCTATGAACGTCCGATTTATCGGCAAGTATAAGCGCCGCCGAGATATTGCTCACAGCCGTCCCGGTTTGCTCGTCATGATTTCCTATGGCCGCCATTACATCTGCGGCTTCATCGATGTCCATTCCCATTTTGGTCAGGAGCTGATATGCCATGATAGCCCCCGTATGCGCATGATCGGTCCTGTTAACCGCATTTCCAATGTCATGCAGATAGCCTGCAATCCTTGCAAGCTCTACCTCACGTTCGGGGTATCCCAAATGTTCCATAATATTTCCCGCCGTTCCCGACACTATACCAACGTGTCTGAACGAATGCTCGGTATAGCCAAGGACACGCATCTGTGTCTCGGCAATAGTAAGGAATGTCTTTACCTCTTCATTTTTCTTGATATCGTGGACTGTTATTATAAGCTCCACCCTCTCTCTGTTTTTTATTATCATTCTTCTGTATTAAGCTGTCGTTATGTTTTATTGGTTTCTTAACCAGCTGCTGTCAGTTGCTATCAGCTGCTATCAGCTGATATCAGCCGTTATCCTCTTTCGATTCTTCAGCCTTTACCCACAAGGCGCATTCCACACGTTTTCTCTCCAGTTCGCACCCGATATCGTAAGGCTTGTCCAAGCGGTTGCTGAACTGCCATGCATTCGCCGCGCAGCCACCGCTGCAGAAAAACCTCGCCCAGCACTTTTTGCAGTCGGATTTTGTGTAGATGTTCTCCTTCACAAACATATTTCTAACCGAGCTGTTGATTTCGGTTTTAAAATTTACATTACCCATTTTAAAATCTTCCATACCGACGAACTGATGGCACGGATACAGATCTCCCTCCGGCGTGACGGCCATATATTCGTGACCGGAGCCGCAGCCCTTCATCCTTTTGATCGCGCAGGGGCCATGATCCAGATCGAGCATGAAGTGGAAAAAGTTGAACCAGCCGTCTCCTTTGCGTCTTTCAACGTACTCGAGCGCAAGAGCTTCGTATTCCCTGAAAAGTCCGGGAAGATCCTCCCGTCTTATATCGAAGCCTGTGTCCTTTGCAGCCACGACAGGCTCTATTGATATCTGCCTGAAGCCCTGATCCGCAAGATGCAGTACGTCCTTGGAAAAATCCAGGTTTTCGCGTGTAAACGTGCCTCTGACGTAATAGTTGTCCTGCCCTCTGGATTCCGCCATTTCCCTTATCCTGGGCATGATATCGTTATATGTTCCCCTGCCGTCAACGCGGAAGCGCATCCTGTCGTTTACTTCAGGCCGTCCGTCTATGCTCAGCACGACATTTCCCATATACTCGTTTATGAACTTTATATGCTCCTCATTCAGCAGTACCGCATTGGTTGTAATCGTGAAGCGGAAGTTCTTCCCCGTTTTCTTCTGCCTGTCCAGAGCATACAGTACTATTTCCTTCACAGCGTCAAAATTCAGGAGCGGTTCCCCCCCGAAAAAGTCTACTTCGAGATTTCGTCTCGAGCCCGAATTTTCGATCAGGAAATCTATCGCATTTTTCCCGGTTTCAGCGGACATAAGGGTCCTTTTGGTTCCGAAATCCCCTGTGGAAGCAAAGCAATACCTGCACCTGAGATTGCAATCATGTGCGATATGCAGGCATAACGCCTTGACAACGGGCTTTTTGTTCCTTTCCTCAATGAAATCCCCGATATAATCTTCGAGATCATCCCTGGAAAAAAGCTGGACGTTCTTGATAAGTTCATTTATTTCCGACAACGCCTCAGTTACTTCTTCCTTATTATATCTATCCGACAGCTCATTAACGACGGCCGCCTCCGGTTTTTCGGCCAATTCGCCGGCGTCGTCCGCCAATATTCCCAATATCTCATATGACAGCTCGTCCAATATATGAACAACGCCGCTATTTACATCCAAAACAATATTTTTACCGTGCATTCTAAACCTATGGATCATTTTTCGTCCCCCGTCCCAATACATAAACAGCGAGGAGCACAAGCCCCCCGCTGTCATGGTTTTAAGCTCTTTGTGATTGATTTATCTCTTTTCACATTTCTGGTTTGCTACCGTGCAGCTCGTCTTGCATGCCGACTGGCATGACGTCTGGCACTCGCCGCAGCCGGAATTCTTGAGATCCTTCTTCATCTGAGCGTTATTGATGGTCTTTATATGCTTCATATGTATCCCTCCCAAATGCTACATTGACCAACTTTTACAAGTCGTTTGCGTTGATATTATAGCATATTGAAACAATAATGAAAAGGCATTTTTTTCTTAAGATACGGCAAACTCACGAGCGCTCAGCTGAGCTCCTCACGAGCAAAATTTCTTCCAATTTCTCTAATTCCTTAATGTCCATATCAACCCCACAAATTCTTTATTGCGCAAAGTTATTAATGAGCAGAGCGTCAATAATTTTATTTCACACGTCGGCCGAAAACCCCGGTGACGTCCGGCAGGAAGAGTTTTATATAACGGCTCAGCAGTTGCTACGGCGATGACGCTAAAGCCTCTTATTACTCCACCTAATCCCAAATCCATACAAGATTTTAAGAACACATCTCTCTATTTTCCACTCTTGACAATGATAACAGACAATTGTATAATATCATAAACAGACAAGCGTCTGTATTCGAAGAGGAGATAAATGATGAATAAATTAAAAAAACTCCCTGATACGGAATTTGAAGTGATGAAAACCATATGGAGCAATGAGCCTCCCGTCACAACGAATATGTTGATGGAACAATTGGGAAAAGAAAAGGGCTGGAAACAGCAAACACTAATCGTTCTTATGATGCGCCTTGTCGAACGTGGATTTCTGCGTACTGAGAAGAATGGTAAAGAGCGTACGTATTACCCATTAGTGAAGAAGGAACAATACTTGAAGTTTGAAACCAGCTGTTTTATTGAACGATTCCATAATCACTCTATTATAAGTTTAGTCAATACCTTATATGACGGAAAAGAACTTAAGGATCCTGACTTGGAGGAATTGTCTGATTGGCTGAAAAAGCGAGGTGAGTGATATGCAGGGATTATTCATTTCATACTTACGGAACTCATTCAGTCTCTCCGTAATTGCACTGCTGATTATGGCATTTTCTCCATTGCTTTCCCGCAGGTATACCGCAAAATGCCGTTATTACTTGTGGGCTGTGGTTTTTGTTGCGCTGCTTCTACCGATACGCCCGCAAATAAGCGTTGTGCTGCCGGAAGCCCTCCGGTCAACTTTACCATCCAACATAACTGATGGGGGCGCAACTCTATCTCCCAGTGCGAATATTCCTATATTTGGAACTATGTATGTCCCAAACGCAGCCAAGACACAGGATTGGATGCAATATGCAGAGGTGCTGTGGGCAATTGGAGTTATATGCTTTTTAGCTTGGCACACTTTTCAGCATGTACGTTTCCTATCATCTGTAAAGCGGTGGAGCGAAAATATTGAAGATACGGCTATGTTGGAGCTTTTTACTCACACGAAAAGCAAGTTGGGCCTTCAAGATCGTATCATGATAAAATCCTGCGCCTGCATCAAAACACCTATGCTCGTGGGACTGCTGCGGCCTACGGTTTTGATTCCGCAAAGCAGCTTTCTTCAGGATGAATTATCGCTTATCCTAAAGCACGAGCTTATTCACTACAAACGTAAGGATTTGCGGAACAAAGCCCTTATGATGCTGGCTCTGTCCGTACATTGGTTTAATCCCGTAGTATACCTTACGGTCAAGTCGGCCTTAAACCTCTGTGAAATCTCCTGCGATGAAGAAGTGCTGAAAGAGATGGACGCAAAAAGCCGCGCAAGGTATGGAGAATCCATCATTGGCGTTATCCGAAGCGGAAGTGCGTGTCAGACCGCCTTTTCAACAAACTTTTACAGCGGTACAAAGGGGATGAAGCGGCGCATCTATGCCATGATGGATATGACAGCGAAACGTTTTTCACCTGTTTTATACTTTGTGGTCTTGCTGGTTACTTTTTTCAGTACAACTACGTTTGCCCTGTCCTCTGCGCAGGCTGCGGATATAGTAACTACTCCTAACAGCGTACACGAATACGCAGCGGATTCTGCCCTACCCGATGCCAAAATCCATCCGCCGCAAACGTCTTCCGGACCTGATGCAAATGAAAATACAGCTACAAAAGTGAATCCGAATGACAAAGACTTTTCGACAGATATAGGCTCTAATTATTTAATTGTATCAGAGAAGGTTACTGACAAAAGCCTTTCGACGGATATAAGTTCTAATTATGTAATTGTATCACAGAATGTAGCACAAGAGGTTAATGGGATTAGCTGAGCAGGAGACATCCGACACGTTCTCGCAGCAGAAGCCCTTAAAAGTTTGCATTGAAGCATGTATAGAAACAAAGCATGAGGTGAAAGCAATGGGATTAACAGTTGAAAACTTACATAAATCATACAGGAAAAAGGAAGCCCTAAAAGGCATTAACTTTGAACTCAAAAGCGGAGCTTACGGTCTTTTAGGGGAAAACGGGGCAGGCAAAAGCACATTAATGCGAATTCTTGCCACTGTAGATTTCCCTACCAAAGGACAGGTTTTATTTGACGGCACAGATATTTTTACTCTGGATGAAAAATATAGAAGCTTAATTGGGTATATGCCGCAAGATTATAGCGTTTACCCCAGCTTTACAGCAAAGGACTTTTTGCAATACATGGGTGTACTGAAAGGGCTTACCAGGGACGAACTGAAAATCAAGATTCCGGAGGTTTTGGATTTTGTAAACTTATCAGATGCTGCGAATAAGAAGATAAAAAGCTTCTCCGGCGGTATGAAAAGAAGGATGGGAATAGCGCAAGCCATCATTAACGACCCTAAAATCCTGATCTTTGATGAACCGACAGCAGGGCTTGACCCGAAAGAGAGAATCAGATTTTCAAATATTATCAGTGATATGTCCAGGGACAGGATCGTTCTCCTTTCCACTCATATCGTTTCGGATATTGAAGCAATTGCAGGCAACCTGATTATCATAAGCAACGGTAAGATTTTAGAAACCGGAAAAATTGACGATTTAGTGAAAACCGTGCAGGGGAAGGTTTGGGAAACGACCGTAGATCAGGAGATTTGCGGCAGATTGAGCAAGGAACGCTCTGTCATTCACTTAAAGCAGACAGGAAAAGATGTAGAGGTACGCTACGTTGGGAATAAATATCCCAACATAGAAAGCCTGTCGGCAGAGCCTACATTAGAAGACTATTATATGTTTGTCAGCGGAATCAGCGGAAAGGAAGAGGTTTAAATTATGAATATAAAAAAAATAACTCTATTAGGAATTCTATGTTTGTCAATTCTTTTATTATCTGCCTGCATCAAAAAAGATGACGCTCCTGCCTCTCCTACCTCTACTCCAATGGAAAGTAGTACCAGGGATGTTCAGGCGCAATCCGAAGATGATACGTCTTTGTCTGATGAAAATAATCAAAGTAAGGAGAACTCCGGCAAAAAGCAATCGCAGGATGAATTGGAAAAATCGCTGACAGCCTATCGGGAGGAAAGAGAAACCATGACAGCCGTAAAGGTGAAAGGAGGCCTGTTGGGTTTCGGTGCTCCCGAATTGGAGGATTATGGACTTGATGCGGATGGATTAGATTATACATCCAGATTTGATTCAAGAGAATTAAGTGAAGCATATGGAGCTGCAAAAAAATATGTAGTGGAAACACTTCAAATAAGAGTGAAAACAAATGCAACGGTTTATCCTTGTGTTGATCCAAGAATTACTGTGATTTATGATGACGAAGATAAAGGGGTTGCAAGCGGCTATGAGGCTGATAATATTTTTGTCTGCGAGTATTACGATAACGGAACCTGGAAATATCTTATCCTTGTCAGGGATGCAAAAGGTGAACCTTGGAAGGTGATTCATCATGGAGATAGCTACAAAAGTTATTAGCATATAAATAGCCACTGCATGGAGGTGAAAGGATGAGAGAGCTAGTAAAATTTGAGTATAGAAAAACATGGAACAAGGTAACTGTTTTTGCCGTCGCGTCAATGTTTATTCTTCTTACCTTGCATACATTTATTTATTTGAATTTACAATATAATGCGATTGATGAAAACGGAGAAATTGTTAACGGTTTACAATCCTATCGGGAATTAAAAGAAGCATCCGAATATTTGGATGGGATGCTTGATGAAAAATATATAAAGGATTTAATCAATGACTATAATTCCAGCTTTGATAAAAAATATCTGAAGGAGCATCGTGGATACTTAGGTACTGCCGGGATGACAAAATTCATGGTACCCAATTATCTCATTAATTATGCTTATTATGGCCCGTATATGTCGA
>JAEYOM010000171.1 GCA_023411715.1 Bacillota bacterium | reverse complement strand
AGGCGCTGCGGGAAATCCGTATTGGCAAGTATCAGGGCAAACAGCATGAATGCCGGTATGGTAATGATATATGAAACCAGCAGTCCCTTCAGCAGGGAAATCATACTCATTTTTTCATTTGCGACGGCGCCGGTATTCGCATTCAACATTTTGGGCACGTTAATCACTCCTGTACGCATGTTGACATGCTGTAAAATCGCAGCATGTATTGCATCATACAATATACATATTAGCCGGCGGGCAGGAATAGAACAGAACTTTCCCGTCACGACCGTACCCACGTCGTACTCATGTCGTACGCACCCACGCTCACGCACGTCTTATTCACCCACGTCGTACTCATGTCGTACGCACCCACGTCGCACCCACGTCGCACCCACGTCGTACGCACCCATACGCATGTTGCGCGCATACATAAAAATCCCGGGGACTACCTAAGTCCCTGGGATTTTAAAGGCGTCGAGTCAAGATTCAACTGGTTTGATCACTTCATTGATCGCCCACTTCTTGAAATTGATCTTTGCTTTTTCAACACCGGTCTCGACAGTAACTTCGTCGTCCTTGATGTTGATAATCTTACCTGTCACGCCGCCGATCGTGATGACCGTATTACCGACCTGCATCGCGTCCAGCATTGCTTTGGATTTCTTGTCCCTTCTCTTCTGGGGCAGGAATATCAGCAAGTACATGATCAGGATGAAGAATACAAGGTAGCCCAACGTTAATAAAAGGCCGCCGCTTTGTCCTGGCATAGTTTTCCTCCATTACTTATTGTATTTTATTATAGGTTTCTTAACCTTAATAATCTTTCATAAACTTTCATAATCTTTTACAGCTTATAACCATACGCCGCAAAAAATTCGTTCCTGAAATCTCCAAGTCTATCTTCCATTATAGCCTGTCTTACCTTTTTCATCAAGTCCAAAAGGAATTTCAGGTTATGCCAGGTAGTCAGCCGGATGCCAAGTACTTCCTGGGATTTGAGCAAATGCCGGATGTAAGCTCTTGTAAAATTTCTGCAGGCATAGCAGTCGCACTCGGGATCCAACGGTGAAAAGTCCCTGGCATATTTTGCATCACGTGCAATTATCCTGCCTCTGCTCGTCATGACGGTCCCGTTGCGGCCAATGCGCGTAGGCAGCACGCAGTCGAACATATCTATCCCCCTGATGGCCCCCTCTATAAGGTAATCCGGGCTTCCGACGCCCATTAGATACCTTGGCCTGTCCTCCGGAAGGAGCGGCACGGTGCATTCGAGCATTTTATACATATCGGCAGCCGGCTCACCGACACTCAGCCCGCCGATCGAGTAACCCGGAAAGTCAAGCGCTACAAGTTCCCTCGCGCTCTGCTCCCTCAGGTCTTTGTAAACACTGCCCTGCACTATTCCGAACAATGCCTGCTTTTCGGTATTTTTATGAGCCTCCTTGCAGCGTTTTGCCCAGCGTGTGGTCCTCTCGAGCGATTTTTTTGCGTAATCATGGTCCGCGGGGTACGGTATGCATTCATCGAACGACATCATTATGTCGGAGCCGAGATCATTTTGTATCTTCACAGCCAATTCAGGTGTAAAAAAATGTTTAGAACCATCAATATGCGACTTGAATGTGACGCCGTCCTCGGTTATATTCCTCAGGTCGCTCAGGCTAAATACCTGAAAACCGCCGCTGTCTGTCAGTATCGGCCTGTCCCAGTGCATGAAGCTGTGCAGTCCGCCGGCCTCGCGCACCAGTTCGTTTCCGGGCCTCATATAAAGGTGGTATGTATTGCTAAGTATGATCCTAGCATCTACTTCCTTGAGCTCATCGGGGGTCATCCCCTTGACAGTCGCCTGGGTGCCTACAGGCATGAATACAGGCGTTTCAAAGGATCCGTGGGGTGTATGGACTACGCCCAGCCTTGCTCCTGTCTGCTTACATTTCTTTATCAATTCGTATCTTAACGCCGCCATCGCAATCTCCTTTAATGTTGCCTACATGCCGTAACACCTGGCTTCAACGCCTTGATTTAAACTTCCCCGCCGTGATATCGCTTTCTCGGCTTGTTAGCACTCCCATGCCTTGATACCGCGCTTTCCCGCCGCGATATCGCACTTTCTCGCCTTGATTTGTACTTCCCCGCCTTGATATCGCACTTTCCTACCTATTTGATCAGCATCGCGTCTCCGAAGCTGAAAAATCTGTATTTGTTTTCTACTGCAGTGTGATAGGCCTCCATGATCCTGTCCTTGCCTGCAAAAGCGCTTACCAGCATTATCAGCGTCGACTCCGGAAGGTGGAAGTTCGTTATGAGCGCATCAACTATTTTGAACCGGTATCCCGGATAGATGAATATGCTGGTCCAGCCTTCTGAAGGCTCTATGTGTCCGTCCTCCGAACTTATGGTCTCAAGCACGCGGCAGCTCGTCGTACCTACGGAAATTATCCTTCCGCCGGCCGCCCTCGCCCTGTTTATTTTTTGCGTGGCATCCGCATTTAATACGTAATACTCCGAATGCATGACATGCTCTTCCACATTCTCCACTTTGACCGGCCTGAAAGTCCCAAGACCCACATGGAGTGTCAGATAAGCCATATCTATGCCCTCCTGCTTCAATTCCCCGAGCAGCGTCTGTGTAAAATGTAGTCCTGCGGTCGGAGCCGCCGCCGAGCCGCGGTATTTAGAATAAACAGTCTGGTATCTTTCGGCGTCTTCTAGCTTTTTTGTTATGTATGGCGGAAGTGGTATAATACCCACCCTGTCGAGGACCTCCTGAAAGATCCCCTTATATTCGAAGCGTACCAGCCGGTTTCCGCCTTCCACCACTTCGATTATTTCAGCACGGAGATCCCCTCCGCCGAAGACGAATCTGGTTCCCGGTTTTGCCCTCTTGCCAGGCTTGAGTATTACTTCCCAGACGTCTCCCTCGATATTCTTCAGCAGCACGAATTCGATTTTTCCGCCGGTGTCTTCCCTGGTGCCCAGCAATCTGGCCGGAATAACCCTTGTATCGTTCAGCACCAGGCAGTCGCCCGGCTTGAGGTATTCCTTTATATCACTGAATATACGGTGCTCGATGCCGCCTGTTTCTCTGTCAAGTACCAGAAGCCTCGAGCTGCTTCTTTCCTTTAGAGGCTCCTGCGCGATCAATTCATGCGGGAGTTCGTAATAAAAGTCGCTTGATTTCATTTTTCTCCTGTTTCCGCCCGTTATGCCTTCTATTGTTCCATTGTGCCTTATATTGTATCGAAGCGCATGAAAAATGCACTAAATCTACTTATATATTTCCACCACAAAAGAAATAATACATGAAGCTAGTGCATTTTACAATATCTATCCTGCTATCTGTGTTCCCTGGAAATAGTGTGTCAGTATCTGTTCATACGTAAAACCTGCTTTCCCCATGCCTATCGCACCTTCCTGGCTCATTCCGACGGCATGGCCCCAGCCCTTTCCCGTAAATGTGTAAGTTTCCGGTACTACAGCCGCTTTTTTTGTATTACCATTTGCGCCCAATATGGTGATCTTGTTGTTTGAACCTGTCAGAGCGACCACGCCGGAGGCTGTAACTACCTTTTTACCGCCCAGCTGCGTCCTTGCGGGAGTCGAACTTACAGGCAGCTGTATTAAGGGATCGGTTTGCGGCACCATATTGCTGGCCGGTGCGATATCGACTGCCTGAGATGATGTCGTCGTCGTATTTGCAGCTGTCCCAGTCTGTACCGTACCATCGGCCGATGCTACGGGAGCATATGAGACGGCCGCAGCAAATACATCTGCGTCCGTTGTTATCGTATATAACTGGCTGTTAAGCCCAAACAGCGTCCTTGTCCTTTCGCGCGGAAAATACTCCGGCTCCCCCCTGCTCGTACCTGTCACCGCAAGCTGGGTCACCCTTCCCGTCTGCGGAGCGGTCTGCGTGATAACTACACTGAGAATATTGCCGAGCTCTGGCAGTTTAGCCCTGACATCCGAAGCGCGCAGCGTTTTTGTCCATGTATATATTTTCTCGTATTTATCTTCAACACTGACGAGATAGGGATATGAGGAGCCCCACACGTTTTTGACATCCTCGGTGCTGCCTCCGCCCGAAGCAAAGTAGAAGATCGCTGCGGCAGGTCTATCGTTGTACTCTATGACCTTGTCCTTTACTTCATCGATCGCGGCATTGCTTTGAGGCGTTTCGCCGCTGTAGCCTTTGTAGACCTGGCAGCTCGTAGTCGCGCATACGTCGAAACCCGTTTTCCCATGCTTGCCCATATTGTTTATCACATACATTTTCGATGCTATCGCTTGCGCTTTTAAAGCTTCTGCCGGAGATTTGCCGCCGATTTCAGGAGGAACATTCCCGTAGAGGTATTCCTGCATAGTAACTGCATTTATTACAGTCATATCGCTTCCGGGTAGTCTTTTGACCTCTATCGCGCCTCTATACGGGCTTCCCTTTATATTGATGACAGGCGGGTTGTTCTCAGGCGCAGGTCTCGCCTGGAAAAAGGCCGAGCCGCTGACAAAAGCGCAAACCGGCTGATATTGGCTGTCAACTGCGATAACTCTGGCCGATGACGGCTGAACAACAGTGTATCCAAGCTCGCCCAGCAGGTTCCGGATATTGTTCGTCTCAGCCTGCGCCGCCGCATCACTTTCGTATGAACCTGCCCAGACCTGCCAAACGTCGGCGTATGCTACGAAAGCCTGAACCCCAGACTGGCGGTACAAAGCTGCCTGTGCTTCGGCTGTTGCCTGGTCGCTGTAATCGTTTCCTATTTTAATATGATACGGTCCATACCTTACGCCCGAAGCAGGCGGTACCGACGGATTATATTCCTTCAACCCGCTGCCGGAATTATAATAATACCCGTCCTTTCTAATATAAATGACGGATGAGCCCGGCGCCCTGCGTATCTCAGTAAAATTTCCATCTCTGTAAAAGCCCAGCATTATACCTGCCTGGGCAGACAGGTCAATAATGGACTGCGCGGTGTTTACTGAACTGTCTTTATAATAAAGTCCGACTCTGACGGTATCAGGAACCGGGCCTGCACTTGCGGGTATGGGTGTCGATGAAAACATGACGGCTGCTGCGAACAAAGTCGCTGCCGTTTTTCTTAATATTCCCTTGAACATAAAAGCACCTTCTCATTGGTAAATATCGTATTCGCTAATATTTATTCGACACAAAGAACCTATTTCCCTTTCATATCGGCATTTTTAACGCTATTCTGATCAAATTTAATCATTTTGTAATATAAGCTTAGGTATTGTTGCGACAGAATATATTTGACAACACATCATTACGATGGTATTATATTTAAAACTGTAATAACATAAGTAACGGTAGAGGTGCATTTCTCATTAGTAACGCCGCAGAGGACCGCAGGGTTCAGCGAAACGTCGTGAAAGGGTGAAATGCCGAAGGAGCGGTCCCCTGCGGGATTGTGTTCTGGTTGCAGATGCGAATAGTACTGTAACTGTCATCAAACATTTTGATGGAGCGCTGCCAGTTCTGACCCGAATATATACGGGAAACTGAAATCAGGAACTGTTGGCGCTTTGCCAGCAGTTAATTTATTATTTAAGGATGTTTAGCGCCATTACGGCGCGGATTTCTTTTAAAACATCCAAGAGGAGGAATTAGGATGAGCAAAAAAATGAAGGTAGGTATTATAGGCGGAACGGGTATGGTCGGACAGCGTTTTATCACCCTCCTTGAAAACCATCCCTGGTTCGAAGTGGCTGCAATAGCAGCAAGTGAAAGATCTGCAGGCCTTCCTTATGAAAAAGCCGTCGAAGGCCGCTGGAAACTGGACTTACCGATGCCCGAAAACGTTAAGGGCATAGTTGTAAAAAATGTTACAGAGATCAATAAAATGGCTGATGAAGTCGAAGCCGTTTTCTGTGCTGTCGACATGAAAAAAGACGAAATACGGGAATTGGAAGAAAAATATGCAAAGGCCGAAATACCTGTTATTTCAAACAATTCGGCACACAGACTCACCGATGATGTACCGATGATCATACCTGAAATCAACCCAGAGCATACTGCCATAATCGAGAAACAGAGAAAACGTCTGGGTACCAGGAGAGGCTTCATAGCGGTCAAATCAAACTGCTCGCTGCAGAGCTACGTACCTCCTGTACATGCACTGATGGGCTTCGGTCCGGAAAAGATACTCGCCTCCACCTACCAGGCAATATCAGGCGCAGGCAAGGTATTTAAAGACATGCCGGATATCCTTGATAACGTAATACCCTACATCGGAGGAGAAGAGGAAAAGAGCGAGAAGGAGCCTCTGAAGATATGGGGCTCTGTCGAAGGCGACAGGATCACGCTGGCAAAAGGTCCTGCCATTTCGGCGCAATGCTACAGAGTACCTGTTTCCGATGGTCATATGGCCGCCGTATACGTCACTTTCAGTAACAAACCTTCAAAGGACGAAATACTGAGCTGCTGGAAGGAGTTCAGGGGCAAGCCCCAGGAACTGAAGCTGCCCAGCGCTCCCGAGCACTTCCTCACCTATTTTGAGGAATCCGACAGACCACAGACAAAGCTGGACAGAAATGTCGAGAATGGAATGGGCATAGCCGTCGGCAGGCTGCGTGAAGACAACCTATTCGACTACAAATTCACCTGCCTGTCCCACAATACTATCAGGGGCGCTGCAGGAGGCGGCGTACTGATGGCTGAGCTCCTTAAGGCTGAAGGCTGGCTGTGACAGGCATTAACAATCTGAAAGGATGATCAGAATGAAGAAGTGCATTTTTACCGGTTCCGGAGTAGCAATCATAACTCCCTTTACAGAAGACGGCGTGGATTTTGAAAAGCTCGGCGAACTTTTAGAGTTCCAGATAAAAGAAGGTACGGATGCGATCGTGATATGCGGAACGACAGGCGAAGCATCCACGATGCCCGACACTGAACATATTTCGGTCATCGAATACGCCGTCAGGAAGGTAAACGGCAGGGTACCCGTCATTGCAGGCACAGGCAGCAATGATACCCGCCATGCGATACACCTGAGCAAGAAGGCCCAGGAAGCCGGAGCGGATGCGATCCTTTCCGTAAGCCCCTATTACAACAAGACTACACAGCGCGGATTGTACGAACATTTCAAAGTGATAGCCGAAAATATCGACATTCCTATGATAATCTACAACGTTCCGTCAAGAACGAACCTCAATATAAACCCCGAAACCCTTCAAAAGCTGTCTGAAATAGACAACATCGTGGGTGTTAAGGAATGCAACCTAAATCAGGTCGGCGAAATCGTAAATCTCTGCGGAGAGGATTTTACGGTCTATTCCGGTGAAGACGCACTCGTTGTGCCTCTGCTGTCTCTCGGCGGAAAAGGAGTCATTTCCGTTATGGCCAATATCATTCCGCATGATACGCACGATATGGTTATGAAATACCTTTCCGGCGATATCAAAGGCGGCCGCAGGCTTCAGCTGGCAACGCTCGAACTGATCAAGGCGCTTTTCATCGAAGTCAGCCCCATCCCCATTAAGGAAGCAATGAACCTGATGGGTATGAATGTAGGAAAGAACAGAATGCCGCTCGTCGATATGTCGGAGGCAAACAAGGGTATACTTATAAAAGCGATGAAAAATTACGGCTTGATTTGACTTATTCCAAAGAAGAGGAAGTGTCGCTTTGACAAAAATTTTAATGAGTGGCTGTAACGGCAAAATGGGCCAGGTCATCACAAGGCTATCCGAGCAGTATGACGGCTTCAAGATCGCTGCGGGCTACGATATAGCCGACAACGGCAAGAATCCCTACCCAGTTTTTACTGATCTCAGGAGCTGCAATGTAAAGGTCGACGTCATAGTCGACTTTTCAAACCCGGCAGCGCTCGAAGGCCTGATGGCCTATGCCCTTGAAAAAAAGCTACCGGCCGTTATCGCAACCACAGGCTTGTCGCCAATGCAGAATGCTGCTCTTGAGCAGGTTTCCAAAAAAATCCCCATATTCCATTCGGCTAACATGTCGTTAGGAATCAACCTTCTTATCGATCTGGTAAAGAAGGCGGCAAAGTTGCTCGAGCCTAATTTTGATATTGAGATCATCGAGAAGCACCACAACCAGAAAATAGACGCGCCGAGCGGCACTGCTCTGGCAATTGCGGATTCGATCAATTCCGTGCTCGACCAGAAAAAGGAATATATTTACGACAGGCATTCCCGCAGGAAAAAGAGAAGCAAAACGGAAATAGGCATACATGCCATTCGCGGGGGAACTATTGTCGGTGATCATACGGTTGTTTTCGCGGGTAATGACGAAATAATCGAAATAAGCCACAGCGCGATGTCCAGGGACGTATTAGGAACCGGAGCCCTGCGCGCTGCCAGGTTTATCTGCGGCAAAAAGCCCGGTCTTTATGACATGAATGATCTTATAAGCGCTGAATAAAATAGTATTGATCAATTTTATCGGAGGTGTTCAGAAATGTCGGCTAAACCGGTATCCAGCATAAATGTTACCTATAATGTCGCTCTTGTCACGATCGACAAGCTGCCTAACGATACAAGACTGATATCGGAACTGTTTGGTATTATCGCAGGCAGGAGTATCAATATCGACATGATCAGCCAGGCCCCTCCGTTCCGCGGGAGCATCAACATTTCCTTCAGCCTTCCGTCCGGCGATCTCGTTAGCGCTCTGAGCGCCCTGAACGACTTCAAAAAGAACGCCAGGGATCTCCGAATTGAGATCGACGCGGACAACACCAAGCTTCAGGTATTCGGAGAAGGCATGAAGAACATACCCGGAGTAGCTGCCCGCCTATTTACGATCCTTGCGGAA
Source organism: Bacillota bacterium (assembly GCA_023411715.1). Lineage (GTDB taxonomy): Bacteria > Bacillota > Clostridia > Acetivibrionales > DTU013 > JAEYOM01. Next base: position 3,542 of record JAEYOM010000171.1, on the reverse strand, counting down.
GAAGGCGTTGAGATCAAGCTCGTTACCACTTCCGAGACCGATATTTCGTACCTTATATATGAAAAAGATGTTGATAAGGCTATCAATGCAATCAGGAAGGAATATGGCCTTCCTGATTGACCTTCCCTATCTTCAATACAATACCGTGGGTCCCTCCATATTGTGAGTATGTCTGTCCGCAACCTCGGTTGTGCCTCTGTACATATGGTAGTGACCGTCAGCGAAATATACTGCCGGGCCGGTAACGAACCTGAATGCATGCAAATGGCCATTAACAAAGGACGTATTATCTGCCATAAGATGCATATGTCCCGGATTATTCTGAGTCAGGCTTGTCACTCCAATATACCGGTGCGCATGCCCGTCAGCGAACGATGTTCCACCTTCAAACCTATGAGTATGCAATTCATCAGGCATAACTATCACCTCTGTTTCCCTGTCACCCATATAACGATGTATTTCCTTCCATGTTGTGGATGTGCCCGTCCGCAACCATGGTAATGCCCTTGTAATGATGGTAATGGCCGCCTTCGACATATATTGCCGGACCGGTCATCAGTCTGTATTCATGCACGTGACCGTCTTCAAAAGTCGTAAATCCGGCCATATAATGAATATGACCGGGATAATCTGGCTCGTAGCTTGTAATCCCCGAATACCGGTGCACGTGACCATCCTCTAACGAAGTTACACCGGCAAAGTTGTGAGTATGCGGCTCATTCGGCATAACAATCACCTCTGTTTATCTTATGTTAACTCATTGCGATTGTTACAGCCTTTGAAGTTTCGTCAAAAATAAAATCAAAGATTAGGCTATATCCCATAAAAAGAACTGTACATGTTAATGTACAGTTCTTGTCGGTCCGTTGCGATTCAAAAATAGCGTTTGACACCGTCGTCGCCCGTATGTTCATCCTTACTGTCTTCACCAGGCTCATCGGGTCCCATATCGGAAGAGTCGTCCAACGGCTTTGCTTCAGGCTCCTTGACACTGATGTCCGTGCCTGCGGCGCTTACGGCCCCGTCTGCTCCGCCGCTTACTTCTCCATCCCTGTCGTCCTCTTCGTCTTCGTCATCTTCATCCGCTTCTTCATCTTCTCCATCTTCTTCGTCTTCATCATCTTCGTCATCCTCGTCTTCATCATCCTCGATACGGGATATCATATACTTTTTGAGTTTGGGGTAAGCATAAAAATTTGTGATGAAGCCGACCAGGCTGACAGTGATCAATAAGAGCAGCAGTATGCCGATAATCTGGTTGAAAGGTATTATCATACCGAAGGTCAGCAGTATGATGAAAGTACTAAGTAAAAGTATCCCAAGGTTCGGGAAAAACTTGACCGCCGCAAAAATCAACGCATTCTTATATATTTGTTTTATCGGAAGGTCGAAGGTTACCAGTATCGGATAGATGTAAATGCTCATCATAGCAAATACCAGAAACAGTATGACCATCAATACCATACCCGCCATTACGATGACATTTCCGTTATTGATAAGCGAATAAGCCCTTATTGAAAGCAGCATCAGGAATGTTGCGATAAAGTTTATCGTACCGATGATCATGCTCTGCTTGAAATTCTTCAATGCGGCATCCTTGAAATCGCTCCATATAAAGGCATGCTCCTCACGGGCATAATTGCGCATTATATAGGTGAAACCTGCCTGCGCGGGCCCTACGGTGATCATCGGTATGCAAAATATCGGCGTCATCAGTATAAACTTTATCAGCATTTCGCTCGTTAACATCTCGGAACTCTCGAACGCATTCGGAAATATGTTCGGGAACAGGAACAAAAGAACCAGGTAGCCCAGTAAGATCGCCGGCAGATCGAAGACCAGAAACATAAAGTTGATTTTTATGAAATTCCAAAACTTCCTCTGCAGTATCTCGAAAAATACGATAAAAGGAGATTTTGGAGGCGCATTTTCAGGTACGCCAGGCCCTGGCTTATTATAATCAAATAATCCGAAAAAACCGCCCATTTAATAGCCCTCATTTCTTAATTCATGCCTTCAGCCCTATCCGGCAAAGGTAAATTTAATACTTATATCAATTCTATCAACTGCGGAAGTATTATTCAATATGTATGTACTACATTTAATTACTAATTATATTTTTTACCCAAAAGTATTGACACTCCTCCAAACAGTTAGTATAATTGATTTTGCCGATTGCGCGAGCAAAGGCTTGAAATGCGGTCGTGGCGGAACTGGCAGACGCGTACGTTTGAGGGGCGTATGATTTTATCATATGGGTTCAAGTCCCATCGACCGCACCAAAAATAAGAGAGGTTTCAAATCTCTCTTTTTTGTTGCCTGAAATATTGCGATTGCCCAGTTTAACGCCTGTATCCGGCAGGTTGGATTTGACAGTACATACCCGTGATGCTATGATGAAGTACAAAAGTCGTGATAACAAGGAGTTTAGGGCAATGGACAGGTCTGTACCCGTTAATGGTACACCATCTGCGAACCAGTCAGTATCGTTGAATAATTACGTAACAGGCTTGAAAGACGGCATACCTATCGGCCTGGGATACCTCTCCGTATCCTTTACCTTCGGTATCATGGCCGTCAATTCAGGTCTTCCCGTATGGGCGGCGGTACTCATATCCATGACGAACCTGACCTCCGCCGGACAATTTGCCGGTATCGGTCTGATAACGGCTACCGCTCCCTATCTGGAAGTGGCCCTGACACAGCTCGTAATAAATCTCAGGTACTCACTGATGTCGCTTTCGATATCCCAAAAAGCTGACAAGTCATTCGGGATCCTTCAAAGACTTATTATATCGTTCGGTATAACCGATGAAATTTTTGCCTTAGCAACCGGTAAGCCATCAGAGATAGGTCCACGCTATATGTATGGCCTGATCACTATCCCCTATGCCGGCTGGGCTCTGGGCACCCTGTTGGGGGCCGCGGCGAGTACTATTCTGCCTGCATCTGTGTGCTCTGCACTCAATATCGCTATTTACGGCATGTTCATTGCGATATTCATCCCTCCGGCAAAGCATTCGAAACCTGTGCTGAAGGTCATCCTGCTTTCTGTCGCGATTAGCTGCCTGTTTCGGTACACACCCTTGCTCAACCGGTTGTCTGGAGGTTTTGTCATCATAATATGCGCCATAGCTGCCTCTGCGGCAGGAGCCTTTCTTTTCCCGGTCAGGGACGCCGAAAGCGCAGCGGATGGCGAAGCTGTCGGAGTTAGCGAGACTGCCGGAGTTGACGAAAGTTCCAAAGAAGCCAAAACTGCGGAAGTTGCAGTGATTAACGATAAAACAAAGGATGTGAGCGAATGATCCTGGGATATATACTGGTTATGGCGGGAGTGACCTATCTTGTCAGGATGCTGCCGCTGGTGATATTTAAACGAAAAATAGAGAATCGGTTCGTCAAATCGTTTATGTTTTATATTCCTTTTGCAGTTCTCGCTGCAATGACCTTCCCTTCGGTTTTTTCATCGACAGCTTCGCTGTATTCTGCTGCTGCAGGTACCGCCGTTGCCCTGATCCTCTCTTTCAAGGAAAAAAGCCTGC
>JAEYOM010000103.1 GCA_023411715.1 Bacillota bacterium | reverse complement strand
AAGCGCCCCTGGGCTCAAAGCAGGTTAGGCCCATCTTGTTTAAGCGGTCGACAAGGATACGGCGGCGCACGTCGTATTCGTCGCGCATGTCGGCGATAGCGCCGTCACAGCTTTCCATTGCTTCAATGGCGGCAAGCTGGCTGACAGTGGGTGCGCACATCACGGCGTATTGGTGAATTTTAAGCATCTGGTCGATAACGGGCTTGGGCCCGCAGGCATAACCTAAGCGCCAACCGGTCATGGCGTAGGCCTTAGAAAAGCCGTTGACCACAATCGTGCGTTCCCACATGTCTGGGATATTTGCCAACGAGACATGCTTAAGCCCGCCGTAAGTCAGCTCGGCGTAAATCTCGTCAGACAACACCATAATATTGGTACCACGCAGCACCTCGGCAATCGCTTCAAGCTGCTCGCGGGTCATGATTGCGCCGGTGGGGTTTGAGGGGAAAGGCAGAATCAACAGCTTAGACTTAGGCGAGATGGCAGCCTTCAGCTCCTCAGGTGTGAGGGCAAAGTTGTTTTCAACCTTAGTGGCAATCGGCACCACCTTTGCCTGCGAAAGTGTAGCAATCGGCGCATAGCATACAAAGCTCGGTTCAACCACCATAACCTCGTCCCCAGGCTCTACCAATGCGCGGATGCACATGTCAATCGCCTCTGAGCCGCCGACCGTTACAAAAAGCTCATCCGTGTTATAGCGCAGGTCAAATCTGCGGTTAAGATACTTTGAAATCTCTTCCTTAAGCTGGTTCATGCCCGCATTGGCGGTATACCAGGTTTTGCCCTCCTCCAAGGCGTGGATACCGGCACGGCGCACCGCCCACGGGGTTTTAAAATCCGGCTCGCCCACGCCGAGCGAAATGACGTTGTCCATCTCGTTGGCCAGATTGAAGAAGCGTCTTATGCCCGAGGGCTTAATATCTCTGACTGTTTTCGAAATTACCTTGTCATAATTCATTAGCTGCGTACCTCCCGGATATCTTCATCATACTTGGTGGCGACGCCACGTTCTTTATACGTTTTAAGCAAAAAGCTTGTTGCGGTTGACTGAACCCACTCAAGCGGCGATAAGCGCGAAGCGACAAACATCGCGATCTCCTGAAAGGTTTTCCCTGTCACGATCAGTGAAATGTCGTAAGCGCCGCTCATCAGTGAGACCGATTCTACCTCTTCAAACGCAGCAAGTTCGGCTGCAATATCGTCAAAGCCCAGTTTTCCGTTAAGAACAATTTTCACCGAAATTTGCGCAGTAACATAATTGCGGTCGGTCTTTTCCCAATCGATCAGTGCGGTATAGCCCTTGATGGTGCCGTTTTGCTCGAAGGCTGCAATCTCTTTTTTCACCTGATCAACAGTTTTTCCGGTGGCGGTGGCAATATCTTCAAAAGACATTCTGGCATTCTTGTCCAATAGCATTAATATCGCGTTCATTTTTTGCCTTCTCTCGTTCTATTAGCTCAATAAGCTGTTTAGGCGCAGGTATTAAATATTGCGGATGCTTTCGGCAGTAAAATCGTATCCGCAGGGGCGCACGACCGGCAGACCAAGCAGGTAGATGTCGGTTGTGCGACTCTCAAGTTCTGCAAAAGCGGCGCAGGTGCCATTAACACGGCTCAGATAAGCCAGCGAGTCAGATACCGGAAGCCTCGCTGTCTCTTTCATGCGCGAAAGTATCTGCCGCCCGCGGGCATTAAAGCCGATTACGCGGATATATGGCGGGTACTGCTCGGCAAAAGACGCCTCCAGCCCCAAAAATGCCGACATAATCACGCGGCGTATCCTCGCGGCAGTGTAGCGCTTAGATTTTGCCAGCGTGTAAATTTCCTCGACGCTGCATCCCTGACGGATAGCCGCATATATGCGGTTCTCAAGCCCCTCTGAAAGGTCGGGCACGCGCGAAATTTCGCGTGCGGTCATCCTGCGCAGTACGCCGAGCATCATCGGCTCAAGCTTTTTCTCGTCAAACGGCGCCAACGCCTCCCGTGCCGAGGTTTGCATGACTTCATGGGCATAGGCAGGCATAAAATCGGCAATCGCCCCAATACCACCACTGCGCATCAGTGCGCGCAAAAACGAAGCCGAGGCCATCTCACCCTTGGGTGCGTGTGCGTCATGCCGCGCACCATTGCGCTCAACGGCAAACGGGACCACTCTGCTGCGCATTAAACCGAGTTGCCGAATATATTCCACCGCCAGGGCGTCGTTGGGGTTGCCGAGCATCTCGGCAACCTCGTCGCCGCAAAGCTCGCTAACCGCCTGCTGGCGGGCGCGGGCAAAGGTGACGCCGGTGTTCAGGTGCTGGGTCATTCGCTCGCATACTGCGGGGCTATCCACCGCATTTGCAGCCGCTTTTAATATGGAAAGGTAACCGGACTCGCTGCCAAAGGATAGCACATCAACGCATCCCATTCCCTCAACGATGCCGGCGACGCCGTACGCAAAGCGTTGCGCCGTAGCCATGGCGTAGGGAAGCGGCAGCTCAATTATCAGGTCAGCGCCGCCCGCAAGCGCCGACCTGGCGCGGGCTCGTTTTTCGGCGATAGCGGGGGTTCCGCGCTGGGTGAAATTGCCGCTCATTACCGCGACAATATGTGTTGCCCCCGCCTCGCGCGTTTTGGCGATGTGGTAAGCATGTCCGTTATGAAACGGGTTATATTCTGCTGCGATAGCCGCAATAGTCACCGGCCGGCTCCCCCTTTCTCGCTTTATGTATGCCCAGCAACACTCAGCGAAATTTTGTGGAATTGAAAGTAATTGGGCGTAAAACAGGCTTATGCTCGTGTAAATTCCCAATTCTTACGCGTTTTATGCCGTTTTACTTGAACTTTTGGAAATTATATAATATTATATTATTTATGGGCACCCTAGTCAAGGAATACTGAAGAATGCCAAGCACATGGTTTTGCCCTTCAGGCATCTTCGCGTTTTATTGGGGGCGTTCTTTTTTGCGTATATTATACGCTTTTGTGGATAAAAAGGAGGAAAAACAATCATGAAAATTCTGGTTATCAATGCGGGCAGTTCTTCGATGAAGTATCAGCTGATTGATATGGAAAGCGAAACCGTCATTGCCAAGGGGCTCTGCGAGCGCATAGGCGCGGGCGGCTCCATCAGCCATAAGCTTGCCAACGGTACAAAAATCGAGTACGACACCCCCTTCCCCACCCATGCTGAGGCTTTTTCCGAGGTTGTCGAACTGCTTACCAGTGGCGAAAACAAAGTTATCAACAGCATCTCTGAAATTGCTGCTATCGGCCATCGCGGCGTACACGGCGGAGAAAAGTTTGCTTCTTCGGTACTGATCACCGATGAGGTGCTTAAGGCAATTGACGATCTTTCAAGCCTGGCACCCCTGCATAACCCGCCCGGCCTGACCGCCATGAAGGCTTGCCGCAAGGTGTTTGGTGACGAGATCCCCATGGTGGTTGTTTTTGATACCGCTTTCCACCAGACCATGCCCCCCAAGGCTTATATTTATCCGATTCCCTACGAGTATTACGAAAAACATCGCCTGCGCCGTTACGGCTTCCACGGCACCAGCCACCGCTTTGTGTCGCAGCGCCTTTCTGAGCTGATGGGCGGCAAGCAGGATTTAAAAATCATCACCTGCCATCTGGGCAACGGTTCCTCCATTACTGCCATCGACAGCGGCAAGTGCATCGACACCACGATGGGCCTCACCCCCCTTGACGGCCTGATCATGGGTACCCGCTGCGGCGCTATCGATCCCTCTCTTGTCAGCGTTATGTCTGAGAAATCGGGCTATCGCACCAGCAAGATTATCGACATTCTCAACAAGCAGTCTGGCCTTATCGGTATTTCCGGCGTTTCGAGCGACATGCGCGACCTGCACGCCGCCGAGGATGCCGGCAACGAGCGCGCCAAGCTGGCAGTTGATATTCTGTGCTATCAGATTAAGAAATATATCGGCTTTTACGCTGCTGCGCTCGGCGGACTTGACGCCGTGTGCTTCACCGGCGGCATCGGTGAAAACGACGATGTCGTGCGTGAGCGCGTACTAGAGAACATGGGCGTTCTCGGCATTGAGTTTGATGCCGACAAGAACAGAGGCTGCCGTGAGGAGGCTTGTATCACCACCGAGAATTCCAAGGTGGCTGTATGGGTTGTTCCCACCAATGAAGAGCTGCTTATCGCCCGCGACACCGTAGATATTATCAAAGCCCAATAATAGCTTAGTGACAAAACGCCCTCCGGCAATACACTGTCGGAGGGCGTTTTCATATTTGCTCTGTTATGGCGCATGATGACGGATACAGTTTCTGCCGCCGTTTTTTGCGTTTCGCAGCATTTTCTCAGCTGTGGCTATACTCTCACCAAGACCTTTGGAACTGTCTGGGCCAACGGTGTCACCGC